>JAGBHF010000011.1 GCA_017935645.1 Bacteroidaceae bacterium | reverse complement strand
CGGTGTAGAATTATCATCAATTAAAGGTATTGAGTATTTTGAAAATCTGGAAGTGCTAAATTGTTCAGGTCACAATATTACCGAACTTAATTTAAGAAACAATACCAAGTTGGTGGATATAAATTGCTCCGGTAACTTATTGACGACCCTCAATCTTAGCAATCATGAAAAACTTGTCACGTTGAGTTGTTCAGACACTACTCTAACTAACCTTGATATAAGTTCATGTTCTGAGCTTGAATATTTGTATTGTAGTTATACAAAATTATCGGAGCTTGATCTTAGTAATAAAAGAAGTTTGAAAGTATTAGATATCTGCTTTAGTCTGTTACAAAGATTAGATGTAAGTCAGAATAAAGAACTGGAACAATTGAGGTTTAGTTTTAATCCGGGCTTGAATGGCGTGTTTGAGTTGAAAGCATGGTTTGATAAGGACGAAGCTGCCGAGTTATTTGATAATTATAATTTTTTTGAATGGACTTTCGACGAGCATATTAAACAACTCTTTCCTGAATATAAAGACGAATTGTTTGTTAAGGTTGAAATAATAAAGGTGTAGAGTATTGTAGTATCTATAATGTGAGCATGTCGATGTAAATATAGGCATGCTTTTTTTATGCTTGACAATATCATTAATATTATTAAATATTAATTACTGCGCGCGATTGCAAAAAAATCGCTTACTTTGCACATAACGTTGTAAAAACTATCTACGCCAACATCGACGCATAATCTGCTTTATTAAGCAATAACAATACCGATAGCGCACACTCGCCGTGAGATGTGCGCTATCTTGTTAATAAATATTAAAAATCGGGGGGGTAATTACTGCTTTGTAAAAGTTGAAAAAATAATAACTATCTTGCGGTCAAATAAATGCTTAATAACTTTATAAACCTATTGTCATGAAAAATAAACTTTTATTGTTAGTAACCCTTGTGCTAATGCTGTGTGCATGCGATAAGGAAAATTTACCCAACAACATTGCTAAGAATTTCGACCCCGAGTTTGCCATAGCACTCGAAAAGCTCGGTTATATTCGCGATGCCGAGTATATTACTCCCGACGATGTGCGTAATATTAAGAATTTGGATGTACAATGGAGGTGTGCTTGCTTGGCAGGATTTTATCCTTGGGTCGGTGTAGAATTATCATCAATTAAAGGTATTGAGTATTTTGAAAATCTGGAAGTGCTAAATTGTTCAGGTCACAATATTACCGAACTTAATTTAAGTAACAATACCAAATTGGTGGATATAAATTGCCTCGATAACTCATTGACGACCCTCAATCTTAGCAATCATGAAAAACTTGTTACTTTGAATTGTTCCCACAATCCTATAACTAACCTTGATATAAGTTCTTGCTCTGAACTTGAATGTTTGCATTGTAGAGATACAAAATTATCGGAGATAGATCTTAGTAATAAAAGAAGTTTGAAAGTATTAGATATCGGCTTTTGTCTGTTACAAAGATTGGATGTAAGCCAAAATAAAGAATTGGAACAATTGGTGTATAGTTTTAATCCGGGCTTGAATGGCGTGTTTGAGTTGAAAGCATGGTTTGATAAGGACGAAGCTGCCGAGTTATTTGAAGATCATAATTTTTTTGAATGGACTTTCCACCATTATATTGAAGGAGGCGATCCTGAATATATAGAAGAATATGTTAAGGTAGAAATAATAAAGATGTAGAGTATTGTAGTATCTATAATGTGAGCATGTCGATGTAAATATCGGCATGCTTTTTTTATGCTTGACAATATCATTAATATTATTAAATATTAATTACTGCGCGCGATTGCAAAAAAATCGCTTACTTTGCACATAACGTTGTAAAAACTATCGACAAGCTATGGCAGAGAAACGAAAAAAGGCGAGCAATCGCATGACCATCAACGACTTGATGCAACAGATAGTGGCATTCTTCAATGCTGCTCCCAACAACCAATTCAACTACAAGCAGGTATCGCATGCCTTGGGGTTGAACTTGCCGGCGCAAAAGCAGAAAGTATATGAGGTGCTTGCTACCATGGCACAACAAGAGTTTCTTATAGAGACTTCGCCGGGTCGTTTCAAGAAAAAAGACCGTGGAACACGTGTCGTAGGTACTTTCGAGCGCCGTAGCAATGGCAAAAATCAAGTCGTTACCGAGGAGGGAGAGGAGATATTCGTTGCCGAGCGCAACTCGATGCACGCCCTCAATGGCGACAAGGTCGAGGTGTATGTATATGCGCGTCGTCGTCATGCCGACCCCGAGGCCGAGGTGACACAAATCATCGAGCGTGCTGACAACACCTTTGTGGGTGTGCTGTGTATCGAGCGTCAGTATGCCTTCCTTATTACCGATAGCAAGACACTTGCCAACGATATATTTATCCCCAAGAACAAGTTGCGCGGGGGTAAGGATGGCGAAAAGGCCGTTGTGCGCATTACCGAGTGGCCCGAACACTCCAAGAATCCCATCGGCGAAGTGGTGGATGTGTTGGGCGAAGCCGGTGCTAACAACACCGAAATGCACGCCATTTTAGCAGAGTTTGGCTTGCCTTACAAATATCCCGAAGCCGTGGAGAAAGCCGCCGACAAGATTTCGGACATTATCCCCGCCGACGAGATAGCCCGTCGCGAAGATTATCGTGAGGTGACAACCTTTACTATCGACCCCCGCGATGCCAAAGACTTCGACGATGCGCTGTCGATACGTCGCTTGCCCTCGGGCTTGTGGGAGGTGGGTGTTCACATCGCCGATGTTACCCACTATGTACAGCCCGGCAGTATTATAGACAAGGAGGCCGAGAAGCGTGCTACGTCGGTATATCTTGTTGACCGCACCATCCCCATGTTGCCCGAACGATTGTGCAACTACATCTGTTCGTTGCGACCCGATGAGGACAAGTTGGCCTTTTCATGTATCTTTGAGATGGACGACGATGCTCATGTCAAGCATTCGCACATTGCCCGCACGGTAATACGTTCCGATCGCCGTTTTGCCTACGAGGATGCCCAAGAGATAATCGAAGGCGCCGAGGGCGACTATAAGGAAGAGATACTTACACTCAACGACTTAGCTCAAAAGTTGCGTCAGCGCCGTTTTGACAATGGCTCTATCAGCTTCGACCGCCAAGAGGTACGCTTCGAAATAGATGAGGATGGACGTCCCCTCAGCGTCTATTTCAAGGTGGCCAAGGAGGCTAATATGCTTATCGAGGAGTTTATGTTGCTTGCCAACTGTACCGTAGCCGAGGCTGTCGGCAAGACCGCAACCGGCAAGAAAGGCAAGAACTTCGTATACCGCATACACGATGTGCCCGACCCGTCGAAGATTAACGATTTGTCGGTGTTTATAGGTCGCTTTGGCTATCGTACCCGTCTGCACAACAATACCAAGGACCTCTCAAAGAACATCAACAAGCTCATGCAGGAGATAAAGGGTCGTCCTGAAGAGAATCTTATATCGACTGTGGCGATACGTTCGATGTCGAAAGCTATATATTCGACCGACAATATTGGTCACTATGGACTCGGTTTTGACTACTATACACACTTTACCTCGCCCATTCGTCGTTATCCCGATATGATGGTACATCGTCTTATCGACCGTTACCTGAATGGTGGTCGCAGTGCCGTCATGCAGTCGCTTGAGTCGAAGTGCAAGCACTCGTCGGAGATGGAGCAACTTGCTGCCAATGCCGAACGTGCTTCTATCAAATATAAACAAGTCGAATTCCTCAGCGACCGTCTGGGAGAAGAATATGATGGCGTAATATCGGGCGTAACCGAGTGGGGCTTGTATGTAGAGATAGATGAGAATAAGTGCGAAGGCCTTATTCCTATTCGCGACCTCGATGATGACTTCTATGAGATTGATGAAAAGAACTATGCGCTCGTAGGCCGTCGCACACATCGCGTATATCGCCTTGGCGATCCGGTGCGCATTGTTATTGCCAATGCCAATCTCGAAAAGAAACAACTTGATTTTGCTTTAGTACGCACTCTTAAGCGATAACTGAATATACCTGACTCACATGGCACAACAGCGACTGCAACAAGAACAGAAACTGCAACAGAAACTCTCTCCGCAGCAGATACAGCTCATGCGACTCTTAGAGTTGAATGAGCCTGAAATGGAAGAGCGTGTCAAGCAGGAGTTGGTAGAAAATCCGGCTCTTGAAGAGGGTATAGACACCTCGGGCGAGGATAACTACAATGCCTCGGAAGGTAACTTAGATGAGGATGGCTATCCCACAGAGAGCGCCGAACAACTCTCGTTGGGCGATTACTACTCAGAGGATGATATACCCGACTATCGTTTCGGTACACACAACTATTCGCCCGACGATAACCACGAGCAAGCGCCTATAGGTTCGGGTTCTTCTTTTCATGAATTTCTTATCGAGCAGCTCGCTATACGACATCTTAACGAGACAGAGCATCATATAGCCGAATATATTATAGGTAATATCGATGACAACGGATACTTGCAGCGTACACTCGATGCTATATCCGACGATTTGATATTTCAGATAGGCATAGATGTGTCGACCGATGAGATAGCCCGCATACTCTCTGTTATACAAGATTTTGAACCGGCAGGAGTAGGCGCAACAACCCTTCAAGAGTGTCTGTTGTTGCAGTTGGAGCGTCGTAGCGGTACGCCTTCCAATATGCTTGCCTATCGCATCATTAACGAGGCATTCGACGCCTTCACCAAGAAGCACTACGACAAGATTATCAAACAACTTGACATTACCGAGGAGGAGCTACGTAATGCCAATCATGAGATAAACAACCTCAACCCCAAGCCCGGCAGTGCTTGGAGCGATAATGATGTGCCTACGGAACAGATAACCCCCGACTTTGAGGTATACGAACAGGACGGTTCGTTGGTTATCAACCACATATCGGGCAATATACCATCGTTGACGGTAAGTCGTCAGTATAGAGAGATGTTTGAGGATTATAATGCGAGCAAGAACAACCGTACCCGCGAGCGTCGTGATGCACTGCTCTTTGTCAAGCAGAAACTTGATGCCGCACAATGGTTTGTCAATGCCGTTCGTCAGCGTCAAAAGACCCTCTTAGACACTATTACGGCAATAGTGGAATTGCAGCAGGAGTTTTTCTTTACCGGCATGGAGAGTGATTTGCGACCTATGGTATTGCGCGACATTGCCCAAAAGACAGGTTACGACATATCAACTATTTCGCGTGCCACAAGTACCAAGTATGTGCAGACATCCTTTGGTGTATATCCCCTTAAGCACTTCTTCTCGGAGGGTATACACAATACCGATGGCGATGAAGTATCGACACGCGAAATCAAGCATATCCTGCAACAATGTATCGAGAGTGAGGACAAAAGCGCGCCTCTATCCGACGACCGTTTGTGTGAGTTACTCAACAGCAAGGGCTATCCTATAGCCCGCCGTACGGTAGCGAAGTATCGAGAGTTGTTGGGAATACCCGTAGCCCGTTTGCGTCGCGAGATATAGGATATACCTCATCATCTACTATCATTCCTAATGCAACTGATGATTATGATGAAATCGTTTCAACATTATCATCGCATTATGTTTCCTCTTTCATTTCTTTATTGTATCTTCGCGCCGAAATTGAGAATAAACACATTAAATATATTATCATGGCATTGAAATGCGGTATTGTTGGCTTGCCCAACGTCGGAAAATCGACTCTCTTCAACTGTTTGTCAAACGCTAAGGCGCAATCGGCAAACTTTCCCTTCTGTACAATTGAGCCTAACGTGGGTGTTATTACTGTACCCGATGAGCGACTTAATAAGTTGGCTGAGATTATTCATCCCCAACGTATTGTGCCCACAACTGTAGAGATTGTTGATATTGCCGGTCTTGTAAAGGGTGCCAGCAAAGGAGAAGGTTTGGGTAACAAGTTCCTTGCCAACATTCGCGAAACCGATGCTATCTTGCATGTTTTACGCTGCTTCGACGATGACAATATCACTCACGTGGATGGTAGTGTAGACCCCGTGCGCGATAAAGAGATTATCGACTACGAGTTGCAACTCAAGGACCTTGAGACTATCGACGCTCGTATTGCCAAGGTGCAAAAGCAAGCCCAGACCGGTGGTGACAAAAATGCTAAAATGACCTACGACGTGTTGAGCCGATATAAAGAGGCTCTCGAACAAGGTAAGGCTGCCCGTACTGTACAATTTGAGTCGAAAGACGAGCAACGCATTGCCCGCGATCTCTTCTTGCTCACAAGCAAGCCAGTTATGTATGTGTGCAATGTCGATGAGGCCAGCGCTGTTACCGGTAATGCCTATGTTGAGCGCGTACGAGAGGCTGTTAAAGAGGAGAATGCCGAGATTCTTATCTTGGCTGCCAAGACCGAGTCGGAGATTGCCGAGTTTGACAACTACGAGGAACGCAAGATGTTCCTTGATGAGTTGGGTCTTGAGGAGTCGGGCGTATCACGCCTTATCCGTTCGGCCTACAAGTTGCTCGACCTTGAGACATACATTACTGCCGGCGAGCCTGAAGTACGTGCTTGGACCTATCGCAAGGGTAGTAAAGCTCCTCAATGTGCCGGTATTATCCACACCGACTTCGAAAAGGGTTTTATCCGTGCCGAGGTAATTAAGTATGACGACTATATTGCCCTTGGCTCGGAAGCAGCCTGCAAAGAAGCCGGTAAGATGAGCATAGAGGGTAAAGAGTATGTGGTGCAAGATGGCGACATTATGCACTTCCGTTTCAACGTATAATACATCGTTAAAACATATAGTAAGGTTGCGTCAATATCTCATGGCGCAACCTTTTTTATATCCCACTGGGGCAACATTCCCCCAATATTGAACCAATACATCCTGAGGTTGTTTGTTACTATATGCTACTATATATCGACAACAACTCGGGCTCGGTGGCTCATGAGCTACTGCAGGACATACGCGATATACTCGCGCTTATGGGGCTACACAACGCCTCAAGTGGTATTTGCGATAAGTGGATATACTTTGCAGTTGTTGTTATCGGCTCATTCCTTGCCATGTTCGTGTTGAGCAAGCTCAGCAGTTTTGTTCTTCAACACATCCTGCAGCACCGCAAGGGGGCTTTCTGGAACAACCTCTATCAATCGCAATTTATAACCCGACTGTTGTGGCTTATCCCTCCTATAAGCATGCATGTTATGCTGCCGTTTGCTTTTGCCGGTGTACTGCTCACGTCGTTGCAACGCATGTGCATGATAGCCTTGGTGTGGGTCATGGTGTGTGCGACAAATACATTTATATCTCTGCTGTGGGAAGCCTTCTACCAACATAGTCGCATGCGCGACCGACCCATGAAAGGTATCTTGCAGATTATCCACGGTGTCTTTATCGCCTTAGGGTGTATCATTACGGTATCGATTCTTATCAATCGCTCACCTACGGCACTCATCACCGGATTGGGTGCTTTTGCCGCCATATTATTGCTGATATTCAAAGATACCATTTTGGGATTTGTAGCCGGTATTCAACTTGCGCAATACGATATGGTGCGCAACGGCGATTGGATAACGATACCGGGCACTATAGTAGATGGTGTAGTGAGTGATGTATCGCTCAATACCGTCAAGGTACGCAACTACGACAACACATTGATTATGCTCCCGCCTTATACCTTGGTGTCTCAACCTATTCAGAATTGGCGGGGTATGCAAGAGTCGGGTGTTCGACGCATCATGCAATCGATTATTATAGACTTGTACTCGGTACAATTCTGCACACCCGCCTTGATGGCACGACTCTTTACACACGCTGTCATAACCGAATTTGTCGAACAAAACGGTATTATTATCTACGACCCTCTGAGTGATACCGCCCCGCATGAGGCATTAGACAACAAACACGTGGGAACAAACTTGGCGCTTTTTCGTCAATATCTTACACATTATCTCACACAACACCCCGACATACAGCATCAGGGATATACATTGATGACTCGCACCTTGCAACCCGACGGCAATGGTATTCCCCTGCAACTTTACTGTTTTGCCAACACAACTCATTGGGAGAGCTACGAAATCATACAATCGCACATTATGGAATATACCGTAGCTATCATGCCCCTATTTGAGCTACACCCATTCCAGAATGCCTCGGCTCGCGATTACATTGTACAATCGCTCGTGTCGCAAGGATATAAACCCGAAGAGATAGGAGCTATCGGTATGTGACCTCTACACACTCTCGGTGTTACTTATGGTCTTGAGTAACTGTACCGCATCCAACACATTGGCCACAGGGTCTATCACCATAGAACGGCGATTATTGACCTCGCGTAACTTGCAACGACGCGGATTTTGTTGCAAATAATTGAGTACTCGACCAAATGCTGTAGACTGATAGTAGGCCGTATGTTCATCGCCTACAAAGTAGAGATACATGCGACCTTGCTTAAGCGACACCTTGTCAAATCCGAGAGTACGTGCCACACGTCGCAAATTCACAACTTGTACAAGGTCGAGTGTCTCGGTGGGTATCGCACCAAAACGGTCGCGCAGACGCTCACAAAAGGCCGCCACTTCGCTCTCTCTGTCAAGATTGTCCAACTCACGATATAGCGTTATGCGCTCACTCTCTACCGGTACATACTCGGCAGGAATAAAGAGGTCGAGATCTGACTCAAACTGACAATCGGAAACAAAACTCTCATCACTACCATTGTCCGCCTCATTATAGTAGAGTTCGCTGAACTCTTGCGTCTTGAGTTCTTCTACAGCCTCTTTCAATATCTTCTGATAGGCTTCATAACCAAGGTCGGCAATAAAACCACTCTGCTCGGCCCCCAATAGGTTGCCAGCTCCGCGTATGTCGAGGTCCTGCATGGCTATGTGTATGCCACTACCCAAGTCTGAGAAGCTCTCGATAGCTTGTAGTCGGCGACGCGACTCCTCACTGAAGGCATGATGCGGAGGCGTGAGCAGATAACAGAATGCCTTGCGATTGCTACGACCAACCCTACCACGCAATTGATGCAATTCGCTCAAGCCAAACTTGTGAGCATTGTTGATGATGATGGTGTTGGTATTGGGCATATCTATACCACTCTCTATAATTGTTGTTGCCAAGAGTACATCGTAGTCGTAATTGACAAAATCGAGTATCACCTTCTCCAACTCATCGGGCGACATACGACCATGCCCCACGGCTATGCGCACATCAGGAACAAGTCGTGTAATGAGGTTGTGCAGCGTAGCCAGTTGCTCAATATTGTTGTTGACAAAAAAGACCTGGCCATTACGACTCATCTCGAAGTTGACAGCTTCGCGGATAATATCCTCGTTGAACGAGTGTACCTCTGTCATGATAGGATAGCGATTGGCAGGAGGAGTTGTAATAGCCGACAAGTCGCGTGCCCCCATCAACGAGAATTGCAAGGTGCGAGGTATAGGGGTTGCCGACATGGTGAGCGTGTCGACATTGACTTTCATCTGCTTGAGTTTTTCTTTGACAGCAACACCAAACTTTTGCTCCTCGTCGATAATCAACAATCCGAGGTCTTTAAATTCTACATCTTTACCTATGATACGATGTGTGCCTATGAGTATATCTACCTTACCTTCCTTCAATTCGGCGAGAATACGACGCACATCCTTGGGCTTACGTGCTCGACTCAGATACTCGACCTTTACAGGAAACTCACGCAAGCGTTCGCTGAAGGTTTGATAGTGCTGAAAGGCTAACACTGTAGTAGGAACCAATACAGCCACTTGTTTGTTGTCGCATGTAGCCTTGAAAGCAGCACGAATAGCCACCTCGGTCTTACCAAATCCCACGTCTCCGCAGATAAGGCGATCCATCGGTCGTGCACTCTCCATGTCGCTCTTGACATCTTGTGTTGCCTTTACTTGATCGGGGGTATCTTCGTAAATAAATGAAGCCTCCAATTCTTGTTGCATAAAATTGTCGGGCGAGTAGGCAAAACCCTTTTCCTGACGGCGTGCAGCATAGAGCTTGATAAGGTCGCGAGCAATATCCTTCATCTTACTCTTGGTACGTTCCTTCATACGCTCCCATGCTCCCGTACCCAAACGATTGAGTGTGGGTGCTTCGCCCTCTTTCGAGCGATATTTCGACAACTTGTGCAAGGCATGAATGCTCACATATATCAAGTCGCCGTTCTTATATATCACCTTAATGGCCTCTTGCTTCTTTCCGGCTATCTCGGTGTGAGTAAGTCCTCCAAATTGTCCTATACCATGATCGATGTGTACCAAGTAATCGCCTACCTCTATCTGTTGCAATTCACGCAATGATAGTGCCATCTTGCCTGTGCGTGCGCGGTCGCTCTTGAGGTTATACTTGTGAAAACGGTCGAAAATTTGATGGTCGGTAAAGCAGCACACTTTCAGGTCATTGTCAACAAAACCGGCATGAATGGTGTGCAGGATGGGTGTAAAAATTATATCATCGCCACGGTCGGCAAAGATATCGCGTAAGCGGTCGGTCTGTTTCTCATTGTCGCTGGTAATGTAGAGGCTGTATCCTTGTTGCAGAAACTTGGTAAACGAATCGCTCACTAAGTCAAAGTTTTTATGGTATACGCCCTGCAACGAACAATTGTATTCGATGGTTGCCTGCGGTGTCTCCATGGCGCGCTTGCCATACTCTACGCGACGAAATGTAACCAAACTGCGAGTAAATACTTCGGCATCGACCACCTTTTGCATAGCATTCACATCGACCTCCTCGGTAACAAGGGCCTGCACGGCAAGTGTCTCGTTGGCAAGTTCTATAACACGGTCGATTGTGTGCCTTAAATCGCTGAATGCAAAGAGTGTCTTGGCATCGACAAACTCCAGCAACGATACTCCGTTCTCCACACGGTTACACACATTGGGTATGATGTATACCTCATCCAATTTTTCACGTGAGAGTTGACTGTCAACATCAAACGAACGAATACTCTCCACATCATCTCCAAAAAAGTCGATACGATAGGGATATTCGTTGGAGTATGAGAATACATCCAGAATACTACCACGCACGGCATACTGCCCCGGCTCATAGACATAATCGACACGGGCAAACCCATACTCGCGCAATACTTGTGCCGCAAATGTTATATCGATACGCTCTCGGGGAGTTATGTGCAAGGTGTTCTGCTCCAAGACTTTCTCTTGCACTACTTTTTCGGCTATTGCCTCGGGATAGGTTACAACCAGGAGAGGCTCTTTGAGCTTGAGTCGATTGAGTACATCGGTGCGCATGATACCGGCCGGAGCATCTACCTGCCCATACTTGATGTTGCGCTTGTAACCCGATGGAAAGAAAGCTACACGCTGTTCGCCTTCGAGTTGCAAGAGGTCGTGATATAAATATCCCGCCTCGTCGCTATTGTCGGCAACTATGATTGTGTGTCGCCCTGTATCGAGCAAATTGCACAAGGCAAATGCCACTGCCGAGCCTTCAAGTCCGGTGAGTGCTATACGCTTAACTTTTCTATCAGACAACACCCCGGCCAAGGCTTTCTTACGTGCCGAGGTATTAAACACCGATTTCAGTTCTACAAGCTCCATCTATCGCAATGTTTATTATCAGGTATTAATGTGCCTCAAGCCAGTTATCGGCCACACCACTATCGGCTATAAGGGGCACACACAATCGATATGCTTGTTGCATCTCCTCGGTAACAAGGTGTGTCAATTGCTCCACCTCACCAATAGGTACATCAAAGTTCAACTCGTCATGCACCTGTAAAATCATGCGCGCTTGCAAGCCCTCACGTTGTATACGGTCGTATATCCTTATCATGGCAATCTTGATAATATCGGCCGCACTGCCTTGTATAGGCGCATTTATAGCATTTCGCTCGGCATATCCACGCACGGTTGCATTGTGCGAATTGATGTCGGGCAACATCCTGCGACGCCCGCATACTGTAGTTACAAAACCGCACTTACGAGCATCCTCGATACATTGTGCCATATACTCTTTGATGCGGGGATAAGTGGCAAAGTAGCCATCAATGAGTGTTTTGGCCTCGGGACGTGAGATACTCAATCGCTCGGCAAGACCAAAGGTCGATATGCCATAAATAATACCAAAATTGGCTGTCTTGGCTTTACGACGCATGTCGCTTGTAACCTGCTCAAAGGGTACTTTAAAGATCTTGGCCGCTGTAGCTGTGTGTACGTCTGCTCCCGAGTTGAAAGCCTCTATCATAGAGGTATCGCCACTCATGTGAGCCATGATGCGTAGCTCGATTTGTGAGTAGTCGGCCGAGAAAAAGCGACAGCCCGGAGATGCTACAAAGGCACGTCGTATTTCGCGACCATCGGCATCTCGGATGGGGATGTTTTGCAAATTGGGATTGCTGGAACTGAGGCGCCCCGTAGCCGTAACCGTCTGATTGAACGAGGTGTGTATCTTGCCCGTTTTCGCATTGATAAGTTCGGGTAGGGCATTAACATAGGTACTCAACAACTTGCGTAAACCACGCATGTCGAGTATCTTACCCACTATGGGATGGTTGGGACGCAATCGCTCCAATACCTCTTCGGTTGTAGAGTATTGTCCACTCTTGGTCTTGCGTGCTTTGGCATCTATCTTGAGATGTTCAAAGAGCACCTCACCCACCTGTCGTGGCGAAGCTATATTGAATGTTACGCCTGCCAGTTCGTGTATCTCAGCCTCAAGAGCCACAATGCGCTCCTCAAGCGACTGTGCCGATACTCGCAGGGCCTCGACATCGACACGCACACCTGCCATCTCCATCTCGGCAAGTACACGCACCAGTGGCATTTCTATCTCTTCGAATAGTTGTGTCATCTGCTCCTTATGCAACTCTTCACGCAATATTTCGTATAGTTGCCAAGTCACATCGGCATCTTCGGCGGCATATTCACACACCTCATTAACAGGAGCTTGTCGCATCGACAGTTGTCCTTTGCCCTTAGCACCTATCAAGGTTTCGATGGAAATGGTACGATACTGCATATACACCTCGGCCAGATAATCCATGTTGTGACGTTGCTCGGGTTGTAATAGGTAGTGTGCTATCATCGTATCGAACATCTTGCCCTGTATGGTAATGCCATAGTTGCGCATCACCATATAGTCATACTTGATGTTCTGACCGATTTTCATAATATTCTCATTTTCCAATACCGAGCGGAATATTTCCACTACCAATTCTGCCGCTATACGGTCGGCTGGAACAGGGACATAGTAGGCCTCATGTGCTTGCATGGCAAACGACATACCTACCAACTCGCTCTGCATGGCATCTAAGCCCGTAGTTTCGGTATCGAATGCAAACTGAGTGACATTACCCAACAGCGCAGCCAAGTCCCACATGGCATCCTCGGTATCGACCAAATGATAGGTGTGCGGTACGTCTGTTGCGCTCTTGAGATTTTCTTCTTTTGGGGCAACTTGCTCAGCGGCATCAAATGCATCGAACAAAGAGGCTTGCTGAGGTGCCGATTGTTGCGCCGGAGCCGGAGTGCTTTTGCCCAATATACGGTCGGCAAGGGTGCGAAATTCCATATCGATAAAGATGCGACGCAGACTCTCTTCATCAATAGGCTTACGACGCAGGGCCACCTCGTCAAACTCCACCTCAACATCTGTCTTTATCGTTGCCAAGAAGCGCGAAAACTCTATCATCTCGCGATTATCTTGCACCTTACGTTGCAATGCACCTTTCAACTTATCGGTATTGGCAAGCAGATTGTCGATAGAGCCAAACTCCTGTATTAACTTCACAGCAGTTTTCTCGCCTACACCGGGACATCCGGGTATATTATCTGAGCTATCGCCCATAAGGCCCAATATATCTATCACCTGCTTGGGCGATGCTATATCATACTTGGCACACACCTCGGGTACACCCAACACATCGTAGTCGCCACCAAACCGCGGGCGATACATAAAGATATGGTCGGTAACTAACTGTCCATAATCCTTGTCGGGAGTCATCATATAGGTGTCAAAACCGGCTGCCTCGGCTTTTACAGCCAACGATCCTATTACATCGTCGGCCTCATAACCGGCTACCTCGATAATAGGCATCCGATAGGCTTTGATAATCTCTTTGATAATAGGCACGGCAAATCGTATAGCCTCGGGAGTCTCCTCTCGTTGTGCCTTGTAGCGCTCGTATGCCTCATGACGAAATGTAGGACCATGCGGGTCAAATCCCACAGCTATGTGCGTAGGATTCTCACGTCGTAGCACATCCTCAAGCGTATTGACAAAACCAAGTATAGCCGAAGTATTCTCTCCACGCGAGTTGATACGCGGATTTTTTATAAAAGCGTAGTACGACCTGTATATCAAGGCATAAGCATCTATCAAAAAGAGCCTTTGCGCAACTTTTGTTTGTTCTTCGTTCATTGTTGTCGATGTTTTTAGCGTTGCAAATAATACGGCAAAGCAGTCTTAATGAGCAAAGATACTCAAAGGCAATCAAAGAAACAAATCAATGACGCATCAACTTTTTGCACTTATGCGCAAACAAGTATTGTTTTGGATAAGTTTTATTTGTACTTTTGCAACGATTTTCTGAAAAACAATGGATGTATTATCTAACATACAAGCACCGATAAACGATGAATTGGTCGAACTCAACCGCATATTGGTTGAGAAACTTCACACCAACAACCAATTGATCAACAAGATTGTAGACCGCTATTTGCTCACTAAAGGTAAGCAGATACGCCCTATTCTTATCTTACTATGTGCTCGAATGATGGGTAATATCACACCCACTACAATCCTGTCGGCAGCCGCGATTGAGCTGATGCACAACGCCAGTCTCATTCACGATGATGTGATAGACACTTCGATGTATCGTCGCGGACATCCTACCATTAATGCTGTTGAAGACAACCGATTGGCCGTACTGATGGGCGACCACTTTGTATCATGTGCCTTGCAATGCGGTGTGGAGACCAACAACATGCAGATAATTGCTGCCATGGGTCGTCTGGGACAGGAGTTGGCTCACGGTGAAATCAACCAAATCGATAATGCCCGTCAACATCGACTATCGGAAGAGGCATACTTTGAAGTAATACGTCGCAAGACAGCCTCGCTCTTCCGTACTTGCATGCATGTAGGTGCTATATCGGTGGCTACCGATGATGATACCCGCGCAAGATTGGAGAAATTTGGCGAACTGCTCGGACTCTGTTTCCAAATCAAGGATGACATATTTGACTATTACGACAACAACGTCATAGGCAAGCCTACAGGCAACGACTTGCGTGAGGGTAAGATAACCCTTCCGTTATTGTATGCTATCACTCACAACGATGACGAAGAGAACGCTCGCATGCGCACTCTGCTCGACAACGACAACCTTGATAGCGAAGCCATAGAAACCCTCATCAACTATGCCAAGACTCGTGGCGGTATAGAGTATGCTCATGAACGCATGCTCCAATTGCGCAATCAAGCCGTTGAGTGCCTCGAAGCACTTCCCCCAAGTATGGCTCGCCAAGCATTGATAGAACTACTCGACTATACCATCAGTCGCGAAAAATAATCAACTTTACACAACCTATTGCATGAGGATACGATTGACTCGTAACCTCATTTTTTTATTTGCCACGTAGTTACATTTGTAACCTTCAAAGGAATTGCACACATGCACAAGTGGTGTGCAATTGTGCAATTTTAACCAACAATTTGCCTTTTATCACTTGCAAATAACAACTTTTACGAAGCATAATCTCTACCTTTGCGCCGAACAAATTGAGATTATATGATCAATGAAATGACCTCTATGCCTGCTCGTCAGGCTGAAAAGTACGGAGAGCGCGAAGCAATCCGTCACAAAGACTACATTACAAACGAGTGGATATCAACATCTTGGAATGAGTTTAAGTCACTCATCGACACTGCCGCCCGTGCTCTTGCTCAATTAGGTATTAAGGAAAAAGAGAACATCACTACTTTTACCCAAAATACAATTCACGGCCTTGTTGTAGACCATGGTGCGTTCCAAAACCGCGCAGTAATAGTCCCGCTATATGCTACCAGCTCGGCCGATCAGATTACATACATCATCAACGAAACAGAGGCTCGCTTCCTCTTTGTGGGTGAGCAACCCCAATATGATGTGTGGATGGAGGCTCGCGCCAACTGTCCGCTTGTTGAGCATGTTATCATCTTCGACCGTCAAGTAGTACGTGCCGAAAATGACACCCAAAGCATCTACATGGACGAGTTCATGGCCTTGGGCGAAAAAGCATCGGATGAGGTAAGAGCCGAGGTTGAACGTCGCACTCGTTCGGCTCGCCCCGAAGACCTTGCTACCCTCATATATACATCGGGTACTACCGGTGAGCCCAAAGGTGTAATGCTCACACATACCAACTACGACATCATCATGCGCATACACAAGCAACGCCTTACGATGCTTAGCGATGAGGATGTTTCACTCAGCTTCTTGCCTATGACACACATCTTCGAGCGTGCTTGGAGCTACTTCTGCCTCTCAATGGGTATTCGAGTGGTTATCAACCGCGATACCAAGACGATTGCCGCCACTGTTAAGGAAGTACGTCCCTCGTTGTTGTGTAACGTACCCCGCTTCTGGGAAAAAGTATATGCCGGTATACAAGAATTTATTGCCAAGCAAAGTGGCGTAAAGGCTAAGATGATACAAATGGCTCTGAAAACAGGTCGCAAATATTACATCGACTATAAGAGCCAAGGTCGCAATATCCCCTTCTTGCTCAACTTGCAATACAAGTTGTTCGACAAGGTTATCCTCTCGAAGATACGTCACACAATAGGTGTGAACAACGGTGTACTCTTCCCCGTAGCCGGAGCGCCCCTCGGAGATGCTATCAACGAGTTCTTGCTCTCATGCGGTATACCCATCATATACGGTTACGGATTGTCTGAGACAACAGCTACCGTATCGTGCTTCCTCCCCAACGACTACAAGATAGGTACTGTGGGTACAGTAATGCCCGAGATTGAGGTACGCATCGATACTGAGAACAATAACGAGATACTTGTCAAGAGTGGTACTGTGATGCAAGGTTACTATAAGAAACCCGAGGAGACAGCCAAAGTCTTTACCGAAGACGGATGGTTCCGCACCGGTGATGCCGGTACATACATCGATGGCAAGTTGTCTATTACCGAGCGCATCAAAGACCTCTTCAAGACCTCTAACGGCAAATATATTGCTCCGCAAGCTATCGAGAGCTGCTTGGGTGGCGACCGCTTCATCGAGCAAGTAGCCGTAATTGGCGACCAACGCAAGTATGTAACTGCTATTATCGTTCCGGCATATGAGGCTCTTATTGAATATGCCAAGAAGATGCAGATACAATTCCAGACCTTCGAGGACTTGGTGAAAAACCAAGAGATATACACCATGATAGAGGCGCGCATTGCCGAATTGCAAAAGAACTTTGCAGCGTTCGAGCAAATCAAGAAGTTTACCCTTCTTCCTCACGCATTCACCATGGAGCGTGGCGAGTTGACCAACACACTCAAGGTGCGTCGCTCAATCATCAACAAGATATACAAGAAAGAAATCGAGTTGATGTATTCATAAAAAATCGGCTCAATATTTGGCAAATAACACAAGGACGTACTACCTTTGTACGCCCTTGTGCTTTTTATAGAAAACAAGGCATAAAACCGCAACATTAAGCATATAATCCTCAATGATAACTATAGAACAACTCAAAGAGACCGAAGAGCGCCGTAGCGCATTATACCGCTACCTCGACATCGACAGCAAGAAAATACAAGTCGAAGAGGAAGAGCTACGCACCCATGTACCCGACTTCTGGAACGACCAGAAAAAGGCCGAGGCACAAATGCGCAAAATCAAAGAGATAAAATTCTGGATAGAAGGCTACACCGAGGTAGAGAAGGCTGTAGAAGAGCTACAACTTGCCTACGAGTTTGTCAAAGAAGGTGTCGTAGAAGAAGAGGATGTAGATGCCGCCTACGAACGCGCCATGAAACTCATCGAAGACCTTGAGTTGCGCAACATGTTGCGTCGTGAGGAGGACAAGATGAGCGTAATGCTCAAGATTAACTCAGGAGCTGGCGGTACCGAGAGTCAAGACTGGTCGTCGATGCTCATGCGCCTATACATGCGTTGGGCCGAGCGCAATAACTACAAGGTGGCCATAGCCCACCTCATCGAGGGCGACGAAGCCGGTATCAAGTCTGTTTCGATGCAAATCGAAGGCGACTTTGCCTACGGCTACCTCAAGAGCGAGAACGGTGTACACCGCCTCGTGCGCGTGTCGCCCTACAATGCACAAGGTAAGCGTATGACCTCGTTTGCGTCGGTATTCGTTACCCCCCTTGTCGATGATACCATCGAGGTAAACATCAGCCCTGCACTTATCTCATGGGATACCTTCCGTTCGGGTGGTGCCGGTGGTCAGAATGTGAACAAGGTAGAGTCGGGAGTGCGTCTGCGTTACCAATACAAAGACCCCTACACTGGCGAAGAAGAGGAAATCCTCATCGAGAATACCGAGACTCGCGACCAACCCAAGAACAAAGAAAACGCCTTGCGTCAACTGCGCTCGATACTTTACGACAAAGAGTTGAAGCACCGCATGGAGGAGCAAGCCAAGATTGAGGCCGGCAAGAAAAAGATTGAGTGGGGCTCACAGATACGCAGCTACGTCTTCGACGACCGCCGTGTGAAAGACCACCGCACCAACTATCAAACATCCGACGTAAACCGCGTAATGGATGGCGAGATAGACGACTTCATCAAAGCCTACCTCATGGAGTTTGGTGGCGAATAAACATCGCACCACATCAACAAAAGTTGTATATTTGCACCACAAAGATATAACTGCCTCTGTAGTTCAACGGATAGAATAGCGGTTTCCTAAACCGTAGATTTGGGTTCGATTCCCAGCGGAGGTACTAAAATCACCGCCCTCGCCGATATTGTTTCGGCGAGGGCGGTGGTTTATGTAAAAACTCAATCGTTATTACTTCTTATCGGCCAGTAGCTCTGTGAGTTCGGCAACGCCTTGTGAGGCACCCTTGGCGATGTAGCGTATGTTCATGCCTTCGGGGGCCTTGACGGGCTTGGGGTCGATGAGGTAAATGGGTGTGCCGCGACGCACGTAGTGCAGGAGTCCGGCGGCGGGATATACGTTGAGTGAGGTGCCTATAACGACAAATATATCGGCTTGCTCGGTGAGCTCGATGGCCGGGTCTATCATCGGCACAGCCTCGCCAAAGAATACGATGTGTGGACGCATGGTGTCGCCATACTCGTCGCGCGACTCCATGGTTATCTCACAATTGTCGGCCGGAAGCTCATAGATGCGACTTTCGACTCGTGTCGAACGTACTTTCATCAACTCGCCATGCAGGTGCAACACGTTGCTGCTACCGGCACGCTCGTGCAAGTTGTCGACGTTCTGTGTAATGATGTGCACATCAAAATCCTCTTCAAGAGCTACCAGGCCGGTGTGTCCGGCATTGGGTGTGGTAGTAAGTAACTGCTTGCGACGTGCATTGTAGAACTCTTGAACCAAAGCCGGATTGCGATACCAACCCTCTATCGAGGCAACATCCTCGACGTTGTATTTTTCCCACAGACCACCGCTGTCGCGAAAGGTCGATATACCACTCTCGGCACTCATTCCGGCACCGGTAAGTATCACCAATTTTTTCTTTCCCATAGCTTTATAGTTATTGTTAATTGCTATTGCACACAACCACACACACGCATTAGTTGTTCGGTAATGATGTAAACGGTGTAAATATCGAAAAAATAATTGATTGAACAGTAGCCGAATGTTATTTTTATGTTATTTTTAACTTATCAATGTAAGCTATTGTAAACGAAAGAGTATATCTTTGCAGTCGCAAAAAACAGCTTGACTGTTTTAACTAAGAGAAACAAACAACAAATAAAAATAACGATTATGGATAAATTGAGTTATGCACTTGGCATGAACGTAGGTTACAGCTACCTCGCATCAGGCATCAACAAGTTGCAAGTAGACGATTTCGCCGAAGGTGTACGCAGTGTATTGGAGGCTAAAGAGCCCGCTATCAGCATCGACGAGGCAAAACAAATCATTAACGAGTTCCTCTCACAATTGCAAGCAGAGGCCGAAAAGGCAGGTGAGGCAAACTTGAAGGCAGGCGAGGATTTCTTGGCCGAGAATGCTAAACGTGAAGGCGTGATAACACTCCCCAGCGGATTGCAATACGAAGTACTTGCTACCGGCGAGGGTCGTCAACCCAAAGCTACCGATAAGGTACAATGCCACTACCACGGTACACTCATCGACGGTATGGTATTCGACAGCTCGGTACAACGCGGTACTCCTGCAGTATTCGGTGTAAACCAGGTAATACCCGGATGGGTAGAGGCTCTTCAATTGATGAACGAGGGTTCACGTTGGAAACTCTACATCCCCTCAAAGTTGGGCTATGGTGCACAAGGTGCAGGTCCTATTCCTCCCCACGCAACACTTATTTTCGAAGTAGAATTGATTAAAGTAATCTAATAATACAGGATAAGAGATGAAAAAATTATGCATTTGGGCATTGGGAGCAGCATTCATGATGAATGTGTGCTCATGTGGTAGCAAAAGCGCTGCAGTTCTTGAGGTTGCAGCCGACACACTCAGCTATGGTATAGGTGTAATGCAAGGCTCACGCTTGGCCGAAGCTAAGGCTATGGGCGTATATCCCGACTTGAACGAGCTCGACATCGAGATGTACTTGAAGGGTATCAAAGAGGCTGCCAATTCAAGCGACAACAAGACTTCTTACTACAAAGGTTTGAACGATGGTGTACAAATGAAAGCAAGCTTCGAGCAAATGTCTGAGCAATTTGGTCTCGACCTCGACTTCAACAAGTTTGTAGCAGCTTACGCACAAGTATTGCGTGGCGACACAACATTGGCATTGGACAAGAAAAACATCAACACTATATGCGACAGTATCGTTGCAGCAGCTCGTGAGGCTAAGGAACAAGCCGAACTCGACTCTATCGCCAATACACCCGAGGCTATCGCCAATCTTGAGGCAGGCATGGCATTCCTTGCTGCCAGAGAGCAAGAAGAGGGTGTGCAAAAGACTGAATCGGGCCTTCTCTACAAAGTTGTAAAAGAGGGTAACGGCAAGACTTTCAAGGCTTCGGATCGCGTTGAGTTGAACTACGTGGGTAAATTCATCAATGATACCATCTTCGACCAAGGCAACAACGTAAAATTCGTTGCATCGCAAATGGTTCCCGGTTTCGGCGAAGGTCTCCAATTGATGTCACCCGGTGCTAAGTATATCCTCTACATCCCCTCTGACCTCGCATACGGTGTACGTGGTAGAGGTGCCGATATGCCTTCAAACTCGACACTCGTTTTCGAAGTTGAAACAATCGGCTTGGCTAAGTAATTGGCAAATTTCAAGCAATACTGTAAAAGGCTACTATTTTAGTAGCCTTTTTTTGTCTGTTCAGGTAAATTTACATTCGGAAAATATCGACAAAATATAGCTTTACAAACACACAGAGAGGGTTATGCAAACTTTTTTACCAAAAACAAACAAAAAAACAGACAAAAAGTTTTACAATATCAATTTTTATTTTTAGTTTTGCTAAACAATTATCATGTACAAATGTGACATTTAGTAAAAACAATAATAAAAAACGGTATTATTATGGAAAAAATTGATGATTTAGATCGCCGAATTTTGGAGATCATTATGCACAATGCACGTATCCCCTCGAAAGATGTTGCCACCGTGTGTGGTGTATCGCGTGCTGCAGTTCACCAACGCATCCAACGCATGATTGACTTGAATGTTATTACCGGTTCGGGTTATCATGTTGACCCCAAAGTTCTTGGTTATCATACTTGCACTTATATTGGTGTAAGACTTGAGAGAGCATCGATGTATCGCGACGTTCTTCCCGAGTTGGAAAAGATAAAAGAGATTGTCGAGTGCCACTTTACTACCGGTCCGTTCACTGTATTGTGTAAGGTATATGCCTATAACAACGAGCACTTGATGGAGTTGCTCAACAGCCGTATTCAGAATATCCCGGGTGTAATCTCTACCGACACTCTCATTTCGCTCGAGCAAAGTATGGAGCGTAAAGTACCCGTTGTGTACAAAACCAAAACTCGCGGTCGCAAAAGCAAAAAAGCCGAGAACTAATCACACCCAATAAACACAAAAAAAGCAGCGTCAGCTGCTTTTTTTGTTTCTACTCTATCAAGTGAGATGTATTGACTATAAATTACGCCTCGCGCCAGTCGCCATTGTCTTTGATAAGTTTTATCAGGTGCTCTACCGCCTCTTCTTCGGGAATATTACGTTCTATACAAGTCTTACCCTTGTACAAGGCTATGCGACGAGGGCCGCAACCCACATATCCATAGTCGGCATCGGCCATTTCGCCCGGGCCGTTTACGATACAGCCCATGATACCTATCTTGAGTTCCTTAAGGTGCGAAGTGGCAGCCTTGACACGCGCAATGGTCTGTTGCAGGTTGAATAGTGTGCGACCGCAACTGGGACAAGATATATACTCGGTCTTGCTGGTGCGCAAGCGTGCCGCTTGCAATATACCGAAGGCATAGTCGGTGCAATCACCGGCGGCAATGCTACCAACATTCTCCAACCAAAGGCCTTCGCCATAGTGGTCGAGCATAAGAGCACCCAAGTCAGCTCCCGATTTTACCTGCAAGTCCTCGGCACAATCTTCGTGGTATGTAGCACGGAATATAACAGGGAGTGTTATGTTGGCAACTCGCATACGGTCCACTACCGCTTGACAGTCGCCCACAGGATTGATATGTTGCGATGTGAGGACAATCACAGTACCCTCTATACCGGCAATTCGTTGCAGTAACTCCATATTTGCCTCAGAGCAGTCTATCTGTACAAACTTGATGTCGACCTTCGTTGCTGACATTTCATCGATATGAGAGGCATTGTATAGCGGATAGACATTTTCCATGGGGGCATACACAGCCGCATCTACGATAGTGCGTTGTTGGGGTTGTTCTTGGGGCATTTGCTTGCCGACATAGATAAAATCGGGCGTGAGCTTACCACAAGCGTTGCCTACTACCACCGGCACATGACTACCACCTACAATACCGCAAGCATGGGTAGCACGAGGTTGTGGTTGAATGGGCGAATAATCGGCAGGACGACAACCATCGATGGGTGCATGTCCGGCACGTGCTGTAATATAATCGACCAACTTAAATGCCACAGGGACCTCGTTCTGAGGATCCTCACTCAATGATACCCGAATAGTATCGCCTATACCTTGTGCCAAAAGTGTTCCTATACCCACTGCCGACTTGATACGACCGTCTTCACTATCACCGGCTTCTGTCACTCCCAAGTGTAGGGGGAAGTGCATATCCTCGGCATCCATAGCTTCGATAAGGCGACGAACGGTTTCGACCATTACCACTGTGTTAGATGCCTTGATAGAGATGACTACATCGCTGAAATTCTCGTCGCGACACACGCGCAAGAACTCTAAGCACGACTCTACCATACCTTGCGGGGTGTCACCATATCGACTCATGATGCGATCCGATAACGAGCCATGATTGACACCAATGCGTATAGCTGTGTGGTGCTCCTTACAAATGTTGATAAAGGGAATAAAACGCTCACGTATGCGTTGCAACTCCACAGCATACTCCTCATCGGTGTAGTTGTATTGTTGGAAAGTCTTAATACGGTCAACAAAGTTACCCGGATTGATACGCACCTTTTCAACATTCTCGGCGGCCACATCGGCGGCATGCGGATTGAAGTGTATATCGGCAACAAGGGGGGTATTATATCCCCTATCATTCAACGCTTGGCGTATGTTGGCCAAATTCTCGGCCTCGCGAATACCTTGTGCTGTAAGGCGCACATAATGTGCACCCGCCTCAATAATAGCCACACATTGCTCTACACTGGCAGGAGTGTCGAGTGTCGATGTATTGGTCATTGATTGTATGCGTATGGGATTTTCTCCACCCAACGGGGTGTTACCAATGTTCACCTCTATGGTTTTGCGACGACGATAATTATACATATCAATAGTATTTTCGTTTTTGTTATATACCAATCAGTCCAATTAGTCTAAGACCAATCGGACTAATCGTGTGTGCTGTCAAAGGCACAATGGTTTAGTTTGTTTTGTATTCGTACTTGATTTGGGCCAATTCTTCGTTGGCTTTGGTAATCTTTCCGGCTAAGTTTTCTTTATATTCACTCACCTTGCGTGCGATATTCTCATCACCAAGGGCGAGTATCTGTGTAGCCAATATTGCCGCATTCAATCCGGCATTGATACCTACCGTAGCCACGGGTATACCGGGAGGCATCTGCACAATTGCCAAGAGAGCATCCACACCCTCAAGAGTAGACTTAATGGGTACACCTATTACAGGCAGGGGGGTCATTGCTGCAATAACACCGGGCAAATGAGCCGCCATACCGGCTGCTGCAATTATCACTTTGATACCACGCTTGTGTGCGTTGCGAGCAAACTCCTCAACTTGCGCCGGTGTACGGTGAGCCGAGAGAGCATTTATCTCAAATGGTATTTGAAAATCATTGAGAAGTTGTGCGGCTTTTTCCATAATGGGCATATCAGAAGTACTGCCCATGATAATACTTACAATAGGTTGCATGTGTATATAATGTAAATTTTATTGTATATATTGCAGTGTAGTGGTCAACATACATGAGACGAAGACCCAGAAGAATCCATTGATAAATCCGCAACACACCTGACCGATGGTGTGTCGGCGTAGCAGTATGCGCGATGTACCCAAGGCACCCGAACTGATGACAGCTGCTACTTGGAGTAGTGGAATATACTCGGTGTACATGATGTATTGCATATAGCTCATTACAAAAATGAGTCCTGTGAGGCAACCGATAGCTGTCATGTGCACACTTATCTTCCACCAGCGATTTACAATCAAGTCTATGAGAATAGCTATAAGACCTCCGATAAAGAATCCCAACTGCATTCCGCGCAGATTGGCATACCACAAGAAGATTGTAGCCACTACATAGCACACAAAGAAGAGCAAATATGGCAATGTGCGCTCGGTGCGATTGACAAGACCTATACTCTTGATACGCTTGGTCTTATAGAGCAATAGAACGCCCAACGAAGGTATAGCAATGGTTATAATAATAACCAATAACGATACGTTGATGATATACTCAGTACCCAACATTCTCATGTACGAGAAGTAGAGCGATAGAAATATACCCAACGTAGCCATTATGAGTGGGTGAAATATCGTAGAACAGATGCGGGCAAAGAGTTTCATGTCTTACAATGTATTAAAATAGTGTTTTATACAGCGTTATGTTGTTACCGCGCATAAGCGACATCACATTACATAACAAGCCACAATATGCAAATGTACATATTTTATCGAAAATTTATATATAAAAAAGAAATTTTTCGCCGAATGATAGTTAATTATAGAGTGTGTAGAGTCCAATAGCAAATAGACAATGCCTTCGTTTTATATAAATAACGCTAAACATCGCTTTGCTTGGTTATTTTATCAATGATATTTCGTAACTTTGTGCCCGAAATAATTGTGGAAGGATTTGGCTGCTTGCAACCACACAAAAAAATTGCTAAAACTGTTCTATGTCTGCGTCGTTTCTTGACGGCTCTTTTTGTGTGATTTCTCGACAGTCTTCCCTCGACTTTTATTGAAGTAACAGCCAAGGTGTTGTTGCAATATTGTGTAATAGATAAAATAAAAGGATATAACTATGAATTATTTATTTACATCAGAGTCGGTGTCGGAAGGACATCCCGATAAAGTGGCCGACCAATTGTCGGATGCGGTGCTTGATGAGTTCCTTGCACAAGACCCTTCGTCGAAGGTTGCTTGCGAAACATTGGTAACTACCGGTCAGGTGATTCTTGCCGGTGAGGTAAAATCGTCGGCGTACGTCGACCTCATGGATACTGCCCGCCGTGTTATCAATCGTATTGGTTATAACAAGAGTACCTATAAGTTCGATGGCGATTCTTGTGGTATCTTCTCGGCTATTCATGAGCAAAGTGCCGATATCAACCGCGGTGTAGAGCGTCAAGATCCCATGGAGCAGGGTGCAGGCGACCAAGGTATGATGTTTGGTTATGCTTGTAATGAGACTGACAATTATATGCCTCTCTCGCTAGAAATCTCACACATTCTCTTGCTTGAGTTGGCCAAGATACGTCGCGAAGCCGAGCAGATGACCTACTTGCGCAAGGGTCGTGTTACCTCTTATTTGCGCCCCGACTCGAAGTCGCAAGTAACTATCGAGTATGATGCACAAAACAATCCTGTGCGCATACACACTATTGTTATTTCTACACAACACGACGAGTTTGTCTCGCCCGATGATGCATCTGTCGAGGCTCAAAATCGTGCCGATGAGGCTATGTTGGCAACCATCCGTCGCGATGTGCAAGAGGTGTTGTTGCCTCGTGTGATAGCTCAACTTCCCGAGCGTGTGCAAGCACTCTTTGACGACAAGCTTATCTTGCACGTCAATCCTACAGGCAAGTTTGTTATTGGTGGCCCTCATGGCGATACAGGCCTTACCGGTCGCAAGATTATTGTAGATACCTACGGTGGTAAGGGTGCTCACGGTGGTGGTGCATTCTCGGGTAAAGATCCCTCGAAGGTAGACCGCTCGGCAGCTTATGCCGCACGTCACATTGCCAAGAACTTGGTGGCTGCCGGTGTTGCCGATGAAGTGTTGGTACAAGTATCATATGCTATTGGTGTGGCTCGTCCCGTGAGCATCTATGTCAATACTTATGGCAAGTCGCACGTGCCGCAGAGCGATGCTGAGATTGCTACTATTGTTGATAAGTTGTTCGATATGCGTCCTCGTGCTATCGAGGAGCGACTCAAGTTGCGCAATCCCATCTATGAGGAGACTGCTTCATACGGTCACATGGGTCGCACCCCCCGCACAGTTACCAAGACCTTTGCTTCGCGCTATCTTGCCGAGCCTATCGTACGTGAGGTAGAGTTGTTTACATGGGAGAAACTCGACTATGTAGATGCTGTTCGTGAAGCATTTGGCCTATAATAGTGTATTTGCTACAACGTATATACAAGCGCGGGCGCATCTCAACAGATGCGCCCGCGTTATTGTTATAGGTTGCTATGATTATCCTACCGAGCCTTCGAGGGTTACTTGCAGGAGTTTTTGTGCTTCAACGGCAAACTCCATCGGCAACTTGTTCATTACCTCCTTGGCATAGCCGTTGACAATAAGACCTACAGCGTCCTCGGTGGGGATACCGCGTTGGTTGCAGTAGAAGATTTGGTCTTCGTTAATCTTTGAGGTTGTGGCCTCATGTTCCATCACGGCAGTGTTGTTCTTGATGTCGATATAGGGGAATGTGTGAGCACCACAATGGTCGCTGAGCAAGAGGCTGTCGCATTGTGTAAAGTTGCGTGCATTGTCGGCTGTAGGAGTTACACGCACCAGTCCGCGATAGCTGTTCTGGCTACTACCGGCCGAGATACCCTTCGATACGATGGTACTGCGGGTGTTCTTGCCTATGTGTATCATCTTAGTACCAGTGTCGGCTTGTTGGTGGTTGTTGGTAACAGCTACCGAGTAGAATTCGCCTATCGAATTGTCACCTGCAAGAACACAGCTGGGATATTTCCATGTAATAGCCGATACGGTCTCTACTTGTGTCCACGAAAGTTTCGAGTTGTCGCCTTTGCACAATCCGCGTTTGGTTACAAAGTTGTATATACCACCTTTACCATCTTTATCGCCGGGATACCAGTTTTGTACAGTCGAGTATTTTACCTCGGCGCGCTCATGTACACGTATCTCGACAATAGCGGCATGGAGCTGATTTTCGTCGCGCATAGGGGCTGTACAGCCTTCGAGATAGCTCACGTAGCTGTCGTCGTCGGCAACGATGAGCGTGCGCTCAAACTGTCCTGTGTTGGCGGCGTTGATGCGGAAGTAGGTCGACAACTCCATGGGGCAACGCACCCCCTTGGGGATATATACAAACGAGCCGTCGCTGAATACAGCCGAGTTGAGTGCTGCAAAAAAGTTATCGCGGTAAGAGACTACCGAGCCGAGATACTTGCGCACCAAGTCGGGATAGTCCTTTACAGCCTCGCTGATTGAGCAAAATATTACACCCAGCTCAGCCAACTTCTCGCGGAAAGTTGTCTTAACCGAGACACTATCCATAACGGCATCGACTGCTATACCCGATAGGCGCATTTGTTCTTCGAGTGAGATACCAAGTTTGTCGAATGTCTTGAGCAATTCGGGGTCAACCTCGTCGAGCGATTCAGGCCCTTTGCGGGTTTTGGGCTCGGCATAGTAGCTGATAGCTTGATAATCTATTTCGGGTATATTGAGGTGTGCCCATGTAGGCATCTTTAGTGTTTGCCAATGGCGGAATGCTTGTAAGCGAAACTCAAGCAACCACTCAGGCTCGCCTTTACGTTCCGATATATGGCGCACAACATCTTCGTTAAGTCCACGCTCGATAATGTCGGTCTCTATATCAGTTACAAAGCCATACTCATACTCTTTCGATGTAACATCGTCGAGTATCGAATCCTTGCGGAGTTCTTCGTTGGCATTTATTGTTTTATCGTTGTTTTCCATCTTCATCTTTACTTTGTTTTGTTAAACAATCAAGGTGTCGGGGTGGTTTGTTCTTGCCACACATGGTGCAGAACGTTGGGTGCAAAACTCTTTACCGTTTCGTAACATACCGATTGTGTAAGCTCGGGCGATGTCCATATGTCGGCATCCTTTGTTATAAGCATGGTCAGGTTGAGTAGAAGGCTTACAAACAGGATGGTCTTGAACGCACCAAATAATCCACCGGCAATAGAGTCAATCCAACCCAATCGCACAAGTTGTGTGAGCGACTTGATGCAACCGGCTACTATGCGGATGGTTAAATAGATAGCAATAAACACACCGATGTATGCCAAGAATTGGCACAAAATCAGTGACCATTCGGTATGCTCGGCAAGTATTGTGGCCATGTTGCCACCCCACAAGTTAGCACCTATTACACCCAATATCAGAGCTGCCAGGTCGCCTATTTGGCGCACAATGCCTCGTACCATGCCCCATATGGTCATGAGCACTACAAGCCCCAACATGATGATGTCTACTATTTGCATTATTTCTTATTTAATATCAGTGATTGCAAAAATACACTTTTATTTCCAATAAAGCGCTATCTTATGCACTATTTTGAGCCTACATTGGGTTGCGAAAGTGTTATTTTTTCTTAGCCGACGAGTCGGACAATGATCTATATCTCTTCATCAAAAATACGGTCGAACTTGCATCGCAACTGCTCGGGGTTGGCGATAATGGTGCGTAGCTCTTCGAGACGCTTTTTATTGTCGCTCTCGGGTAGCCACAAGCGTAAATATCCTCCTTCGGCATATTTCTCTTGCAAGTGTTGGCAAAATCGTTCGTAGTGTTGTTGCCGATCGGTGGTGTCGAGGTGTTTCAGCCCGTATTGTACCGTGCGACGTAGGGTTGTATCGGGGTCTATGAGGCGATCGGCTTCGGCTACGATGCAACCGTAAATTGAACGTGGCGCATGGTGATTGGAGGCTCTATGATCCTCGACTGCCTCACG
Organism: Bacteroidaceae bacterium; assembly: GCA_017935645.1. Taxonomy (GTDB): domain Bacteria; phylum Bacteroidota; class Bacteroidia; order Bacteroidales; family Barnesiellaceae_A; genus Barnesiella_A. Next base: position 71,575 of record JAGBHF010000011.1, on the reverse strand, counting down.
CATGGTGGTTATCTGTTCGGGGGTGAACCATTTTTGCAACATTGCATCGTCAGCTATTATCTCGCCCGACACGATATGGTGTCGCTCACGACCCTCACACAAGCCCAGGTCGTGATAGGCTGCGATGGTATATACCATGTCGCTATTTACATCATATTGTGATGCAAGAGCCATGCTACGCTCAATAACATCGGTCACATGAGTAAGATTGTGAGCCTTGTCGAAGGCCTTATAACGCGGTATGATGTGCTCGGTGATATACTCTTGAAGCGTCATAACCTATCGCAATTTGTTGGCCTCGAAGTGGTGGCGTATGATGAAGAAGAAAATCAAGAAACCCACCATGGCAACTCCCAGTCCGGTGCGGAAGGCGTTGGCATAAGAGGTGAGTTCGGCAATGTGTCCGCCAATGAATACGCCTAAGCCTATACCCAAGTCCCAAGCCGTGAAGTAAGTTGAATTGGCTGTACCGCGACGATTGTTGGGAGCAAGGTTGATAAACATGGCTTGCAGGGCTGAGCACATCGTACCAAAGCCAAATCCTAACACGAAAGCTGCCGAGTAGAAACCGATGGGCTGGCGGAAAATAACAAAGATGCCAAATCCCAACAGTATGACTGCCATACCCAATATAATGCTCTGTGCAACCAATCCGCGATTGAGCATCAAGCCTACGCGCAGGCGCGACATGACAAGGCCGCATGCCATGATAACGAAGAACAGGCCTGTGCCGTCGGTTATACCCACTTCGGTGCGTCCATAGATGGCCAAGTAGGTCGATAATATACCATAGGCAAAAGAGAAAAATATGACGGGAAGCATCTCGGGCAACCCCTTGACAAGTATAAATCGGTCGAGCGAAATGGCTTGTGATGGTTGCTCTATGGTTTTGGCCGGAGCCTTTATCGTCGATACGCAACACAATCCCAAGAACGAGGTAACAACCGATATCATAAATATAGGTGTAAAGGCGTGCAACGTCTCATAGAAATAGAGCGATATAGAGGGCCCGAATGCCATTGCAAGGTTGTTGCTGACACCATAATACCCAATGCCTTCGCCACGACGTTGTGCCGGCATGATGTCTATTGCCATAGTGCTGTTCGACACCGTTACAAGGCCGAATGCTGCACCATGTGTGGCGCGAATAAGGGTAAACAAAAGGAGTGTTCCGGCCAGCAAGTATCCGCAAAAGAAGAGCATAAATATTGTGTAGCATATAAGCAACAACTTCTTGCGGGGGAATGTGTCGACCATATAACCACTCACAGGGCGCACAAGCAGTGCCATGATAGTATAGGATGCCAATACCATACCGGTAAGGCTCTTGTCGGCTCCGAATGTTTCGCCTACATACATAGGCAATATGGGCAGTAGCAGGTAAAATGAGAAGAACAGCAAGAAATTACCTGCTGCCACTGCACAAAAACTCGGTGTCCATAAACGTGGACGAGCTGTATCGGGATGTTGGGTGTTCATTCTACTCTACCTCCTCGCCTAAGAGAGTAGCAGATGAAGCCTCGTATACTTTTACTTTAACAAAATCGCCTATATGGTGATTGCCACGAGGGAATACCACTACTTTGTTTTGTTGTGTACGACCAAAAAGTTGCTCACGAGAGCGTTTTGAGAAGCCCTCTACCAATACCTCGAAGGTCTTGCCGATGTCGCGACGGTTGCTCTCGAGCGACAACTCGTTTTGCAAGTCAATCATGCGTTGCAAGCGAGCTATCTTAACCTCCTCTTCAATATCGTCGGGCAAGTGTTTCGATGCGAAGGTGCCGGGACGCTCAGAGTATTTAAACAAGAATGATGAGTCGTAGCATACTTCACGCATGAGGCTCAAAGTGTCTTCAAACTCCTCTTCGCTCTCAGAGTGGAAGCCACAGAACAGGTCGCTCGATATACCACAATCGGGTATGATGCGACGAATAGCAGCTACGCGGTCGAGATACCATTCGCGTGTGTACTTGCGATTCATCAATTGAAGGATGCGATTGTTGCCCGATTGTACGGGAAGGTGTATGTGATGACACAACGAGGGGTGCGACGCAATGGCTTCGAGTATCTCGTCGCTCATATCCTTGGGGTGTGAGGTAGTAAAGCGTACACGCATACCCTCGCCGGCAGCTTCGGCCACCATACGCAACAATGCAGGGAAGTCTATACGAGTACCATCTTCAGCCACATAATTATAAGAGTTGACATTCTGTCCCAACAAGATAGCCTCTTTAAAGCCACGAGCCTTCAAGTCAGCCAATTCGCGCAAGATGCTCTCCGGCTCACGACTACGCTCGCGACCGCGGGTGTAGGGCACAATGCAGTATGAACAGAAGTTGTTGCAACCACGCATGATAGAGATATAGCCCGAAACACGACTGTTGCCCATGCGTGCAGGAACAACATCACGGTAAGTTTCGGTGGTTGATAGCTCGACATTAATAGCAGGCTCGCCTTGCTCAACAGCCGATATAAGAGCCGGTAGGTCGAGGTAGGCATCAGGACCGGCTACAAGGTCTACGCCATGATTAGTAACCAACTCTTCACGGACACGCTCGGCCATACAACCCAATACACCCACTATGAGGTGTGGTTTTTTGCGTTTGAGTGAACGGAAAAATGCCAACCGCGATACAATCTTTTGTTCGGCATTATCGCGTATCGAACAGGTGTTGACAAATACAGCATCAGCCTCCTCGATTGTTTCGCATAGGTGGTAACCATGCATCTCCATGATTGATGCTACAACTTCACTATCGGCAACATTCATTTGGCAACCGTATGTCTCTATGAAAAGCCTTTTTGTACTCATATATTTTTGTTGTTTATGTCTGTTTTATAAGATTGTTATTATAATTTCATTTTTGCATATCAAGTCTATGACTGGATATAAATTCGTACTTTTGTATGAAAAATCATTCTTAATTGTTGTATAAATCAAAGTTTTTCTTTTATTTTGCACATATAAAGTGTATTTTTTTCATAGTTAAGGTTTAGGTTAATTTTATAGAGGGTGGTTGCAAAGCCGCCCTTTATTACTTTTTAAACCTCGTAGTACTTGTTTTTCTCTCAATAAACTTGTATATTTGAGCGCAAAATTACGAAATAAAGATGGATTTTTTAGACATTCTAATCTATATTGTTTTTGGAGCCATCGGTATTTTTAGCAGTATTAACAACTCAAAAGCTAAAAAAAGAGCCGAAAATAAGCAGAAAACGCAACCCAAGCCAGGTAATAGTGTAACGCCTGTTGAGGATGTGGTAGAGGAGGATGTGGCTGATTATAAACAACCGACTCCTGTCGAAGTATCGCTCGACGATATTTTTAAGGCTTTGCGCGAAGGACGCCCACTTGAAGTAGGTCGCAAAAAGAAGCCCGTTGTGAAGCCTGCTCCGGTAGAGACGGTGACTAAAGTTTCCAAGCCTATTGAAGAGGGAATAAGTGTAACGCGAAACAACGACTTGATAAAAAACGAAATTTCGGATAAAGGAATATATGACGAAGATAACGAGGCGGCGCTCGATGTTGAGAGAATCGATTGGCGACAAGCAGTTATCACAAGTGAAATATTGAGCAGAAAATACTAAAACTATAATCTCAATCTATTGTAAAGCACTATGGCATTCAGAATTCTTACCCCAGAAGAAGCTGCCTCGTACATCAATCATGATGATAACGTAGGCTTTGGTGGTTTTACAGCTGCCGGTACTCCTAAAGCTACAACCATTGCCTTGGCCAAGAGAGCCAAAGCAGAACATGACGCCGGACGTCCCTTCAAAATCGGATTGTACACCGGTGCATCTACCAACGACTATATTGACGGTGAATTGAGCCGTGTAAACGCAATCAAGACACGCACTCCTTACCAATCACACGCCGATTCGCGCAACCTTATCAATAGCGGCGAGATGCCCTATTTCGACTTGCACCTCTCTCATCTTTCTCAACAACTCCGTTATGGTTTCTTGGGTAAGATGCACGTAGGTATCATCGAGGCTGCCGATGTATCGGAAGATGGTGAAATCCTCTTGGGTGCCGGTGTAGGTATGGCTCCTACCGTGTGTGAACTTTGCGACAAACTAATCATCGAGCGCAACCACCACGAGAGCGACAGAATGCGTGGTATGCACGATATTTATACTCCGCTCGATCCCCCTTATCGTCGCGAAATTCCTATCTATAAGCCCAGCGACCGCATTGGTTCGCCCGTTATCAAGGTTGACCCCAAAAAGATTGTTGGTATCGTAGAGACCGACTTGACCGACGGTGTTAAGCCTTTCTCTCCCGTTGATGCTACTACATCTAAGATTGGTGAGAATGTTTGTAACTTCCTCGCTTCACAACTCAAGAACGGTCTTCTTCCCAAAGAGTTCCTCCCTGTTCAATCGGGTGTAGGTAACATTGCCAATGCCGTTTTGGCTCAAATGGGTCTTAATCCCGACATTCCTCAATTCCAAATGTACACCGAGGTGGTACAAGACTCAGCTATGGAGTTGATGTTCCAAGGTAAATGTACATTTGCCAGCACATGCGGTATGACAGTGAGCGACGATATGTTGGCTCGCATCATGGATAACATCTACTACTTCAAGGATCGTGTTATCTTGCGTCCGAGTGAAATCACCAACCACCCCGAGATTGTGCGCCGTCTGGGTCTTATCACCATGAATACAGCTCTCGAAGCCGATATCTTCGGTAACGTGAACTCTACTCACGTGACAGGTACCAAGATGATGAATGGTTTGGGTGGCTCGGCCGACTTTACTCGCAATGCTTACCTCTCAATCTTCGCATGTCCTTCAGTAGCTAAGGGTGGTAAGATTAGCTCTATCGTTCCTATGGTATCGCACCAAGACCACAGCGAGCACTCGGTAATGGTAATTGCTACCGAGCATGGTGTTGCCGACCTTCGTGCCAAATCGCCCCGTCAACGCGCCGAGGCTATCATCGAAAACTGTGCTCACCCCATGTATCGCGAGCTCCTCTGGGATTACCTCAAGATGTCAAACGGTGGTCACACACCCCACACTCTCAAGGCTGCATTCGCCTTCCACACTGAGTTCCTCAACTCGGGCGATATGACCAAGACCGACTTCTCGCAATACAGATAATAAGTATAAGCGATATACCAAGAGAGCCACATTCCGTATGGGAGTGTGGCTCTTTTCCTGTATATAAGGAGTATTCTTATGCCTGCTTCTTATATGTTAGTGCAGCAAGGGTATTGAAACAAAGGGCAAAAATACCGAGTGCGACAAAGTTGGGCCATAGCTCGGTAATGGTAGTACCCTTCAAGTATACCGAGCGCAATATCTCTATGTAGTATCTTGGTGGCAGAATTACTGTAAACCTCTGAGCCCATTCGGGCATAGAATCTACGGGGGTAAGTAACCCGCTCATTAACATAAAAATCATAATAAAGAAGAACATTACAAACATTGTCTGTTGCATGGTCTCCGAAAAGTTGGCGATAGTCAGGCTGAACCCCGATATCGTGAGGATAAAAAGGGCAGCACCAAGGTAAATGGCTCCAACAGAGCCTACAGGACTGAGACCATAGGCCAGACGTGCCACAAGCATGGCAATTGTCAGGACAAATAGTCCAATAATCCAGTATGGCACAAGTTTCGATAGGGTGAATGTGAGTCGCGAAACAGGTGTTACATTAATCTGCTCAATCGAACCACACTCTTTTTCACCTACTATACTAAGTGCAGGCAAGAATCCACATATAAGGATAAAGAGTATAATCATCAGAGCCGGTATCATGTAATGGCGGTAATTGAGTGTCGGGTTATAACGGTTTTCGATAGTGACCAATTCCGACAATTTTGTGGGGCTCTTTTCTCCACGCAGTTCTACAAGTGTCCGAGCGATGGTCTGCACAATATATTGCATACCTATGCCACCTTTTGTAGCATTTACGGCATTAGCTGTAATACTGATTTGTTCGGGAGTAGACACCATTAAGTCACGCTCGAAATGGTCCGGGATTTGCACAATAACATCTACCAACCCCTGCTCCAAGGCATCCATTGCGAGGGGATATTCGGTCGTGGTGTGTGTGAGTCTGAGGTATTCCGAGGCTTCGATATGCGATGCAATACGTTGCGAAGTGGTTGAGCGGTCGAGGTCAACAACAGCAACATTGACATTGCGTACATCCATTGTCATGATAAGTGGTATAATCAGCATTATCAATATGGGGAAGGCAATGATGAGCCGAGGGAGAAACGTGTTGCGTCGAATCTGCAAGAACTCCTTTTGTAACAGTACTATAAATGTACGCATAGTCTTATTCCAATTTGTCGTTAAACTTTTTGAGTGACACGCCGAGTAGTGCGATGGTCATACCAAGCAAAATAGCACAGTTTTTCCACACGGCTACAATTGGTAATCCCTGAATCATCATCTTACGCACAGCATCGATATACCAACGTGCCGGTACGATATTCGATATCACTTGGAAGAACTTGGGTAGGTTCTCTATAGGGAATAGCATGCCCGATAGCATAAGTATAGGCATCATCATGACTACTGCCGATATAAGCAGGGCTACTACTTGTGTCTGTGCAATGGTCGATACGAGCAATCCGAGTGAAAGCGACAAGATTAAGTAGAGCAATGATATTGTAAAAATACCCCCAACACCGCCCGACATAGGCACCTCGAGCAGATAACGTGCAAGGAGCAGTATTGTTACAAGTACCACACATGAGATGGCAAAATATGGTATCATCTTGGCAAAAATAATCTTCACGGGACGTACAGGCGATACGAGTAGAACCTCCATAGTACCCACCTCCTTTTCGCGTACTATTGACACCGATGTCATCATTGCGCATACAAGAATAAAGATAAGTCCCATAATACCCGGCACAAAGTTATAGGCCGATCGCATCTGCGGATTGAATAACATGCGAGTCTCGAACATCGCTTGTTGTGAGGCTGCACCAAGTAATATACTTTGCAGATACGCCGTAGATGAGCCGGCGGTATTGACATTCGAGGCGTCTACAATAAGTTGGATAACAGGCTTTGTTGGAACTCCTGTTGCTGCTTGAGTAACGCCTCTTTCGTAATCCGATGCAAAGACTACAACAGCACTCGCTTTGCCCGAACGAAGGTAGGGGTCAATATCGTCGGGCGTAATATAGCCCTTGAAAGTAAAGTATTCGTTTTGTGATAGTCGCTCAACAGCGTCACGTATACCGTCGGTGCGATTGGGTGCAACGACAGCCACATTGACATTGTTTACCTCGGTTGATATGGCAAACCCAAATAGCACCATAAGCACTACCGGGATAAGCATCACAATAAGCATTGTGCGTGTATCGCGGAGTATATGCAACGACTCTTTTTTGACGAATGATGCAAAGTTCTGTTTCATCCCGGTTATTCTCCTCTCTGTGCGCCACGAGCCAGTATGCGAAATACTTCGTCCATAGACTCTGTGGCGAATTGTTGTTTAAGGCGGGTAGGGGTGTCAAGTGCTTGTACCTTACCATCTACCATTATCGATACTCTTGTGCAATATTCCGCCTCGTCCATATAGTGAGTGGTTACAAATATTGTTGTGCCACTTTCGGCGGCTTCGTATATCATCTCCCAAAATTGACGACGCGTAATGGGGTCGACTCCTCCTGTAGGTTCGTCCAGAAAAACTACTTCAGGGCGATGTATCGTAGCGATGGCAAATGATAGTTTTTGTTTCCAACCTAATGGCAACGAGCCTACCAATGTATTGCGTTCCGATGAAAAATTCAGGCGTTCGAGCAGTTCGGTTGCTTGTTGCTCGGTTTGGCTCTTGTTCAGTCCGTAAATACCCGCAAACAGGCGCATATTTTCCCATACGGTCAGGTCATTATAGAGCGAAAAACGCTGACTCATGTATCCGATGTGACGTTTTATCTGCTCTCCCTCGTGCATTATATCGTAGCCGGCTACCGAACCTTTGCCCGATGTGGGATAACTCAGTCCGCACAGCATGCGCATAGCGGTCGTTTTACCCGCTCCGTTTGCTCCCAAGAAGCCAAATATTTCGCCTCGATAAACATCGAAAGAGATACGATCGACAGCCGTAAAGTTGCCGAAACGCTTGCTCAGTTCGCGTACCGATATAACTATATCGTTCATCGTTTCATCAGTTTTATAAACATATCCTCAATTGTAGGTGCAGTGCGTATAATCTGCAACCCCTCTATGTCGCCAAGTTGAGCCACGAATTTTGCCTCGTCAAACTCTTCACGCGCAACCAAATGGTGTTTTTCACCAAAGGGATAGCAATCTTCAACGCCATCGGCTGTGCGGGCCTTTTCGAGTAGAGCAAACATATTCTTGGCGCTGATACCATAGAGTTGTTTATCAAATCCGCGCACAATACCCTCGGGGGTATCGATTTTCAGGATGCGTCCTTCGTTGCAGAGAGCAATGCGGTCGCAACGCGATGCTTCATCCATGTATGGAGTAGAGACGAGAATGGTTATGCCACGCTCTTTCAACTCCGACAACATGTCCCATAACTCACTGCGCGATACCGCATCGACACCCGTTGTCGGCTCATCAAGAAACAGTACATTGGGGCGATGAATAAGTGCACAAGAGAGTGCAAGTTTCTGCTTCATACCACCCGATAACTTCCCGGCGCGGCGTGTGCGGAATGGCTCTATTTGCTTGTATATAGGTGCAATAAGATCGTATGAATCCTCAATGGTTACACCAAATAGGGCGGCAAAGAACTGTAAATTCTCCTCTACCGACAGGTCGGGGTAGAGCGAGAAGCGTCCGGGCATATAACCCACACGCGAGCGTATGGCAAGATAATCTTTTGCTGTATCGCAGCCATCCACCTCTGCACTACCCGAATCGGGGTTAAGAAGGGTTGTCAGTAGACGAAACAGCGTGGTCTTGCCCGCTCCATCCGGCCCGATAAGGCCGAACAACTCACCTCGCTCGACCGAGAACGATACGCTGTCGAGGGCCTGTACCTTACCGTAGCTCTTCGATAGATTATGTACTTCAATAGCACCCATGTTACAACACTACTTCACCGGCTAAGCCAATCTTTAATCGGCCATCATTCTTTACTGCAATCTTTACGGCATATACCAGATTGGCACGCGAGTCCTTTGTTTGGATGGTCTTGGGAGTAAACTCACTCTCTGACGAGATCCATGCAATACGGCCCTCATAGTCATATCGCTCTTCACCACCAAAATCGGCAATAACCTTAACTATATCCCCCAATTTAATATGGGCAAGTTGGTCGGAAGTGAAGTATGCACGGAGGTAGATGTTGTCGAGGTCGGCAATCTTCATCAGAGGTTTGCCCATGCTTGCAAGTTCTCCCGCTTGGGCATATTTCACCAGCACTGTACCATCTACGGGAGAGGTGATACGACACTTTGATATACGGTCGTCGAGTGCGGCTATTTGTGCCTCCATCGCCGTTGAGTTGTTGTTGATAGTTGTAGTGTTTTTGTCGAGTGTCGATAGTGTGGCTTCGAGTTGACTTTCCAACACCTTGACATGAGCATTGATGTCGTCATACTGCTTTTGTGTTGCAGCACCATCACGAAGCATATTTTCAACACGTTTCAGTTCGCTCTTTTGCTTGGCAATCTGTTCGCGTAACGAAGCCACTTGCTTTTTTATGTCGGGTCGCGAACCAAGGAGTGCCGATTGTTGGGCAGTGAGCTGTTTACGTTGCAGATAGAGTTGCAGGCTGTCAATAGTGCCTATTGTCTTATTTGCCTCGATTGTCATACCCTCTTCAATGTCAAAATTGAGAATTTTTCCGTTCGCTTCAGCCGACACGACTACCTCGGTAGCCTCAAATGTACCTTGTGCATCGAACTCTGTTTTTGTGCCGCATGATACAGCGAGTATCGTAGCGCAGATATATACCATTCGTTTCATATCTTATTGATTTAGCGTTGTTTTTAGTCTGTATGTAGCTTGTAAAAGTTCTATTTCGTGGGTGCTGCGAGCAAGCATGGCATTGGTCTCGTCGGTAATTTTACGCAACAGGTCGGTTGCATCAATCACTCCGTTTTCCAGTTGCGACTCGGCTGCCACACGTACCCTGCGACGCAATTCGACAATGCGTACATCGTCTTCGACAGCCTTCTGCAGTCGGGCTATTTCGCCATCGTCTTGTGTTGTCTGCATCTGTGTATTAAAGAGAAATACATCGCGTTGCACCGCAATCTGTTGCTTGGCAATGTTGAGCTTTTCGAGATTGTTTTTCTGCGTATAAAAGGCGCTAATGTTCCATGCCATGCGCACACCTACGATAGCATTTAACGACCAATCTGACGATACCATACTCTTAAACATGTCCATGCCCGGATAGCCATAATACCCCTGAGCAAAAGCTGTGAAGCGGGGCATGACAGAGGCGTTTATAGCCTTGCGTTGTGCTTCCAACTTGTTCTCTTGTGCCTCGAACAATGTTAACTCCGGCCGTGCTGAAATGCGTGAAGTTACCTCCGGCATAGTGGGTCGCTCCAACACTTCCGATGTAAGTTGCTGTCCGATAAATACCTCCAATATATGACGATAGCTTGTACGCGACGACTCAACTTGTCCGAGTGTTTGACGTGCCGATAGGAGTTCTGCCTCAATAGCATCGACGTCGGCTTGCATTGCAATGCCATTATTATAATATGTACGCATGCGTGCGAGATTACTCTCTAATACTTCTATGAATGCTTGGGTTTGTGCATGGCGTTCATCAAGAAGTAAGATACCAAAGTATATATTGTCTACTCGTGCTTGTAGGTCGTATAACGAGACATCCACGCGACTACGTTGTTCTGAGGCTTCAGCCTCGGCAATGGCACGATTGGCTTTTGACACACCTCCATCCCAAATGTTTTGAGTCACATCGATGGCTACTTTATATTGGTCTTTGCGTATACCTACCATTTCAAGACCGTTGGCTTGCAATATCGAGCTGAGTACTTCGGGGTAGGTGGGAGTTGCCGATTGATAGGTAGCCTGCCCCGAGAGCATTACCTGTGGTATCCACGCTCGCGATGCATTTGAAAGGTTGTACTGCTCGGTCTGTGAAATAAGGTCGTATTGCCTTATCTCGGGGTAGTGCTCTTGTGCAAGACGACGACATTCGTCCAGCGATTGCGCACCTGTACCTGTTACACACACAGCGACGAGCAGTGTAAGTAAAGTCTGTTTCATAACTTATTGCTTTTTGATTCGTTTCATAATGGTTTCAATGTTTTCAGCCTTACGTGCTGCCAAGAATTTGTCGCGGTTGGCCATCAACTCGCCCATCAGGGGTTCCATAAACGGATATGCGAGGAAGGTAAAGATGTTCATCGACATGATGCTGATGAGTATCATCTTTACGTCGACCCTTTCTATTTCACCACGCTCGGCGGCTCGATTTACTTCGAATTGTAAATCATGAAAAATCGTCTCAATAATCAAGGATATGCGCTTATATAATACCTCGTAGTGTTCGGGTCGGGTAACGATTTCGTTAATTATAAAGCGGGGTAAGAGGGGATTTTCGGCAATAAAGTCAAAGTGGGCAGAAATACCACCCTTGATACGCTCAATAATCGGTAGCGATGGGTCGCCCATAATTGCGAACATTGAGTGCGACATCGTGGCAAACTTCTCATCAACGATGCGTTCGAATAGTTGCTCTTTGGTGCGGAAGTAGTAGTGCAACATGGCATGGGTAACACCTGCAGCTTTTGCTATCGAGGTAGTACGTGCCCCATCGTAGCCCTTTGTCAAAAACTCCTGCTCTGCAGCGATAAGTATTTGATATTCTTTGTTTTGCTTTTCTTTATTATCCATCGTTTTATCATTAAACAATATTGTTTAACAATTTTGTTAATACAAAAGTATGAAGAAAATTTTATTATGCAAATAAAATCTACAATTTTTGTCCATTCACAAAAAATAATCCGCTGTAGTTCCTAACCACAACGGACTATTATAGGTATAGAAATAATCTTATTTACTTCCGGCAAGAGGCTTTCTTAATCTATATGCTTTCTTATAACAATGCCTTATCACTTTTTATTCTCGGTCGAGGGGTTTTCTTCCCAATGGAAAGGCTCAAAGTTTGCCGAAGGATCGCGCCACTCGGGTTTGCGCAATGCGTAGATGATGAGCGGTACGGCAACAACAACGATGCAACCTATCACCAGTACGGCATACCACACGGCACTGCTGCCTACGGCTATCTGTCCGGGTGGGATAAAGCTGAGCACAAATGCCAAGAGTGAGCCTAAAAATCCTATGCCGGCAACTATCCACATGAGCATGTTACCGCTATTGCCGATGCGGAAGGGGCGCTTGGCCTTCTTCATGTTATAGCGCAGATAGATGGCTGCGGCGAACATCAACAAATACATGATGAGGTATAACAACACGGTGAGTTGCGAGAGGATTTGGTAGAAACTTTGCACCGATGGCATAACAACAAATAGCAGTCCTAAGAGTGTAACAATACCGCCTTGAATGAATAGAATGTTGCGTTGTACACCTCGGCTATTGGTTTTCTGGAAGAATGGGGGTAAATAACCGGCACGACCTACGGCAAAGATACCTTTTGATGGGCCTGCTACCCATGTAAGTACTCCCGCCAATACACCGAATGACAATGCTACTGCTATCACGGGTGAGAACCATGAGGCCTTGACATAAGCCAGATAGCGGTCAAATCCTACCAACAGACTCTGGGTAAGGTTTATTTCATTGCGAGGGATAATGATACCCAATGAGAATGTACCCAACACGAAGATAAGCACCGTTATAAGTGAGCCGATAAATACTGCTTTGGGGTAATTGCGAGAGGGGTTATCGACCTCTTGTACGTGTATACCACCCATCTCCATACCGGCGTAGAACAGGAATATACCTGCTGCCAGCACTAAGTTGTTGAAATTGCTCAGGTCAGGGAAGAAGTTGCCGCTGAAGTCCATTTGCGATTTACCACCTGTTGCCAAGTAGATAATAGCCAACACAACCAATAGGCCGGCAGGGATTATAGTTCCTACAAGTCCGCCTATTTTCGATACACGACCTACCCACGACATGCCTTTGAGCGAGATGAAAGTGGCCAGCCAATAGATGACAAGTACAACGATGAGTGTGTACATGCGATTGGATGCCAATGTCATGTCGTAGGTACTATCCATGCCGATGAATGCCAACGACACAGCTCCAAAAGTGAGTACAGTAGGATACCAGATTGTACTCTCGACCCATTGCAACCATATTGCAAGAAATCCCATGCGCTTGCCAAATGCCTCACCGACCCAGCGAAATACGCCTCCTTGCTTGTTGGAGAACATAGCCGCCAACTCGGCCGCCACCAATGCTGTGGGGATGAGAAACACCAATGCTGCAAAAAGATAGTAGAATGCCGAGCTTAAGCCATACTCCGCCTCGGCAGGGAGTCCGCGCAACGACACTACCGCCGTTACGTTCATGATAGCGAGTGTTGCCACACTCAACTTCGCAGTTTTTCCAATATTTGCCATAGTATTGTTTCTATAGTTTGTCCTTAATAACGCACTACGCATGGCAATGGTTTATTTAAACTTTACGCAACGCTCTATTGTTTTGGATATAAATCATTCAATCTATTCAAGTATGAGAAAAGTTTTAATATCAACTATGGTATGTGTAGTGTTGTGCTTTGGCGCAAATGCTCAGATGATGAGCAACGATACCATACACCACCATTCGGCGGTAATTGTAACTACCGAGAAAAACAACCCGCAGAACACATCCTATGAAGTAATGAAGGCTATGTATGAGGCCAACGGACGCCACTTTCAAGACCCCCGAGCACCACGTTTTCTGTTTCTTGACCGCAAGGGCCGTGTGGCATTGGGTATAGGTGGATATGTAAAGGGAACGATGTCGATAGATATGGGTGGTATTGCCAATAGTCCCGATTTTATTACTGCCACTATTCCTGCGCCGCCTCAACCCGACATGCGCAACCAATTTCGTATGGATGCTTCTACCTCACGGCTCTTCTTTAAGTTAGTAGGACGCAATAAAGTCGTGGGCGAGTTTACGGTTTACATCGAGAGTGATTTTCGAGGTTCGGCTGCCGGTTATTACGGTATGCGTCTACGACAGGCCTACATAGAGCTGTGGCGTCTCAAAGTAGGGCGTACATGGAGTACCTTCTGTGACGTAGCAGCCGCTCCTCCTACCATCGACTTTCAAGGCCCTTCGGGTACGGTTCTTACAATGAATACCGTGCTGCAATATGTTCAACCCATGGGTCGTAACTGGGAAATGGTAATGGCTGTAGAGACTCCCTCGGCTACTTACACAACACACCAACAGTATTGTGATGCCATAGCGCAACGTGTACCCGACCTCCCTTCATACATACAATATAAATGGGACGAGGGTCGCAGTCACATACGATTGTCCAACCTGTTGCGCTTGCTTTCCTATCGCAATCTTGTTGCCGACAAGAATCAATATGCGTTTTGTTGGGCAACACAACTCAGTGGTGTTATTCAAGCCTCGCGACACTTTACATTCTATATGCAGGGTGTATATGGTAGAGGATATGGCAGCTATCTCAACGACCTTGGTGGTTATGGCTATGACCTTATTCCCGGCGAACGCAGTGGCACAATGGTGGCTCCTTATGCCTTAGGCTTGGTGGGTGGTGTGCAATATACGATACGTCCCGGATTGTTTGTATCGGCAGCCTATAGCCAGTGTAGACTTTACGACCAGCCCTCGCTATCAGCGTCGGCCTATCGATATGCTCAATATCTTGTTGCCAATGCTTTTTACTCGCCTTTTGCCAATTGTCAGATAGGTATTGAGTACCTATATGGTAGCAGGCATAATTACGATGGCGTGTCGGGCAGTGCACATCGTATCAATACAATGATACAGTACAACTTCTGACCCTCGCTATTATTATATGTATATATAGCAAGCGAAGCCCTCATCGAAGGCTTCGCTTGTTGTATAAAATGATAGATAAAAAATTCTCTTTATCGCACGATAACTTTTGTTACTTCAACAGCGCCATTGGCTACTACTTGTACGAGTGCTACGCCTTGGTATCCGGCAGTATTGAGTGTAGCAGTACCACGACCGGTTGTAGTAGCAAGAGTGCGACCATCGAGTGCTATCAACGAAGCGACCATTGTTGCATTATCACTTGTTATTACTCTTACAGTGCCGTTCTCAACAATGCATTTTACACCTGCCTCGGTGCTAACACCATTGATACCGGTGAGGTCTTTAACACGAGTCATATCGGCATTTATCACACGTTTGGTTTTGCCATCAACAACCATGGCCACAACGTTGAGATTTTTAATATTTTGTACAAAATCGATTGTAGACTCACCCAACACCTTGGTATAGGGTATCTCGAAAGTGTAGCTGTATGTCTCTTCAACACCGGCACTCATTGTAGAGGGCAGACTACCCTCCAAGCCGTAGAAGTTGGGGTATATACCGCGAGCGAGGTCGTGAAGCTCTACCTCAACGCTTTTGGGTTTCTTCTCCCATCCACCTACGTATCCATTGTGACCCGAATAGTTGTTTGATTGAAAATATCCTGTAACACTATCTTCGGTAAGGACATACACTACTCGCCAGTCGATGTTGTCCTTATCTACTGCAGTGCGCACCTTGGTCTCGGCAATGATAGAAGTTTTATCATCGTTCAATGCGGCTGTAACCGTAACACCGGCTTCGGGTACCTCGTTAAGTTGCTTATTGAAGAGTGAAATCCAAGAAGCCTCGTCGTCAAAGTGATAGCCATTGGCATTACCATTGGGGGTTGCAGCATATGTACGGTCTATCCAACCGATAGGATAGGCTGTAAGACCGTTTGAGAAAAGACCTCCGGTATAATCATCGACAATAAGATTTACACTACCCAATTGAGCGCATTGAACAGCGATAGGAGCAATCTTATCGGGAGCAATCTCCTTGATAGAATCGATAGCCCATGTACCCAAGGGGCAGTAGCCACAACGTACGCCGGTATGTTCCTCGATAACGACACGACGACGGAAGGTGTTGGTTACCGACGATGCGTAGTCATATCTATCATTACCTACTACGGCGTGTATTGTATATCGGATAGTTTGATTTAAGCCGATGGGCATTTTGTGGTTCAATGTGAAAGGAGCAGCTTCGCCACGAGCAATATTGAGATTGGCGAGAGTCTCGCTTACACTCACACCGTCATACTCCAATGTAACAGCTACTTCATCAAGTTTGTCATATTGGTAGTTGATAATCTCTCCCTCAAATACAACCTCATAAACCTCGTTGACAACATTGCCCAAGTTGAGGTTAAGGGCAAACTTATCGTTGCTATACACCTTTATATCGTCTATGGCAATGATACTCTTGTCGTAGCTTTGGTTTACAAAGGCTATATAAATAGTCTTTCCGGCATATTGAGCCAATGACAATTCGTGTGAGATAAACTCACCTTCAAAGTAATCTTCTGTAGCACCAATCTCCTCTTGTTCAATCTCCCATGCGGGTTCAGCGGGGAAGTCGGCAGGTTGATTACCCTTTGTCGAGATGAATATTTTCAATCCATCGCGTTTATTGGCCATAAAGGCTTGCGATTTCCACTCAAGCATCATGTTTTCGTTAAGAACTTCCACAGCGGGCAATACCATCCAGTCATTAGCTTGTCCTGCAGGAGTATACTGCGAAGTACTACCTATAAACATATCTTTGCTGGTAGCACTATCCATTATAAGAACCCAAGGGTTGTCTACTGCAAAGCCGATACTTTGCATGAAAGATGAAGGGGTAAGTTGGTCTACATCATAGAAAGTAATACCGGTCTTATCACCATCGTTAAAGTCATACTCCAACACTACCGGTTGAGCCGATACACCGCTGATAGCAAGAATAGCTGTCAGCAAAAGTACTGTAAAATTTTTCATATTTATTTAATAGATTTAGATGTTTCTCTCCGACGGTGCAAAGATAGCGATAAGCGAGTGGAGAACAAAATAAGTTTACTTATTTTTTATCCCGAGCGTAGCTATCTTGGGCCAAAGCCAAAGTCGCGATAATGAATAGAATTGTTATTTAATCTCCTCACGCAGTTGTGTTGCGGTACGGTGCAGGGTAGGGTGTATCCATTGCGGAGCTATCTCGCATAAGGGGTCGAGTACAAAATTGCGCACGTGCATGCGGGGGTGAGGAAGTGTCAATGTTTCGTCGCAACACACTATGTCATCGCAAGCGATGAGGTCTATATCGAGCGAGCGATCGCAGTATGTACCATCGGCATTGCGGTGTGTCGAGCATCCGAGGTCGAGTTCTATTTGATGTGTGCGCGACAATACTTCGTGTGGCTCCAAAGTGCTGCGTACGGTTATAACCGCGTTTACAAAGAGATTATCCGACTCAAACCCCTCGGCTTGTGTTTGGTACATTGACGATTGAGCTTCTACAGTGCCTATGCGCTCGCCTATCAAGGCAATCGCTTGCATTATAATTTGCTCTCTTTCTCCGATATTTGAGCCAAGTCCAATAATAAAAAGTTTCATAAAATACCGCTTAAAAAGTATTATAAGGCTTGTTTTGTGTTGCAAAGTTATCAAAAAAGTTTATCAATGCAACTATGCAAATCATATTTTTATTGAAAAATATATGCTTTTTCTTGCCGTAAATGTGGCAGAAAAGCTATACCTTTACACTCGATTTCGCCACGGAACACTACCTTTTTTAATGTAAATATTTAACCCCAATAGCATAACTAATGGAGACTAAAGTCATTACCATCATCAAGCGCGACGGAGCGTCGGAAGTATTTTCGATAGACAAGATCAAGCGTGCCATCGAGAAGGCTTATCGTGCCGGTAACATCAACGATGAGGCTACCATCAACCAAGTAGCCGAGCGTGTGATGCAAAATATCACCACCGAGCAGGTTAGTGTAGAGCAGGTGCAAGACCTTGTAGAGAAGGAATTGATGCGTGTCAACCCCGATATAGCCAAGCGTTATATAATCTATCGTGAGTGGCGTACCAAGGAGCGCGATAAACGCACTTCGATGAAGCATGTAATGGATGGTATTGTTTCGGTTGAGAAGAATGATGTCAACTTGAGCAATGCCAATATGTCGTCGCATACTCCTGCCGGACAGATGATGACTTTTGCATCGGAAGTTACCAAAGATTATGCTTACAAATACTTGGTAGGCGTGCGCTATGCTCGTGCGCACAAGAATGGCGACATTCACATCCACGACCTCGATTATTATCCCACCAAGACCACTACCTGTACACAGTATGACCTTGATGATATCTTCTCACGTGGTTTCCACACCAAGAATGGTACTGTGCGTCCGCCTCAATCGATATTTAGTTATGCTACATTGGCAACAATTATTTTCCAGACCAACCAGAATGAGCAACACGGCGGACAGTCTATCCCTGCTTTCGACCATTTCATGGCTCCCGGTGTGCTCAAGAGTTTTCGCAAACATCTCATTGATGGCATAGCTTTCTTGATGGAATTGAAAGGTCGTGATGGGGTAGTAGAGTTGAAAGCCGCCTTTGCCGATACAATCACTACCATTGCCGAGAATGATGCACAGAGTGCTTTGGTGATGAAAGTATTGCAAGAGAAAGGCTTGGATATAACCGAAGCCGAGTTGCACAAACTGTGGGAGCATAGCTACGAGTCGACCCGTAAGGATACCCATCAAGCCATGGAGGGTCTTATACACAACCTCAACACCATGCACTCGCGCGGTGGTAATCAAGTCGTGTTCAGCTCTATCAACTATGGTACAGATACCAGCGCCGAGGGTCGTATGGTTATGCGCGAGTTGTTGGCCTCGACCGTAAAAGGTCTTGGTAGTGGCGAAGTTCCTGTCTTCCCTATACAGATATTTAAGGTTAAAGAGGGCATATCATACTCCGAGGCCGACTACAACAAGGCTATGGAGAATATTGAGGATGCCATGGCCGGTAAGATAGCGTTTGAGACACCCAATTTCGACCTCTTGCTAATGGCTTGTAAGACAACCTCAACATCACTCTTCCCCAACTTCCTCTTCCTCGATGCACCCTACAATGTACATGAGGATTGGCGAGCCGATGACCCCAATAGATTCCGCTATGAGGTGGCAACAATGGGATGCCGTACTCGCGTGTTTGAGAATCTTAATGGTATAAAGAGTTCGTGGGGTCGTGGTAACCTTTCGTTTACCTCTATGAATATGCCTCGATTGGCTATCGAGGCGCGCCGTGAAGCCGAGGAGCTACACCCCTATGATGACAAGCATGTTATACGCAAGGAGGCTCGCATTATCTTCCTCGAGAAGGTACGCATGATGGCTGCCATGATTGCCGAACAGCTCTATGAGCGATATCAATACCAACGCACAGCCCTTGCGCGTCAGTTCCCCTTTATGATGGGCAACGATGTGTGGAAGGGTGGTATGCAGCTCAACCCCAATGACGAGGTGGGCGATGTACTCCTTTCGGGTACATTGGGTATCGGTTTTATAGGCGGACACAATGCAATGGTGGCAATATACGATGAGGGACATACTCATAGTCAGGAGGCCTGGAACACACTCTACGACGCTATACAGGTGATGAATACTGTGGTAGAGGAGTATAAGCTCCGTTACGGACTCAACTACTCGGTGTTGGCAACACCGGCCGAGGGCCTGTCGGGTCGTTTTACTAAGATGGATCGTCAACGCTATGGTGTGATACCCGGTGTTACCGATCGCGACTATTATGTCAATTCATTCCACATCGATGTGAAAGAGCCTATCAGTATTGTCGATAAGATTAAGAAAGAGGCTCCGTTCCATGCCATTACCCGTGGTGGACATATTACCTATGTCGAGTTGGATGGTGAAGCCAAGAAGAATGTGGTGGTTATACTCAAGATTGTGAAGGTCATGCAAGACGAGGGCGTGGGCTATGGTTCTATCAATCACCCCATCGATACCTGTCGCCACTGTGGATATAAGGGTGTAATATATAGTACTTGTCCTGTGTGTCAGAGCGAAAATATCATGCGTATGCGTCGCATTACCGGTTATCTCACCGGAAGCCTCGAAACATGGAACTCTGCCAAGCAAGCCGAGGAGCGCGACCGCGTAAAACATAGCTGATGCCTGGACTGAATATCATAAACGTATATCCTGAGACCATAGCCGATGGCTATGGTCTTCGTTATGCCATCTACTTGGCCGGGTGTCGTCATGCCTGTCCCGATTGTCACAACCCCGAGAGCTGGTCACCATCGGCCGGCGAACCATTTACCGAGGAGATACTGTCGCGTATTATCGATGAGATTAATGCCGATACGTTGCTCGACGGCATTACCCTTACGGGGGGCGACCCTTTTTATAATCCCGAAGCGCTACTCGAACTGCTTGTACGTCTCAAGCGCGAAACAAGGCAGAATATATGGTGCTACACCGGATTTACCTACGAGGCTCTGTTGAAAAATGAAACAACGCGCGACTGCCTGCGTTTTATCGACACACTTGTCGATGGCCCTTTTGTCAAGCACCTGTATGACCCTTCGTTGCACTTTAGGGGTAGTAGCAATCAGCGCATCTTGCATCTACATCCCAACGCACCCACTATTGCCCAAGAGGGTGGATATAGACCGTAGATACCCATAAAAACAGCGGGGTTGCACGTTAATGATTGTGCAACCCCGCTTGTCTTATGTTATAAGTCTTATTTCTTGGCTTCTAAGATAGGCAAGTTGGCCTCGGTGGGGATGTAAATAACCTTGTCGGTAGCTGTGTTCTGTTGACGTACCCACAAGTATTGTATGTAAGTGGGAGTAATAGAACCGTTCTCAATTTGTATCGCTTCGGCAGCACCTTTGGCACGTTCAACCTCGGCTTGGGCATTGAGTTTTTCGGCTTCAAGATTAGCCTTAGCCTCCTCGATTTTGATACGACGGTTTTGCTCGGCCTTGGCAAACTCGGCACGTCCACTCATCTCTTGACTCCATACAGTATATGTGGGAATGGCAAACATGAAGAATGCAATGACCAATGCAAAAGTGAGCAGTATTGACCAATAGAACGATGCGTGATAAATGGTCTTTCCGGGTTCTCGTGTGATGAATTTCATAATCTTACTTTTTAAAGTTATTGAATAAAAATATCTCTATCGCAACATATTGGCTACCCTGTTAACTGCTGCTACAAAGGTGTCAATCTCTTCGCGGGTATTGTATACGGCAAACGATGCACGTACCGTTCCGTCTATGCCTAAGGCGTGCATAAGCGGTTGAGCACAATGGTGTCCGGTGCGTACTGCAATGCCCAACTTATCGAGTAACATACCCATGTCGTAGTGGTGGATATTGCCTACAAGAAACGAAATAACCGGGGTCTTGTGTGCTGCAGTGCCGTATATTCTCAAATCGTCAATCTCTTGCAATCGGGTAGTGGCATATTGCAACAAATCTTCTTCTTGTGCCTGCATAGCCTTAAATCCGATGCTGTCAACCCAATCGAGTGCTGTTGCAAAGGCTGCACTGCCAACATAGTCGGGCGTGCCGGCCTCGAACTTGTAGGGGAGCTCGTTGAAGGTAGTGCGTTCAAAAGATACCTGAGCAATCATCTCGCCACCGCCTTGATAAGGAGGTATGGCATCGAGCCATTTCTCTTTGCCATAGAGCACGCCTATACCGGTGGGGCCATATACCTTGTGTGCCGAGAACACATAGAAGTCGGCATCAAGGGCTTGCACGTCTACAGCCAAGTGTGGAATGCCTTGTGCTCCGTCGACCAATACGGGTACGTCGTGTGCGTGGGCATAAGTAATCATCTCTTCGACCGGATTGATAGTACCCAATACGTTTGATGCGTGCATCACACATACCAATCGGGTGTGTTCGTTGAAGAGACTCTGGTACACCTCCATGTTCAATTCGCCACGTTCGTTGATAGGAACAACACGCAGTTTTATATCCTTACGACTCTGTAACAGTTGCCAGGGTACGATGTCGGAGTGGTGTTCCATGACAGTGAGTATCACCTCGTCTCCGTCGTGCAAGAATTTCTCGCCAAACGAGTGTGCAACAAGGTTGATAGCCTCAGTTGTACCGCGTGTAAAAATTATCTCATGGCTGTGGCGGGCGTTGATGTATTGTTGTACACGCTTGCGAGCATTCTCGTGTGCCTCGGTAGCTTCTTGACTCAAGGTGTGTACACCACGATGCACATTGGCATTGACACGACAGTAACTCTCGCTGATGCGGTCTATCACGCATTGCGGATGCTGTGAGGTGGCGGCGTTGTCGAAGTATATCAACGGCTTGCCGTATATCTCACGTCCTAAAATGGGGAATTGTGCCCGAATAGAGGCTATATCTAACATTGTTATTGTTGTTTTTGAGTGCGTATGGCACATTGTTGACATTGCGATAACTCACCACGGAAGCGTTTCTCAACCAATTGGCGCAAACGGTCTTTGAGGGCTTCAAGACGCACATTCTCTATCACGTCGCTCATGAAGGCAAACTGCAACAGCATGCGAGCCTCGGCCTCAGAGATACCACGTGTGCGCATGTAGAACAATGCTTGTTGGTCGAGTTGACCTACTGTGGCACCATGGCTACACTTCACATCGTCGGCGTAAATCTCCAATTGAGGCTTGGTGTACATGTGGGCTGTCGCTGATGCGCAAAGGTTTTTGTTACTTTGGTAAGCCTCGGTCTTTTGTGAGCCTTCGCGTACCAGTATGCGACCGGCAAAAGAGCCTATGGCATTCTCGTCAAGTACAAACTTGAATAGTTCGTTGCTTGTGCAATGAGCCGCACGGTGGTCGATGTGGCTGTATACGTCTACTTTCTTGTCGCCGTCGGCAATAGCCATACCGCACAATTGTGTTTCACAACCTTCGCCGTCGAGTGCTATATAGTAGTTGTCGCGAGTTGTACCATTGCGCAAGGTAATACCGTTTACCAACACATTGGATGTAGCAACTTGGTGTACAAAGGTCGATGATACACGTTGTACGCAAGTAGCATTCTCCTCCAAGTTGTAGTAGTCAACCACAGCACCCTCGCCGGCATATATCTCGGTCACTTGGGTGATGAGTTGGTTTATACCATCGTCTTCGCTATGGTCACACACCAAAAGTTTGGCTTGTGCACCCTCTTCGGCCACCACCAATATGCGACGATTGTGCATCATAGACACACCACCGCTTATGATATTAACGAGCTGTATAGGACGCTCCAATACTACATGTCGGGGGATATACAAGAAGAATCCATCTTGTGCCAACAACGTGTTGAAGGCAACTATACCATCCTTGTTCACATCGGCCACCTTGCCATAGTAGCGGGCTACCAACTCGGGGTGTGACTCGGCTATATCGCGCAACGAGCCGGCAATAACACCATCGGGCAACTCGCGGTTGCGCTCGTTGCGGTAAAAGTTGTCGCCTACGAGAAAGTAAAGCTGTGTAGAGAGGTTAGGTACATCGCAGCGAAAGGCCTCGTGGGGTTGTGACGGCAGTTCGATGCGAGTAATATTCAATCCGAAATCGGGGGCAAACATTGCCTCCAAATCGGTGTGATGATAATCTTCGTGACGTGTAATGGGCAGTCCGTTGCGCTCTATTGCTTGTAGAGCCTCGGGACGCAATGCGTTGAGCACTGCCGACGAATGACGGTCGATTACCTCGTGATGCTCACGATAGAGGTCTATATATTGTTGTAGTGCTTGCATAACTCTCGATTATAATTCGCCCAACTCTTTTTTAATCCAGTCATAGCCCTTCTCTTCAAGTTCGAGAGCCAATTCGGGACCACCCGATTTCACGATGCGACCTTTGTACAACACGTGTACAAAGTCGGGCGCGATGTAGTCGAGCAGGCGTTGGTAGTGAGTAATCACGATAGTTGCATTGTTTTCGGTCTTGAGTTTGTTGACACCTTCGGCAACGATGCGGAGGGCATCGATGTCAAGACCGCTATCGGTCTCATCGAGAATAGAGAGACGAGGCTCGAGCATAGCCATCTGGAATATCTCATTGCGTTTCTTCTCACCGCCCGAGAAGCCTTCATTGACCGAACGACTGGCCAACTTGTTGTCTAACTCGACAATGGCGCGTTTCTCGCGCATGAGTTTCAAGAAGTCGGTGGCCGACATAGGCTCTTCACCACGGTATTTGCGCAATTCATTGATGGCGGCACGCATAAAGTTTACCATGCTTACGCCCGGTATCTCAACGGGGTATTGGAAGCTGAGGAACAATCCCTCGTGCGAACGATCTTCGGGCGAAAGAGCCAAGAGGTCTTTGCCGTAAAACTCTACTTCACCTTTTGTAACTTCATAAGCAGGGTTGCCGGTAAGAACAGCCGAAAGGGTGCTCTTACCCGAGCCGTTGGGTCCCATGATGGCGTGTACTTCGCCCGGACGTACAGTAAGGTTGATACCTTTCAATATCTCTTTGCCATTGATGTTGGCATGTAGGTCTTTTATTTGTAACATATTGTAGTCGTGTTTTTTGTTTTCAACATTCTCTTTTATACTATCACAACCTGTTATCTATGCCTTATGTTCGGTGTATATCAAGGCAATGTGATAGGTCGTACAAAGATACAATTTTTCTGTAGTTCTGCATAGAGTCGGTGGTTAAAAAATTTGTGCTTGCAAGTGTGCTGATTATTAGTTGAATATGAAATTTTTAAGCACTTTTTACCGAAAATGTTTTGAAGTGTAAATATAATACCATACTTTTGTATCGGCAGCCGATATAACGACGGGCGTTATAACGAAAGCCGAAACAATGAAAAATATGGGAGAAAACACAGGTATCGTACTTACAGAAGCAGTGTATTACATACTGCTGTCGCTTACCAAACCCTTGCACGGTTATGGTATAATGCAAAAGATAGAGGAGATGACCGACGGTAGGCTGATAGTATCGGCCGGT
Source organism: Bacteroidaceae bacterium (assembly GCA_017935645.1). Lineage (GTDB taxonomy): Bacteria > Bacteroidota > Bacteroidia > Bacteroidales > Barnesiellaceae_A > Barnesiella_A. Next base: position 46,618 of record JAGBHF010000011.1, on the reverse strand, counting down.
ACGCTGTATGGTGCTATCAATACGTTGCTTGAGCGTGGCTGGATAGTGCAACATGCTACCGCCGAGGATAGCCGTCGCAAAGAGTATGTGATAACCGCCGAGGGGCGCACAGTTGTGGTAAAAGAGTTGGAACGTCTTCGCGAGCTGGTTGCTAATGGCGAAGCTATATTGTGATAAAAATATTAATACATAAAATAAGCAGATTATGGAGACAAAACGTTATTTCAGGTTTTTCACGATTGCCGACTATGAGCGTGAACAAAAGTGGCTCAATGCCATGAGTCGCAGTGGATGGAACTTCGTTCGCACCAATGGTTTTATATATACCTTTGAGAAGGGTACCCCCGGAGAGTATATCTATAAGATAGACCTGCCCAACGATTCGATGACCGACGTAGAGGTAGATGCCTACTACAAGTTTATGGAGGAGTGTGGTATAGAGGTTGTCAGCAGCTTTAAATTCTGGCGTTATCTGCGCAAGAAGAGTGCCGACGGCCCATTCGATACAGCAAACAATACCATGGGTCAGCTATTGATGGTCAATAAAGCCTATGGCATGGCTACCAAAATGCTCTGTATCATGATTGCGATATTTGCTATTATCATTATGGCATTGAACATTGCTATATCATTTGTCAACGGCATTGCAGCCGAGTTTATGTCGGGAATGGTCTATGGTATAGCTTCGTCGGCTTTCTTGGCAATGGCCTTAATCATGGTACCTATCATACAACGCTTGCGCTCTCGCATGAATGAGTTGATTGACGAGATACAAATAAAGGGCTGATTATAGTAGACATATACGCGCAACGAGGCGACTCTATCTCAGGTAGATGGGTCGCCTCGTTGGGTATAATCTTTTGTCTGTCTTATAAAATATATCCCACCGATATACTCAGCTTGAAGATGTCGTTGCGAGTCGTTTGGTTGAGATATGAAGCTTGTCGAGTGAAGTCGGGTAGGTAGGCAAAGTTAAGCCCCACTCTTACATCGTTGAAGTTGTAAGCAACACCGGCCTCGGCTTTGATACCAAACATTACTTCGTTTTTGAGAAACGGAAGATTGCTATCAGTCGCGTCGTTGTAAGTATCGGTCAATTCGGTATGTACCGGTATGTCTACTTTAGGGCCTACACCTAAGTATACATGAAATCTGTTCAATGCGAGTTTGGCTCTAAAGGTAGTATTCACATGGATGTTGTGGCGCATCAATTGCCAGTCGGCCTCTCCTGTGGGCAAGCCCGGGCTGTCCATTATCTCAATACGCTCAGCACCTCCGGTGGTTATATATCCTACTTCGCTTGATAGATAGAACCACTCTTTCTCGAGCCAGTCAACACCAAAAGCCACGCTACTACCAACCAATGTATTGGAAAAGTTGTGCATGGGTGTGTCATCTTGCATCGAAGAGAAAGATGTACCTACGTCGAGTTTGATAACTTGAGCCGATATAGGCAATGTAGCAATGATGATAGAGACAATAAAAGCCAGACGTTTCATAATAGTTCGTTTTGTGTGTTTCGTTTATATTTCTAACGCACTATAGCCCTCATTATTGTATCTGTCGGTGTTATTTCGTGCAGCAATGCACCGCATTATTTACGACCAAAGTCGGCGGGGATTTCACCCCATTGCTCGGTCTCCCACTTGATGATGGGGTTGTCGTATTGATTGTTGTGTAGCCAAGCCTCGGCACGTGCTATGAGGTCGAAGATGGGTGCATTGACAGCGTTGCGCTCCAACTTGGTCTTGCATTGCTTTTGTTTCACCCACAGCATAGCGTTGCGACTATCGCTATATATGGGCATGTTGTTGCCCATTTTCTTCAGCAGCGCCAAGCCGTGCACGAGTGCCAGGAACTCACCGATATTGTTTGTACCTTGCTCCATAGGGCCTATGCGAAACACCTCCAGTCCCGTAGCAACATATACACCGCGATACTCCATCTTTCCGGGATTGCCACTGCATGCCGCATCGACAGCCAGACTGTCGCGAATGACACTTGCCGGCAGTGTCGCGGGGGTAAAGGTCTTGGTGTGGCGTTGGCTCATCTGCTTGAGTATACCTATATGTTCCGATGCATTGCCTCGAAATGCCTCAATGGCAGCCTCTTTCGAGTCGAAAGCCTTGTATTTGGCTCCTTTATAGCCTTCAGTCTGCAAGCGACACTCCTCCCACGAGTCGTAAACTCCGGGCGAAAGGCCTTCCCAAACAACGTAGTATTTCATTTTTTTCATCGGACGGATAATCTTTTGCGTAAACTCGATGGCACAAAAATACGCTTTTTATTCCAAAACTAAGTATCTTTGAGGTAAATCTCGAAGATATATTGCACTCGCTCCGAAAAACATCGAAGTAAATTTCATGTTTCTCGCTCGTTTGTGTTTATCTTTGCCTCCGAAATACAATTGACAACTCAATGAAGCAACCGATATTTCTTATAGGCTACATGGCGGCGGGCAAGACTTCGCTGGGACGCTTTGCCGCCAAGCGTTTAGGTAGGGAGTTTATCGACCTTGATAAGTATATCGAGGCACGTTTCAGGCAAAGTATCAGCGAGTTGTTTGCTACACGTGGCGAGGAGGCTTTCCGCTTAATTGAGCGTAATATGCTACATGAGGTTGCCGAGTTTGATAATGTACTCATTGCCACCGGTGGCGGAACACCTTGTTTCTTTGATAACATGGCATATATGAACGAGCGCGGTGTGGCTGTATTTCTCACCTGTTCGGTCGAGGTTATCTGTCACCGCTTGTTGATAGCCAAGGTGAAGCGCCCGCTTGTCGAGGGGTGTACTCCCGAAGAGTTGCATCAAAAAGTAACAGCAATGCTCGAGCAACGTATGCCATATTATACACAGGCCCGTTACACTTTTCAGGCCGATGAGTACGAAAAAGCAACTGCCCTGGCATTGGCTACCGAGCAGTTGCGTGAAATATCGGAATAAATATTTACGGTTTCCTTTTTAGTCTCTCTTATCTACACCCCACATGAGCTTGTTGCGCAAGGTCTTGGAGAAGGTGTGGTCGTTGCCCTTTACTACTTTGATAGTAAAAGAGGCCTTGCGTAGGGTGATAGCTGTGCCGGCGGGGAGTTGAACGGAACGTCCGTCGCAACTGAGCATAAACTTGCCGGTCCGGCAAGATACTTGTAGTGAAATGGTTACATCGTCATTTACTACCAAGGGGCGTACCGTGAAGCTGTGTGGCGCAACAGGAGCCAGCACCCAATTGGCGGCTTGTGGCACGAGAATGGGCCCTCCGGCACTAAGGGCGTAGGCTGTCGAGCCGGTGGGGGTAGCTATTACCAATCCGTCGGCTTGATATGTGTTGAAATAATCGTTGTTAATAGCTGTGCGGATGGAAATCATCGAGGCACTGTCCTGCTTGAGTATGGCTACCTCGTTGAGTGAGTAGGGCCACAACTCATCAATGCCGTCGGCTTCGACTTGTAGCAAGGTGCGCTCCTCTACTTGATATTGTCCTTGCAGAATATCTTGTAATGCGTGTCCTACTTCATTGCCCGAGAGGTCGGCGAGAAATCCCAAATGTCCTGTATTGATACCCAAGATGGGGATGCCTTTGTTGCCAATGCAGGTAGCAGTGTGCAAGAAAGTGCCATCGCCACCTATGCTCAGTGCCATGTCGGCATTGAAATCGTGGTGGGTGATACAACTCATGGTGGGTAGCTCTAAGAAGCTGTCGGTGAGTAGCATATCAACGAAGTCTTGCTCAATACATATGTCGCATTTAAGACTTACGAGGGTGTTGAAAAGCTCTTGTAAAACCTCTCGATAGGATGTGTGATATTGTTTGCCAAATATTGCTATTCTCATGATAATAAGAATTCGATAACTCAACAAATGTAGTTCATTTATTATAAAACAACAAAACGGGGCGAGTTTTTTTGTATTTTTATGGCGAAATATCTACTTTTGTATCATCGTGCCGAGGTGTTTATTACCTCTGCCAATAAAGGAAAAGAAATATCACAGAATGGTAAAAGTGCTTGTAACGGGTGCAAACGGTATGTTGGCATCTAATTTGATAGATGAATTGCTACGCAAGGGTTATTATGTTGTGGGTATGGTGCGCCGTCGCTCATCATATCGAGGTGTGCAGAGTGAAAATCTACAATTGTTTGAAGGTGATTTTAAGAATCCTCAACATCTCGAAGCAGCCATACAGGGATGTTCGGGTATCTTCCATGTCGCTGCAATTACCGACCAGAAATTGCTGAAATATGAGGAGTATGAGGCTGTAAACAGCAAGCCTATAGCAACCTTGATGGATGTGGTTGTCAAGAGTGGAGTTAAGCGCATGGTGTTGGTAAGCACTGCCAATACTATCGGTAACGGCACTTGGGAACAACCTGCCAACGAGACCAAAGAGTGGCATGCACCTCTCTCGCAATCGTTCTATGCCCGTAGCAAAGCTGCCGCCGAGAAGATTTTCAGAACCTATGCCGATAAGATTGAGTGTATAATTGTCAACCCCACCTTTATGTTGGGTCGCTTTGGAACCAGTGCCGGCTCTAATCAAATATTCGACATGGCGCATGCCATTACATTCTGTCCTCCGGGTGGTAAGAACTTCCTCGATGTCGAAGAGGCTGCACGTGGCATCGTGTTGGCCTATGAGCGAGGCAAAAGTGGCGAGAACTACCTGATATGTGGCGAGAACATCTCGTTTAAGGACTTCTTCAAGCGTGTGAAGCGAGTGAAATTTATCATCATTGTTCCTACATTCTTGATGTTGTTCTTCGGCCTGATAGGCAATTTATTGCGAGCATTGGGTATCAAGGTGGCATTTTCGTTGCCCAATATGAAGATATTGTGCATGCCCGATGCCTATGTGGGCGATAAGGCTCGTCGTGAATTGGGTTTCGACCCCAGGCCTATTGCGATAAGTTAAAAAATAGTAAGTGGTATTGTATGTCCCTTACATTGTTGTTGTAATTACATAAAAATAGGACGAGGATCGGCAAAATAATTTGAATAAGTTCATTTCTATTTCACGCACCTTTTACTATCTTTGTTCTCTATAAAAATCAATTTTAGAATATGACCAAACTGAGTGTAAATGTCAATAAAATAGCTACTTTGCGCAATGCGCGAGGTGGCAATGTGCCCAATGTATTGAAGGTGGCTCTCGACTGTGAGACTTTTGGTGCCGATGGTATTACTGTGCATCCCCGTCCCGATGAGCGCCATATACGTTATGCCGATGTGTATGAGATGCGCCCTGCCTTACGCACCGAATTTAACATCGAGGGTAATCCTACCGAGCAGTTTATCGACTTGGTACTCAAGGCCAAGCCTGCTCAAGTAACACTTGTTTCTGATGCGCCCGATGCGCTTACCTCCGATGCCGGATGGGATACTCGCAAGCACTTCGACTTCTTGGTAAGAGTGATTGACCAATTCAAGGCTGCCGGTATTCGTACCTCTATCTTTGTAGGAACCGACCTTGAGCTGATTACACTGGCTGCCAAGACCGGCACCGATCGCGTAGAGCTATATACCGAGCCTTATGCCGCGCAATATCCGCAAGACCCGGCTGCAGCCGTAGCACCCTTTGCCGAGGCTGCCAAGCATGCACACAAGTTGGGATTGGGTGTAAATGCCGGTCATGACTTGAGCCTCGTGAACTTGAAGTACTTTCATGATAATGTTCCTTATCTTAGTGAAGTGTCTATCGGTCATGCGCTTATAGCCGATGCTCTTTACTTAGGACTTGAAACAACAATTGCGCGCTATAAGGAGTGCCTAAAATAGTAACTATCATGACAAATAATTTGCTTACGCTCTTATTACAGTTGCCGGTAGATACGCTCAATGCCGTCAATGCGGTTAATGCAGATGTTGCAGTTGAAGTCCCCGAGGAGTTGAATATATGGTCGCTCATGCTCAAGGGCGGTTTCTTCATGATACCCTTGTTGTTACTTTCGGTACTCTCCATTTATATTTTTGTAGAACGCCTGTTGGTAGTGCGCAAGGCCGGTAAGGAAGATAAGACCTTTATGGATCGCATCAAAGATTATATCCATGATGGCGAGATAGATGCAGCACTGAAGTTGTGCAAAAAGACCGATACTCCGGCCGCACGTCTTATTGCGAAAGGCATATCGCGACTGGGTCGCCCCATGAACGATGTGTTGGTAGCAATTGAGAATACCGGAAATATAGAGATTGCTCAACTCGAGAAGGGTTTCCCTTGGTTGGCTACTACAGCCGCCGGTGCGCCTATGATAGGTTTCTTGGGTACAGTAACCGGTATGGTCAATGCATTCTATAATATGGCATCGGCCGGTAATAATGCCGATATAACCACCCTTTCGAGTGGTATATATGAGGCTCTTGTTACAACTATTGCCGGTCTTGTAGTGGGTGTTATTGCCCTCTTTGCTTACAACTATTTGGTGGCACGCGTCGATGGCGTGATGAACCAGCTGGAGACCAAGACAATGGAGTTTATGGACTTGTTAAACGAGCCTGCCGAGTAGGCACATTGTACTTATGGCTATCAAGAGAAGACATCGTGTTAACCCCAACTTCAGTATGGCGTCGATGACCGACGTGATATTTCTGTTACTCATATTCTTTATGGTGACATCTACTGTTGTTTTCCCCAATGCGATAAAAGTAAACTTGCCCCAAAGCAGTCAACAAGCAGCAGCCAAGCCCCTGTCGCGTGTGACCATTGATACCAATCTTAACTATTACGTGGCCTTTGGCAACGAGCGTGAGCAACCTACCGATATAGACCAATTGGTTGATTTCTTGCTCCGGACTCGTGAACGTGAGCCTGAGATGTTTGTGGCTATCTATGCCGACGAGTCTGTGCCGTATGGCGAGGTGGTAAAGATTCTTGACCTTGCCAATAAGCACAACCTGAAGATGGTATTGGCTACTGCCCCCGAAAGATAATCATATCGTTATATGACTCAAAATCAACGCAACAGACTCATTGCCGTCGTGACAACTATCACGGTGCATGCTGTTGTGTTGTTTATATTGGCCTCAATTGTTCTTAAGAGTGAGCCTGTTAAGGAAGAGTTTGGAGGTGTCTTTGTACAAGTGGGTTACGTTGATGAGGCGAGTGGTACATTCGAGCCATATATGCCCGAGCCGGCCGCCCCGGTTGTTACTCCCTCGCAACCCGAACAGATACCCGATGTGAGTACCGAAGACCTTATAACGCAGGAAAGCGAAGAGACAACCGCCCTCGAAGAGAAAAAGCGTCGCGAGGAGGAAGAGAAACGTCGCCGCGAGGAACAACTCAAGCGCGAGGCCGAGGAACGTCTCCTTGCCGAGCAGCGCGAGAAGGAACAGCGCGTGAGCAATGCCATGCAAAATGCCTTCGGAGGCACTACTGAAGGCAATAGAGGCACTGCCGAGCAGGGCGAAGGTGTGCAAGGCTCACCAACAGGTAATGCGCCTACCGGAGCATCGCAAGGCGTAGGTGGTTGGGGAGGTTTCAGTCTGCAAGGTCGCACGTGTCTCGACTTGCCCAAGCCTCGTTACAATAGCAATATAGAGGGTACAGTGGTCGTAGAGATAACTGTAGACAAGAGTGGTGCTGTGATAGCAGCGTCGGTCAAGGTGGGAAGTTCTCCTAATGAATCCCTACGGGCAGCAGCGTTAGAGGCCGCCAAGAAAGCCCGATTTGACCGTTCCGATAAGAACGTAACACAAGTAGGTACCATTACCTACAACTTCAAGCAACGATAGTTCTATTCATTTACCCATCGGTTTATGCTATCGCATATTTGTGGAAATTCTTCACTATATGTGCGCTCGGTAACGGTGTTGTATTGCTCCTTCAATATTTCTGCATCGGGCGCTATATTGCCTTCTAAAGTGTATCTGCGTTGCACTTCGCGAGCAAAATTATCATCCACGAAATTGGGGAGTCCCGTTGTGATGCGCAGTTGTGCAAAGGGGGTATAATATACCATACCTGTAAAAAAATCGCAGTATCGCAAAGGTGTTGCTATGGGGATAAAATCGAAATTATCTTCCCCAAAAGGTGTGTCGGTCAAGTCAAAACCAATATCTGTTTTATGTGTTGTAATAAAAGCTGCATCCCACATACCATTTTTTATGGCTGTAAATTCTCCGCGTGGCGATAGTGCAAAAGAGTTGAGAAAGACGTTGGCAACTCTATTGCCATATCTATCTTTGATATGCCGTCCTGCATTGTCACGGTTGGCAATATCGCGTGTAAAGGCATGACGGTAATTGAGTATAACAAGAGCTTTGCCTGTAGTGCTATAATGATGATAGTTGCAGAAGTTTTCGGCTAATATCGCGTCGCGGTGTATGGCATTGGTGCAGATATTGCGACGTATTATGTCATGTTCGGTGGCTTTTCCCCAGTTTACACCCTTTTCAAGGCCGTATATCTCAATCATATCTTTGGGGGCAAGTCGGCTGTTGATGTCATGAACACCTTGTAGTAAGTAACTGTAATTGCTCTTTTCCCACAGTCCTGCACCATAGATGTTGCGATGGAAGTGTAGCACATTCTGTTTTACCTCATCGGGGGTAAGCGTTGCATTGTGCAAGAAAGCATTGATGCTGTCGTTGTACTCGGTATTGCCTATCTCAAAGTATGCTGCGCCTACCTCCTTGATAAATCGTTTGTCGGCCAATATATCGAGAATAAGTTCATATTGAGTCATTTCGCGGTGGTCGCGCTCGCATAGAATGACAATATCGTATCGTGCGAAAAGTTCGAGTATATAATCCTTGGCCGAGGGGTGTTCACCTTGTAGAAAGGTGGTGTATGCTTCGATGTGTAAATTTGAGTTTTGAGTATATGCGTTGCATGCAACAAGCGCAAATAATAGGGTAATGTAAAAATGTTTCATAGCGATGCGTTTTTGTGTATTAGACGCATCGCTATGACAAATGGTTGCAATCTTATGATTTTTTATCGCTCGAAGAGGAGCAATTGTCCTCGGCAATTGTCGTTGATAGTGCCGTTTTCGTATGCCACAACACCGTTGACAAGGGTGTGCGTAATGGTGTGAGGGTAGGTGTGACCCTCGAATGGCGACCATCCGCAGCGCGACAAAATCTTGTCGGTGGTTACGGTGTAGGGTTGACAGGGATCGATAATGGCAATGTCGGCATAGTATCCCTCGCGGAGGTATCCGCGTCGCGATACACCGAAGAGTGTAGCAGGGGCATGACACATCTTCTCTACCACTTGAGTGCGGGTAAAGTGGCCTTTTGCGGCGAGTTCGAGCATGGTTTGCAATGAGAATTGTACCAAGGGTCCTCCCGAAGCGGCTTTCAAGCACGAACCCTCCTTCTCGCTGAGCAAGTGTGGCGCGTGGTCGGTTGCAACAATGTCGAGGCGATGGGTGGCAACAGCTTCGAGTAATGCGCGACGGTCGGCACAAGTCTTGATGGCGGGATTCCACTTGATGCGGTTTCCATATTGAACATAGTCGTTATCATCGAACCACAGGTGGTGTACACACACTTCACCGGTGATGCGCTTTTCGGCCAAAGGACGATCTTCGAGCAAGGTAAGTTCGCGTGCTGTAGAGAGGTGAAGCAAGTGCAAGCGAGCATTGTGGCGCGATGCCAGCTCGACAGCCTTGGCCGACGAGCGATAGCATGCCTCGGCATTGCGTATCATAGGGTGGAAGTATACGGGCATATCCTCGCCAAACATGGCTGTATAGCGAGCGCGGTTGGCTTGTATGACCTCTTCTTCCTCGCAGTGTGTAGCTACCAGCACAGGAGCCTCGGCAAAGATTTTTTCGAGTGTCTTGCTGTCGTCAACAAGCATATTGCCTGTCGATGAACCCATAAACAGTTTGATACCGCACACATGGGTATAGTCGAGCGTAGTTATCAACTCGGCATTGTCGTTGGTAGCACCTATATAGAACGAATAGTTGGCAATAGAGGTCTCTTGTGCTCGTTGTTGTTTCCAAGCAAGAGCATCAGCGGTAATAGTAGCCGGCTTGGTGTTGGGCATGTCCATGTACGATGTAACACCACCGGCCACAGCGGCGCGACTTTCGGTTGCAATATCGGCTTTGTGAGTCAAGCCCGGCTCGCGAAAGTGTACTTGGTCGTCAATAACACCGGGTATTACCCAGCAACCTTGTGCATCGATGATGCGGTCGGCCATAGCCAATATGCAGGCATCAAGGTCGCCTTCGATAATGTGTGTTATGGTATTATTGTCGATAATAATGCTACCGACATACTCTCGACCTTCGTTGATGATAAGGCCGTTTTGGATAATTGTGCGCATGACTTTTACTGTTTTTTCTGCGGATATTTGCGGAAGAGGCTACCCCACTTGAGCTTGATAACGCCAAATACGGCTTCGCTGAAGATACCTCCGCTCATCTTGCTTTCACCCAATACGCGATTGATGAAGATAATGGGTACCTCTTGTATATTGAAGCCGCACATCTTGGCAGTAAACTTCATCTCTATCTGGAAGGCATAGCCCTTAAATTGTATCTTATCGAGCTCCATAGTCTCCAATACCTCGCGACGGTAGCATACAAATCCTGCAGTGGTATCGTGTATCTTCATGCCGGTAACGATGCGGACGTACTTCGATGCGTAGTATGACATGATAACACGTCCCATGGGCCAGTTGACAACATTCACGCCCGATACATATCGCGAACCGATGGCCATATCGGCTCCATTGTCGCGACATGCCGCCTTAAGACGTAGCAAGTCCTCGGGATTGTGTGAGAAGTCGGCATCCATCTCAAAGATATAGTCGTAGCGATGTTCTATGGCCCACTTAAAGCCGGCGATATAGGCAGTACCTAAGCCAAGCTTACCCTTGCGCTCGATGATGTGCAGTCGCTCGGGAAACTCATTTTGCAATCCCTTTACGATGGCTGCTGTTCCGTCGGGTGAGTTGTCGTCGATAACCAAAATATCGAACATTTCGGGTAGATTGAAAACAGCTCTGATGATGTTTTCGATGTTCTCTTTTTCGTTGTATGTGGGGATGAGAACAAGGCTGTCGTGAAGTATCTGGATTTCTGACATGTTGCGTATGGTTTAATTTCTACAAAGGTAAGAAAAGCTTTTTGGGGTGCAAAGAATAACGATATTTATTTTCTCTGTTACATGCCTGTAGTCAATATTTCGTAGATACGAGAAGAGACTGCATTACAATTTTGTTCAATTATAACACAGCCTCTCGATTCTTGTTTTGATGAAATATCAGAATACTCTGAACGATATCTTGAGATTAAGTACCGGATAGACTTGTATAGCCTTGGCTATACTGACGTATTCGCCTACTTTTCCACCGACGTTTTCCACATCTCTTACCAAGTCGACACCGTCGTGTGTGACCATTTTAGGTGCTCCACCCCAGAACATGACACCGGCATCGAAAGCTATTCTTACACAATCGTTGTTCTTGGCGAGCTTGCCTCCGTAACCAACACCAAGATAGGGCTTGAATGAATTGACAAAAATATCAACCTTGACAGTGCTGTTTTCGTCCGGCTCCATGATGTATGGCTCTCCGGTATCCACTCTATCGCCAAGGTGAACACCCATTCGTCCGTTTTCCAAGATTTTCTCTTCGAGTTCGGGGGTTAGGTACACATCGCCGAAGATGGGTTCGCCGGCTTCAACCTTTTCGTAGATATTGTTAAACATGCTTGCACTCACCAATGTTGCCATATCCTCTACAGTATTGCATGCACTTGCTATCTTCGACGAACCGCAATAAAAACCGGCAGTAACGTGGAAATTGACGTTCTTAATAGGGAAGAAGTCGACCAATAAATTACCATTGTAGATATTGGGTTGGCCTATCATGTCGATGTTATCGTCAATGGCAAGTCCGGTCAAATCGGCAAATTTATCGGCCATCGAGTTAAAATCACTGCCATTCTCACCATTCATGCCAAAGTTCATTTTTACATCAAACTCCGGAACGAACGAGAAGCCGGCTCTTACGCGAAACTGCTCGCTGATGGGAGTCGCTACGTCGATACCTACACCGGTAGTACCCAGTGTCACGCCGATATCGAGATGCTCAAAAGCCTTTACCTTCTGAGCAGTGGTGGTTGAGAATGCCGCGATAAGTGTTGCGAAAAGAAGAATAAATTTTTTCATACAATCAATTTTTACAGATTATTTCACCATAATCTTTTTAGTCATACCGTTCTCGTAGATGAGGATATTTACGCCCTGTTGCAGTTTGTCCAACAGCATACCTTGCAGGTTGTAAATCTTATATGTCATATTTTCATCGCAAGTGGTATTTTCTACAGCGTTATCTTCTTTGATTACGGTAATTTCGCATATAGCCATGTATCCACCGTCGACCGATGTGGCAATAACCTCGGCATAGCCTTGTGTGAGGGCTGTAATGTGTCCGTTGTCGCAGGTTACTATCGACTCGTCGCTTACGCTCCACACAATCATTCCGTCGGTAGTATCATAGGGCAGTGTGTTGGCTATAAGCTCAAAGGTTTCTCCTTCGTACAATTCGATGTTTGCCGCCGATAGTTCCACTCCGGCACAATGTTCATATACCGTTACCTCACATGACGCATCTATTGCGCTGTTAGTGACACAGCTTGCGGTTATAGTGGTTGTGCCAAATCCTACAGCCTCTATTACACCATGTTCGTCTACAATGGCTACATCGGTGTTGGAGCTGATCCAATTGAGAGCTTGGTCGGTAGCATCCTCTGGATATACGACAGCCGACAATGTGTAGATGTCGCCTACATACAAGGTCAATAGTTGCTCGTCCAAGATGATTGATTCCGACTCGATGTAGGGCTTAACAGTAACAGAGCAAGTGGCTGTATATCCACCGTCGACCGATCGAGCTGTAACCTCGGCAACGCCCTCGGCGAGTGCTTCAATTGTGCCATCTTCATGGCGCTTGATGACCGTGTCGTCGCTTATGCTCCATTCAATCATTCCGTCGGTAGTGGCAAGTGGCAATGTGTTGGCTGTAAGCATTGTACTTCTGCCCACAATCAATTCAATCGCTGTTGCCGAGAGTTCTACACCGGTTGTATGCTCGTATACCACAACCGAGCATGTGTCAGCTGCGGCATTATTGGTAGTAACGTATGCAATCACATTGGCTGCTCCGGGTCCTACTGCTGTAATTTCGCCTTCGGCAAGGCTTATTACATCTGCACGGTCGTTGAGCCATGTCAAGGACTTATCCTCGGCTTCTTCGGGGTATACAGTGGCAGTCAATGTGTGGTTGTCATTCACATATAGTATTAGTGCGTCATCGCTGAGTACAAGTCTTTCGGCAACAGGAATGGTCTTAACAGTAATTGTACATGTTGCAGTGTGTCCACCGTCGACCGAGCGGGCTGTTACCTTAGCGACGCCTTCATTCAATGCCTCAATTGTACCATCTTCATGACGCTTGATAATCGTTTCGTCGCTTATACTCCACTCAATTGCTCCATCTGTTGTTGCAAGAGGTAACGTCTTGGCTGTAAGTACAAAGCTTTTGCCTACGGTCAACTCAACCGATGTAGCCGACAACTCTACTCCTGTGCAGTGTTCATATACGGTTACTTCGCATGTTGCCTTCATGGCATTGTTTGATTTATTGGTTGCGGTGATAGTTGCCACTCCGTTTCCGACAGCTTTTATTGCGCCATTGGCATCGACTGTAGCAACATTTTCGTTGGAGCTTGACCAATCGAGTCTCTTATCGGTTGCCTTATCGGGAAGAATGGTTGCTGTGAGAGTATAGCTATCGCCTGTGTACAATGTCAATGACTCTTTATCGAGTGTCACAGACTCCACGGCATGCCATGTCTCGACGGTAACAGTGCATTTTGCAACATGATTGCCGTCAACCGATGTAGCTATTACATCGGCAACTCCGTCTGCCAGCGCTACGACTGTACCATTGTCGCTACACTCAATCACATTCTTGTCGCTTACGCTCCACACAATTGCTCCGTCGGTTGTGCCGGCAGGAAGTGTTTGGGCTGTAAGTTTAAGGCTCTCGCCTACATATAGATGTGCAGTTGAAGCAGAAATTTCTACACCGGTACTGTGCTCATATACAACCACGTCGCAAGTAGCCTTAATGGCATTGTTTGCCACGCACGATACGGCTATAGTAGCTTTACCGTAGCCGTTGGCTGTTATCACACCGTTGGCATCTACTGTGGCAACCTTGTTGTTGTAGCTTGTCCATTTTAGCGACTTATCGGTTGTGTTGTCGGGCAATACGGTTGCAGTCAATGAGTGTGCATCGCCCACATATAGGCTCAATGATTGGCTGTCGAGGGTAATAGACTCGGGTAGCACTTTGGTCTTAACAGTTACCGTACATTTGGCAACGTGACCACCATCGACCGATGTAGCAATAACATCAGCCACACCATCAGCCAAGGCGAGTATGCTACCGTCGGCATTGCGTTTGATAACCTTATCGTTGCTAACGCTCCACTCAATCTTGTTATCGGTAGTTGAGAGGGGTAGCGTTTTACCTGTAAGTGTGAAACTTTCTCCTACAAATAGTTGCTTATTCGTTGCAGATAGTTCAATGCCTGTAGTGTGGGCGTACACAGTTACTTCACATGTAGCCTTTATGGTGTTGTTAGCTACACAAGTTGCTGTAATAGTGGTCTTTCCGTAAGCAATAGCCTTTATTACACCATTGGTGTCTACAGTAGCTACGCCATTGTTTGAACTTGTCCAATTTATCGACTTGTCGCTCGCATCGGCAGGTTTTACAGTGGCTGTCAGTGTGTGACTGTCGCCGGCATACATAGTCAGTGATGTGTGTGATAGAGTAACTGATTCAGCAGCCACGTTGGGCTTAAATTCGCTCTCCGATACCAACTTGATTTCTTTGGGCGAGTTGGCAGGTACTACCAAGTAGGCTGTATTGGCTGGAATAAAATCCAAATTAGCTGTGATAAAGCCCAATTTGCCGTCGGACATTACGCCCAACACGCGCATGGTATTGGCGTCGTATGCCTTCTGGTTGTTGTGTTTTTTAGTTCCGTTGTTGAAGTATACACCTTTCATCAGGTTATCCGACAAGGATGATGCTCCATTGTTGCCGATAGTTACTTTGTTGTCGGCATAATTGGTCGATTTACATTTTATATATACGGCTGTTGAGGCTGGAACTTTGCCATCTTTTACCTCTTTCCACACCGCTTGGCCGTCGGCTACTGTGCTCACATAGTAGGCTGTCATGCCTGCAGGCAGTGTAAAGGGGAATGCTGCGTATATGGTTGTATAGTGTTCGCCCCCAACGCTCACAGTGGGTTTAAAGGCGAAATATTGTCCGTCATTTTGGTCTACCGGTTTAATGTACCAGTCACGAGTCTTGGTGCTGTTGGTAAGCACTACGCCCTCGTCGTAAGTGGTGTTTTCATCGCACAAGTACTTTGTCAAACCACTGTGTTCGGCATAAGCTCGATATGTTCCGTCGTTATTTTTGTGTAGTTTCACATAGTATCCGATGATACTATACGAGCTCGTACCTTGAGCCTTGAAGTTGTAGCCGTCGCCTGCTTCGGTAATGTATATGACAGATGCAGGGTCGTTCACAACGTTCTCAAAGTGTTTTTTTGTCTCAAGAGCGCCTAAGTCGGCTTCGGTAGTGGCAAGGTTTACACTGCCGCGATTGTCTATTACTCTTATATAGCGTTCAGTAACTTTGTTTTGTACTCTATAATAGCCACTGCCGTTGTATTGTGCAAGGGCACTATTAACAGCTGATAATGCTAAAACAAATAAAAACAGCAATAACCTTCTCATGGTTTTAAAAAAAAGAAAAATAAACTCTGCCTGTAGTTATAGATATACTATACTACAAAGGCAGAGTTTATGATTGAAGATTTATTATTTCTCAACTTCTACAACCTTTTTAGATACGGCAACGGCGATAGTTACGCGGTTGTCGGTGCCTTCCATAGGTTGTACGGTGTCGCCCTTGTGGTCGATAGATATGCGAGACTCGTCGATACCATATTTCTTCACCAATGCATCGGCTACAGCGTTTACACGTTTTTCGGCCAATCGAGCATTGATGGTGGGGTTACCTGTACCCTTATCGGCATAGCCACAGAGGCATACTTTAGCTTCGGGGTGTGATTTCAAGAAGTCGGCAACCTCTTCCACTTTGTGCATCTCCGATGAGGGGATGTTTGTATTACCTGCTCTCTTGAAGTAGATAGCGCGGTTGAGCTCGTGGATAGTAGTTTCTACATATATTCTCTTCTCTACGATCTTCTCTACCACTTCCTTCTCATTCATACGGGCTTCGGCCATCTTAGCCTCGGCCAATTTCTCGGCGGTGGCAAGCATCTCTGTATCGACACTCTTCACAACTTTGTTGCTCTCACCGAATACATACTTCACACCGATAAGGCCGTTGAAGTACCAGTCTGAGTTGGTAGCCTTTTTTGAGTTGTATGCGTCGTTGATGATATTGGCTTGAAGTTCGATACCTACACTCCAGTTTTGGTTGATGTTGAAGTTACCCATAAGACCGGCACGACCCAAGAAGAAGGGTTTCACACCGTCCCACAAGAGACCCAGATTTTCGTTGTGGCCATAGAGGTTACCCAACTCGGCCTTGACAGTGGCGGCTTGGTCGTTACCCCATGCAATGTTGGCTCCCACACCGGCAAATGCGCTGAGTGTGAAAACGCGATTAGGGTTGTATCCAAAGATTGTGTTTGACAAGTTCAATGTTACATCTACTACAGGAGCTACAAAGTTCCATTTCCATGTTTTTAGACCTTGCATTTCCCAGCCGGCCTTGCTCTCGAAAGCATTTACCGACAAACGAGCACCAATATATTTATTGAAGTTGTAACCACCGGCAATTTGTACGTTGTACGATACCAAGTTGCCGAATGAAGTCTCACCCAATGTATATTGTGCACCCAATGGCTGAACTTGGATATACCAGTGAGGGTTGAATACATTCTCTACCTTCTCGCCCAACTCTTGTGCGCTGGCAGTAGCAGAAGCCATTCCCATCATCAACAATCCGGCCAATAAAGTTTTATTTATCTTCATAGTCCTTTATATTAAAATTGTTTTTTATTCTTCATCAAGTGGGAGCAAGTCCCACTTGATATTCTCTTTCTTCAGTGCTTACTTAACGGTTACGTAGAACTTCTTAGCAACTACCATACCGCTATAGTCTACGCTGGTGTAAGTTACCTCATAGATATAACCCTTCTCGGCTGTGAAGTCAACAACCAAAGTGTTACCATCAAGAACTTCAGCTACACCGGCTTTGCTGTTGGCCTCGTTCAAGGTTGTCAAGTACTCGCCACCGTTGTCTTGAGCGTTCTTGCTGCGATCCATTGAGTATACGTTGGTAACACCCACGAGTTTCTTGTAAGAGGGAGCGATAAGTTCGGCTGTGTATGAAGTGGGAACGAATTGAACGTCACCGGCAGTCATCCAAGTAGGCTCGTAGATAGTTTGGCTTACACGTTGTACACCGTCAGTAGTCTTCACGAGCAATACGGGTTGCAATGCTTTGTTGGCAGAGTTAACTGCTGAGAGCAACTTGTTCTCAATCTTATCGAGATATTCGATAATCTTGTTCTTAACATCTGTAGCAGTTTCGTCAACTTTGTTGTCGATGTTAGCGAGTTGGTCGGCAAAATCTTGCAATTTACCAAGCTCATCAAGGTATGAGTTGATTTGGTCGATAATCTTGTTGATTGCGTCTTCTTCTTCGTTCAACATATTGTTGATGTCATCTTCCAAGATTTCGATTTCTTTAAGCAAATCTTTAAATGAATCAGGCTCCATGGTAATCCAGAGATCAACATTTGTATCATCGTATTCACCGATTATGTTGCCATATTCATCTGTAACGACTCCGCCGGGTATATTGATGATTGTGTCATATTGCAATGTCACATCTATACCTTCTGTATTGATTTCAATAGCTTCAAACGAAATTTTTTCGAGATTGCTGAATGATAAGTTAATTGTTGAAGCGTCAGGCATAACAACTTTAACTTTATTTGCAACTTTATCAACCAACTTACCTGCGAAGTTACGCATCTGGTCGAAGCCGGGGAATGAAGTGTAGTTGGCGTCTTTCATGAAGCTGTAAGACAAAGGTTTAACAGCAGTAGTAGCCAAGTTGTATTGTGAGTATACGCTACGAGTTACACCGAGGCTGTCGGTCCAAGTAGCTTTCAATGCGTTGGCATCGAGCTTTTGGTTGAATTGGTTCATTACGTCGATAACAGTGTTGGCTACTTGAGTAACGTTAACACCATCTTGGGGAGTAAGAACGTCCTTAACAGTTTGCTTGATTTGAGCAGCATCGAAGTCAAATTTCATAGCAACTTTTTCGATATCCTCGGGAGCCAATGTAGCTTCAGCCTCGTACAAGCCGTTAGCAGCCGAACGAGTGTAACCGAATGTGAGTTTCTTATCAGAGTAAGCAAGGGGAGAGAGCTTGATGCCCGACTCTTCCTCGATACTGTTAACGATGGGGAGAGTTTGACCCTCGAAGTTAACATTTGAGGGGTTAACTGTTACATAGATCTTACCAGCGCCGCTAACAATAGCCTCGCCGTCTTGAGCCAACATAGTGGGAGCGATACCGAGCATATCGATGTCCTTTTGTGAGAGTGTTTCACTCTCTCTTACATAGTAACGAGGATAGTAGGTGGGGAACTCTACACCATAGCTACCTGCGTAACCGTAGTATGACATCAATACGTTGCTTTGGATGTTTACGGGAAGTGAGTAAGAACCGATAACGGGGTTCTCAGTACCTTGAATCAAAATACCGGTGATAAATTGCTTCAAAGCCTCTTCTACGTTCTTGAATTTGCCAAACAACTCTTCGATGTCCTCTTTGTTTTCAGCTACGCGATCTTCCAAGTCTTTGAGGTCGGTTTTCAATTCATCGATTTGGTCTTGCAACTCCTTGTCGGCAGCTTGGTAGGCAGCTTCGATTTGGTCTACACGGAGGTTGGTGGCATCAATGCGTTCGTTGGTTTGTTTAATTCTCTCCACAACTGACGAAATGAGCATATTGGTGTATTCGTTGGCTTTCTCCAAGTTTTCGTTTGCCAACTCTACAGCTGCGTTAACACTCTCTTTGATAGTGTTCAACTCTTGGGCAATGCTGTCGATGTCGACATTGTGTTCGTTACGCAAAGCCTCAAGTTCGTTCTCGAGAGCGTCAATGCGGATAGAGTCTGCCTTGGCCAACTCGTGAGCATTGATTACATCTTGAATAGTTTTAGCCAAATCGCTTTCGAGGGTCTTTACTTTGTCTTGCAAGTCATTGATGCTCATGCTTATTGCACCGATTGCTGCTGTATTGACGGCAATGAGTGTAGAGTTTGCATCAACACGAGTCTTGAGTTCGTTATAGTTGTTGGTTACTGTAGTTTGCAAAGTTGTCAATGTGTTATATAAATCGGTGATTTGCTGTTGCAAATTTAAGTCGGCGTCTACTAAATCGGCGATATCACCTCTCAAAGCCTCGTCGGCAGCCTTCAAGGCAGCTTCGATAGCGTCAATCTTATCTTCAAGTCTTTCGATTTCAGCTTTGTTTGTGGCAATCTTACCGGCAAGGCTGGCAATAGAGTCATTGAACTCTTGTTTGGTAACGTAGTTGTTTTTGGCCCACTCTACCCAGATTTCCATTTGTTCTTGCCAGCTTTGGCAGTTTTCTTTGCATGCTTCTTGAGCTTGTTGCAATGCTTCGATTTGTTCGGTCAGCGTTGCAACCTCATCATTGATACGGTCGGTTAACGTTCCTTGTAACTCGGCATACAAATCTTCGTTGTAATCCTTACAAGAAACAAAAGAGCCTACAGTCGCAAAAATCATAGCGACTAATAGCAATCCATTGTAAAATTTCTTCTTCATAGTCTTGTTAAAATTATTGTAATTAATCTATTTTCTGTTAGTTATGTGGCTATACAATATTCCGTATATAATTATCTTGCAAATTTGCGAGTTTTTGTCAAATTATGCAAGTATTTAATTCTCAAATTTTTAAAAAAAATATCTATGTGATACATGTTTGATAATCAGCGATATACGAGCTTTCTGGGAATGGTGAGGGGGCTAATGAGAGCATAATTGGGGCTGTGTGATACATGAGAATACCTTGTTTGGGTAAGAAAAATATTTGAAATATAGGCTTAAAATGAGTGTAGATAGCCTTGTGCGGTGGTATTGCGTTATTGCAAACCCGGGTATATCGGGGTGGTGTTCAAGTCGTGCTCTTTTGTCTCTTTTTGGGCGATATATTGTGAAGATATTAACTCGCTGTGAATAATATTAAAGTAAACTTTACATTTCTCTTGACTTTCACTATATTTAGAAAATGCCCAATATATAGCTATGCTCGGGATAAAAAATAAGTAAACTTATTTTGTTCTCCACTCGCCTTTCACTATATTTGAATAATATAGGATGCGGCTCGGAAAACACAAATTCAAACAAGTTTGATTTGTGTCTTCTCTCGCCTTTCACTATATTTGGCTAACGCCCAATATAGCTACGCTTGGGATAAAAAATAAGTAAACTTATTTTGTTCTCCACTCGCTTATCGCTATATTTGCCCCTACAAATAAAATATATACTATGACAGATAAAAAGACTATAGGATTGGCATGTGATCATGCCGGTTATGAGATGAAGGAGCGAGTTAAGGCTAATCTTCAATCACGTGGATATGAGTGTAAAGACTTTGGTTGCTATTCGACCGAGAGTGTTGACTATCCCGATTTCGCACACCCCTTGGCTCTTGCGGTGGAGAGTGGCGAGTGCTATCCTGGTATTGCTATTTGCGGTAGTGGTAATGGTATCAATATGACCCTGAATAAGCACCAAGGTATTCGTTCGGCTTTGTGTTGGACTGAGGAGCTTGCCGAGTTGGCTCGTTTGCACAATGATGCCAATGTATTGGTAATGCCCGGTCGCTTTATTCCTCTCGAACTATCGGACAAGATTGTGGATATTTTCCTTGCTACAGCCTTTGAGGGTGGTCGTCACAATCGTCGTGTTGAGAAGATACCTATGTAATAAGGACCTTTACCATTCAACAATCACCCCCACGCGGTCTATCTTGCCCGTGATGGGGGGATTTTCTTTATATATGGCTATGCGTCCACCGGCAATGCTCGGGAAACGTAGCTGTAGTGTGTCGATGATGCGCCCTACAACATGCTCAAGGAGCTTCGATGGTGTTGACATGACGGTGTTTATTGCATCATAAATCTCGGCATAGTTGATAGTGTCTTCCAGTGCATCACTCTGCATGGCTTTGCCAAACGGAATACTTAAGGTGAGCTCGATACTATAGTTGTTACCCACAGCGAGCTCTTGTGGGTCTACTCCATGAAATGCGTAAAAGTGCATTTGGTCGAAGTGTATGTAGCTATTCATCCTGAATTGTACTATTTATTATATATGTATAGTGATGCAAATATCATTATTTTTTTTCAAATAGCTGCTCTGTCGTAGGGTATTTTCGATGAAGACGGGCGAGTAATACGATTAATTACAAAAAAAGACGTTCCATCCGAAAATGAATGGAACGTCTTTCTATTGTTGTTACAATTTATTATTTTACAACTTTGATAGTAGCTGCGCGGTCAAGTACATAATTGAACTTGTTGAGGGGGTTGGTGTCGGTAGCTGTAGTAAGCTGATCGGGATTTACACCATACTTAACGAGTGCATTGTAAACTGACTTAGCGCGAGCCTCACGCAACTTGGCGTTGAATGCATCAGTACCTGTTTCTTTGTCGGCATAACCGGTAACAACATAACGGGTGTTGGGATCTGCTTTGATGGCATCGGCCATAGCTCTAACAACTTTCTTGTTGCAGGCGTTGATAGCCGATTGGTTGATGTCGAAGTAGATAGTGAAAGCGGGAGCCTCATCGGTGTACGAAGCACTCATGGTTTGAGCCAAAGTCTCGTTGGTAGCAACCAATTCGCTTTCAAGCTCTTTGATGCGGTTGTTAGCCTCTTGCAATCTTGCAACGAGAGCATCACCTTCGGCATCGCTATACTTGGGTATAACGGGAACAACAGCGGGGATAACGGGAGCTTCCCAACCACGCTCGTTAAACTTATAAGCAATACCTACGTTGGCCGATGCCATGAGGTTAGTGAAGTCGTTAGAAGGCTCTTGGCTGAGGCTGCTATCGAACTTGCTCACTTTGAGCTCGATGTTGACATCGACTGCTTTGCTAACGTGGAAACTGTTGATCAAACCACCACGAATCTCAGTGTCCCAACGACCTGTTGAGATGGGTTGATCGGCTGCCCAACCGTAACCGTAGCCAAAACCTCCGTAGATTACGAGTGAGTAAACGCGAGTTTTGCTGTAACCACCAAACAAGTTAACGAGGTCGACCATACCATCAATGTGGGGGCGAAGACCGTGGTGTTTTTGTACATACAAGTTGTTGTAGCTTACAGCATCTTGGTAACCGAAAGCGTCGGTCAAAGCGGTAGAACTATTGGCTGACATATAGTCCAAACCGATTCTTGTACCGAATACGGGAGTCCACCATTTACCAAAGTTCAAGCCTACGTTGGGGGCTATACGTTTTGTAAAATTGTCGAAACAACCATCCTCGGGGCTGAAGAACAAGCTTATACCGCCGTCAAGCGAGATGTACCAGTTGTCCCAAAAGCCATTCATCAAGAGACCTTGTGACTCGTCTTGTACAGTCTCAGGTTCTGTAGTTGCAGCCATTGTCATGGGAGCAACAAATAATGCCAAAAGCATTAAGGCTGTAGATAATTTTTTCATAATCAGTTTATTAATTTTGTTTGTAATTAAATGCCTGTTAACAACAAGGGATTATTCCCCAAGTTTATGAGACAAAGGTATATATTAAATTTCAGAAATTCAAGCAGATTGTTTAAAAAGTGTGCTTTTGTGTTATAAAGCACACTTTTTATGTAATTTTCAAACCTAAATATTGAATTCTTTAGTCAATTAATATATACATGTGAAGTTTGTGTGTGTAATAATAAAATTATTTACCCAAGAACTTCTTAATCTCTGCGGCTACAAGTTGAGGAGTGAAGCCCAACTTCTCATCGAGTACCTTATAGGGTGCTGAGTGTCCAAAGTGGTCGAGACCATGTATCAAACCTCTGTCGCTACCCACAATGGGCCACAATGTTGAGGGCAAACCTGCTGTCAAGCCGTAGATAGGCAAGCCTTGAGGTATGATAGTGTCTTTATACTCTTGGGGTTGTGTAGCGTACAATCCGAGTGAAGGAGCCGATACGATTTGGCTGCGTATGCCTTCGCCTTTGAGTATTTGTGCTGCCTCGTAGAGAGTCGATACCTCTGAGCCGTTGGCAACCAATACTACGTCGGGATTCTCGTCTTTGGCAACGATGTATGCACCCTTAACACTTTGCAATGCCTCGGTGTAGCGACATTCGCCCATAGCAGGGATGTCGTTGACATCTTGGCGAGAAAGTATCAAAGCTGTGGGGGTTGAAGTATTTTCCATTGCGAGTTTCCATGCAACAGCTGTTTCGGCGCTGTCGGCGGGACGCAATACGAGCATACTGTTTTTGCCACTGTGGTTTTTGAGTTGCTCCATGAGACGTATTTGAGCCTCTTGCTCTACCGGCTCGTGAGTGGGACCATCCTCACCTACGCGGAATGCGTCGTGAGTCCAGATGTATTTGGCGGGAAGTTCCATCAATGCGGCCATGCGCACGGCGGGTTTCATATAGTCCGAGAACACGAAGAATGTACCGCAAGCAGCATGCATACCACCATGTAACAACATACCGTTTACGATAACAGCCATTGTCAACTCGGCAACACCGGCTTGGAGGAATGCTCCTGTAAAGTCACCGGGGGCAAAGGCGTGTGTTTTTTTCAAGAAACCATCGGTCTTGTCACTATTGGCAAGGTCGGCCGACGATACTACCATGTTCTTGCACTTTTCGGCAAGTACCGATAGTACGGTAGCTGATGCTGTGCGGGTAGCGATATTGGGCTTGAACTCGATGGCGCCGAAGTCGATAGCGGGCACTTCATTGGCGAAGTATTTTCTCAACTCTTCGGCTTGTTCGGGATTGGCCTTTTCCCAAGCAGCTTGTTCGGCTTTACGTTCAGCAACAATGCGACGCAACTCCTCGCGACGAGCAGCATAGAGAGCCTCGGTCTCGGGGAAGAGTGTGAAGGGGTTGGCTACATCGCCACCAAGGTTTTCGATGGTCTTTTCGTAGCTTGCACCCGACTTGCTCAAGGGTTGACCGTGAGTAGCGCATTGGTGCTCGAAGCTTGTGCCGTCGGCTTTGATACAGCCCTTGCCCATGATGGTGCGTCCAATGATGAGTGTAGGACGCTCTTTCTCATTTTGAGCAGTCTCAATAGCTTGGCATATAGCAGCGGCGTCTGTGCCGTCAATTTCCAATACATTCCAGCCCCAAGCACGATATTTGGCAGCAGTGTCCTCTGATGTTACCTCGCCTGTACCGGTTGAGAGTTGGATGCTGTTGCTATCGTAGAACATGATGAGGTTGCTGAGCTTCAAGTAACCGGCGATGCGACCGGCACCTTGCGAAATCTCCTCTTGGATACCACCATCAGAGATGAAAGCATAGGTCTTGTGCGACATCCATTGACCGAAGCGGGCAGTAAAGAATTGCTCGGCAATAGCAGCACCTACAGCCATAGCGTGACCTTGACCGAGGGGACCTGAAGTGTTCTCGATACCACGAGCAAAGTCAACTTCGGGGTGGCCGGGTGTTACGCTACCCCATTGACGGAAACTTTGAAGTTCTTCCATAGTAAATTTGCCGGTAAATGCGAGAACGCTGTAAAGCATGGGCGACATGTGACCGGGGTCGAGGAAGAATCTGTCTCTGTTTATCCATAGAGCGTCATCGGGGTCATATACCAAATATTTGGCATAGAGTGCATTAGTGAAGTCGGCACCACCCATAGCACCGCCGGGATGACCCGATTTGGCTTTTTCTACCATTGCTGCTGTTAGGATTCTTATGTTGTCAGCAGCACGATTGAGCTTCTTTATTGTGTCCATAAAATATACTGTAAAGGAGTTTTTGATAAAATTCGATACAAAATTAATATAAATTACTGATTTTACAGGTTTTTAAGCCCTCCTTTTTCACCTTTTTTTGCAACGGGTAAAAATGTAAGCTGAAAATCGGAAAATTTCGCCGACAATAGCTACAACCGATGTTGTAAGGATGAGTTGCCACCAGTCGCTCGTTGATAGCGGTGTGACACTGAACATCTCACCACCAAAGGTAACAATGAGTATTTGGCCTACGACAATCAGCAATGCCACGCACAAGAATCCATTGCATTTCCATATCGAGTTGAATGCCGAGGTGCCGGTTGCAAAGGCCTTGGCATTGAACATGTTCCAGAATTGCAACATCACAAATATGGTGAAGAAGAGTGACAGCTCGTAAGGTGATAGCGCTCCATGTTCACCCGCTTTGAAACAATAACTGAATATTTTGCTCCACTCAATTTGTGAGAAGGCGGTTATATCGGTATGGTTGAAATATTGCAACAAACCGAATAGAAATATCACAAACAACAATCCGGTGGCCAAAATGGTGCGAGCCATCATGGGCGTGATGATGTGTGCTGTCAGCGGGCGGGGTTTCTCTTGCATCACTCTCTCGTCGGGCGGAAGAGATGCCAAGGCCATGGCGGCAAATGTGTCCATAATGAGGTTTACCCACAGCATTTGTGTTACGGTGAGGGGCGATTCGGTACCCAATATAGCACCCAGCAATACGATAAGGCATGCAGCTACATTGATGGTCATCTGGAATACGATAAATCGTTGTATGTTGTGGTATAGCGAGCGACCCCACATCACAGCCTTGTTGATTGTGGTGAATGAGTTGTCGAGGATGGTAATGGCGCTTGCCTCTTTGGCAACAGTGGTGCCATCGCCCATCGACAGACCTACTTGTGCGGCATTGAGTGCCGGCGCATCGTTTGTTCCATCGCCGGTTACAGCTACAACCTCGCCATTGCGTTGCAGGGCTTTCACAAGACGTTCCTTGTCGAGAGGACGTGCACGTGCTATAATCTTGAACTCTTGTACACGATGGGTCAACTCTTCGTCGCTCATGGCAGCAACTTGTTCGCCGGTGGTGATGTTGGCATCGGTATCTTGGGGTTGCCACAAGCCTATTTGTCGGCCTATTTCGCGTGCGGTAGCT
The DNA here is from genome assembly GCA_017935645.1 of Bacteroidaceae bacterium. GTDB lineage: Bacteria > Bacteroidota > Bacteroidia > Bacteroidales > Barnesiellaceae_A > Barnesiella_A. The sequence continues at coordinate 20,386 of JAGBHF010000011.1, read as the reverse complement.
TGTGTGTCGCCGGTAATAATCTTAACCTTTATACCTGCATTAAGGCACGATTGAATGGCTTCGGGCACATCTGTTCTCACAGGGTCGGCAATTGCAGTGATACCCAATAGTGTAAGCTGTATATCCTCTTTTAAGACACCATTGTCGAAGCAACTGCTTTCGTCAACCTCGGCATAGGCAAGTGCAAGAGTGCGCAATGCACGGTTTTGGAAATTGAGCAATTCGCCCTCGATGTTTTGTCGGAGAGGTTCTATGGGAACAATACCTTGTGTTGTACTGATTGTGTGGCACTTCTTCAATACTATTTCGGGAGCACCTTTAACATAAAGAATTCGCTTTTTGAGGGTAGGAGATACGATAACCGTACCCATGTATTTGCGTTCGGTCGAGAAGGTGAGCTGTTCGGCTACGGGTATGGTGTGACGCAGGGTGTTATATTGTATATTCTGCTTGGTAAGCCATAGCAACAGAGCACCCTCGGTGGGATTGCCTATGACACCTATGCGACCATTGGTGTCGGTGTTGAGGTTGGCAGTGGTATTGAGAGCGATACTTTCGCTGATGAGAGTGTCGATTGTTGTGTCATTGCCCAACTCTTGCTTGTCGAGGGCATAGAATCGAGTCTCCTCAACTTGCATTTGGTTTTGAGTAAGTGTACCGGTCTTATCGGTGCATATAACCGATGTAGCACCCATTGTTTCGCAAGCGTGCATCTTGCGCACAAGGTTGTTGGCCGAAAGCATACGTTTCATGCTGAGTGCCAGGCTCAATGTTACACTCATGGGTAATCCCTCGGGTACAGCCACAACTATGATCGTGACGGCAATCATGAGTGTGTTGAGTATGTATTGACCTATGCTTATCCAGTCGGTAGGATGACAGCCTGTAAAGAAGGTGACACAGCGAATGATGAGAATGAGTGCTGCAATAGTGTAGCTTATCTTGGTGATAAGGTTGGCCAACTTGTCGAGTTGAATATTGAGAGGGGTCTCAACATCGTTCTCTATTTGTGCACCTTTATATACCTTGCCATACTCTGTTGCATCGCCCACTTGCGACACCTCCATGACACCATGACCTTCCATGACGGTACAACCATTGAGGACCATGTTGCTGGGGTATGTGGCTCGAGGGTCGTTTTTTGCAGGGTCGGCATACTTGTTGGCTACGGGTTCACCGGTAAGAGTCGACTCGTTGACTTGCAGAGATACCGATTCGATCAATGTGCCGTCGGCCGGAATTTCATCACCGGTGTTGATGACCACGATGTCACCGACAACCACCTCTTTCTTGGGTATTTCAATGATATTGTGGTTGCGTACAACCTTGACCAAGGTTTCGTCGCCGATTTGGTTGAGAATATCAAACTTGCGGTTGGCACTTACTTCAAAGGCAAAACCTATGCCGGTAGCAAGTAAGATGGCAAGCAATATACCAGCCGGTTCAAAAAAGGCGTTAACCCCCTCAGCACCGCTTGCTACCTGATAAGTAGCTACGCCTATCGAAAGTACCCATGCAATGAGTAGAATGCGGATAATGGGGTCTTTGAACTTCTCTAAAAATTGTTTCCACAAGGGTGTCTTTGCCGGAGGAGTGAGTTCGTTACTGCCATACTTTTGTCGGCTGGCAATAACCTGTTCGTCCGTTAATCCTTTTTCAAAGTAATTGTTCATGATTTAATAATTTTGTTGAGTGTGCAAAATTACTGTGTTATAACAATATAAAAGAAAACTTGCCATATTGCAATGGGGTTTTGTGCGATTATTTACAGCTTTTAACAATAGATTGTAAATAAAGTCCCTCAAAGAGCATCTTCTGATATCATGTTCTTTAGTAAACTTACGCTTTCTATTGCCATATGGCAACAGTTTCACGAGAAGAAATTGATAGTGAGTGAGTGTGTGGAGTTTTCACTGTGACGTTTTGCAAAAATCTTATCGGAAGATAATAATATATTATATGTATGTTCGCCTCGAATATTTTGAGGATAATAATTGTGCGGATCTTTGAGTGAGGTAATAGATGTGATAGCCCGTTTAATATATCCGATGTGTGAGTTGCGCTTGGTTATATCTCGCAGATTGGTTATTACGGCAGGTTCTTTGCCGTTCTTGAGGGCAGTTTCTACCTCCTGATAGTTTCTCTCATTGGCAAAGTATTGGTATATGGCGATACTCTCTTTTCCCAAACTTGTATCTTTGCTCATAAGTGCAAATGTGTCGTTGCTAATACCCTCATTGACGTGTAGCAAGAAGAGTGCAAAGAGGGTTTTTCGTTCACTACCGCGTATATTGAGGCTTACTTTTTTGTGACCATCATATAGATAAAACAGATTGTCTTCGAGTAGAATATTATAGCACCGCTTTGAGTGCTGGCTTATCATGTCGAAGAATATGCGATAGCAACCGTGATATGGGATTGTACAAGACGGCTCTTCGGTTGAAAGAAGATTGATGAGATTGTAAAGAGTCTCTATAGGTTTCTGTGAACAATCAATGCAAACAAAATCGACCGTATGTTTATCTTTTCTGAAACTGCTTTGTATCTTCAACATCAAGAAGGCATCAAAGCGGAATGGCTCGGCATTACTTCCCATCATACTATGTATATAGGAACAATAATCGCTTGTCTTGTAGCAATTTATATCGCATTGCTCAATGCTCGAGAATGTAGGTATAAGCAATTCTATTGCCGGCTTGATGTGGGATTGTGATTGTATGAGTCGTTCTACAATGTGAGGATAGAAGAAAAACTCGATGTCACACGACTTCAGTTGTTGCGATATTGCAGTGTGGCAACTTTTGATAGCTTGTGTAATTGTCGGGTTGGCTTTTTGTTCGAGATAAATAAGTTGTCGGTCGAAGTTGTCAAATGCACAAGCGTCGGTTGATAGGATTTGTACATGTTGGCAACTATCTTCTTGCAATGCCATCAGAATAGCTGTTATTATAATGCGCTCGCTTATATCAGTTTCATTATCTATCGAAATGATTTCACGCAACGAGGTTATAACTTCGTTGCGTGAAATAGTATCAAGTTGTTGTAATGTGTTGATAGCTTCGCAAAAGCCTATATCATGTACTTTCATCATATCTTCGTCGGTATACTGATACCGCAAAGATAGATTTTTGGCCCAAGAGACTTCATCACGATGTATCTTATTATCGGCCATTATCAGGTCAATAACAAGTCGTAGTATGGCAATCTCTTTGGTAGGTTTCATTCTCTATCGAGTAATTATATCGATGGCCTCTTGTGGCGTGACAAGTTGTTGCTCGCCGGTAATCATGTTTTTCAGTGCTATTTTGCCGGCTTCTATCTCACTTTCACCTACAAGTGCTACATAGGGTATGTGGTGAGTGTCGGCATATCCCATTTGTTTTTTCATCTTGGCCGATTCGGGGAATACCTCGGTGCGTATACCTTGTGCGCGGAAGAGTGTAGCGTGTTGCATGCACACATCACACTCCTTGTCACCAAAGTTTACAAACAATACTTGTGTGGCTTGCAGAGAATCGGTTGGGAAGAGGTCGAGTTGACTCAATACATCGTAGATACGGTCGGCACCAAACGACATACCTACACCTGATACATTAGGCATACCAAATACACCTGTGAGGTTGTCATATCGACCACCACCGGTTATACTGCCTATTTGTACATCGAGAGCTTTCACCTCAAGGATAGCACCGGTGTAGTAGTTAAGGCCACGAGCCAATGTGAGGTCTATATCAAGTTGTGCCTTGAGCGGTTGATTGGTGAGCTTTCCGAGGATAAATTCGAGCTCGTCGATACCTTTCAAGCCTGTTTCCGATTGAGCCAAAGCCTGACGCAAAGTTTGCAACTTGCTTTCGTTGCTGCCTTCGAGCAGGATGATGGGTTGTAATTGTGCAATAGCCTCTTCGTTCAAGCCCTTGTCGCGTAACTCTTCGTTTACCTTGTCAAGACCTATCTTGTCGAGCTTGTCTATGGCTACGGTTATATCGATAATCTTCTCGGGCGCACCTATAATCTCGGCAATACCTGTGAGTATCTTGCGGTTGTTGAGCTTGATGGCAACACGAATGTTGAGGCGGGTAAATACATCGTCAATAATGTGGAGCAACTCTACCTCGTTGAGCAATGAGTCGGAGCCGATAATATCACCATCGCATTGGTAGAACTCACGATAACGTCCTTTTTGAGGACGGTCGGCACGCCACACGGGTTGTATCTGATAGCGCTTGAAGGGGAATGTGAGTTCGTTGCGGTGCATTACTACATAGCGCGCAAAGGGAACGGTGAGGTCATATCGCAGACCCTTCTCGCACAAGCGGGCTGCCAATCGAGCAGTATTGCGCTCACATAGTTCGGCATCTTCTACACCTGACAGGAAATCGCCCGAATTGAGAACCTTGAAGAGAAGTTTATCGCCTTCTTCGCCATACTTGCCCATGAGGGTTTGCAAGGTTTCCATTGCAGGAGTTTCTATTTGGCTGAAGCCATATAATGCGTATACTTCGCGGATAGTGTTGAAAATATAGTTACGCTTGGCCATCTCTTCGGGAGAGAAGTCGCGAGTTCCTTTGGGTATAGAGGGTTTTTGAGCCATATCGTTTTTTGTTTGAAATTTTTTGTTTCGCAAAGATAATACAATTCGTGTGCAAAGTCAACAAAATTGAGTCGATTATGCCGAGCATACCATTATAAAAGAAGTAAACCCACCGACAATGTCTCGGCAGGTTTAGCTTATCTGATAGGAATAGGTATCAATCGTCGTTGCGACCCATGAACATAAATATGTAGTATACCAATGTAGCCAATGAGCTGAGCGCAGCTACTACATAGGTATAGGCAGCCCATTTAAGAGCATCTTTGGCCATGGGGTGTGTCTGTGTGTTGGTAATACCGGCGGTGTTGAGCCATGCAAGTGCTCGTTGGCTGGCATTTATCTCTACCGGCAGGGTGATGATGCTGAAGAGTGTAGTCATACCAAACAGTATGATACCTACCAACATAATTTGGGGAAAACTCTCGATGGTGAGAATACCGATAAGCAATACCCATTGCATCCAACTTGCGGCAAAGTTTACTACCGGCACTAACGATGAGCGCATCTTAAGGGGGGCATAACTTTTGGCATGTTGCAAGGCGTGGCCGGTCTCGTGAGCAGCAACGGCAGCTGCCGCAATGCTACAACTATTGTATACTGCATCGCTCAAGTTGATGGTTTGAGTTGTGGGGTTGTAGTGGTCGGTGAGTGTGCCCGGTGTGTGGGTAACAGAAACGTGTGTTATACCATTTTCACGTAACATGCGCTCGGCGATATCTTTTCCGGTAAGACCATAGGGCATGGGAACTTGTGAATACTTCTCGAAGCGACTCTTGAGCATCTGTTGCACAATGTAGCTGAGGATGGCAAATACTATAAATATAATGTATATCATAATGTGTTGTTATTAATTGTTGACAAAGATATGAGTTATAGCGCATATTGATAGTTAAATGCGCGGTAAATTATGTTAATGTGTTAAATTTGTGTAGGTATGTCAGATGTTGCGAAGGATGTCCTCCAATGAAGTCTTAGCGGTTAGCCCTAATTTCTTACGAATGCGGTACCTCGAGGTATTGATGGTTTCGGGCTGTACCGATAGTACTTGGGCTATCTCTTTACTACTCATACCTATACGGATGTAGGCGCACATGCGCAATTCGTTTTCGCTCAGACAGCTATATTGTTCCTTGAGCCTTGTCAGGAAGTGGGGATGTGCCTGCTCAAAGTGTAAAATAAAGTATTGCCAATCGTCGGAGATGAGTTGTGAATGTATGTTGCTTTTTATCTCTTCGCTCTCTTTGTCGGGCAGTGTACCTTGTTCTTTGAGCTGTTCTATCTGCTCGTATAAGTCCTTGAGTCGTGAATTTTTTTGTGCCAGAATGAGGGTATTTGAGGCCAATTCGCGGTTCTTAGACTCTATTTCTATTCTATATTGATTGTTGAGAAGTTGCAATTCTCGGTTTTCGGCTATTTTTAGTTGTTCGCTCATACCAGCCTTGCGTTTGGCCAACCAAAAGATGTAACAAAGCAATACCGACACGAGTGCCAAGAACAAGCATATTGTCGTAGCGATGTTGCGTCTGTATTCATTCTTTTTATGTTCGGCAAGGAGACCGGCTTCGTATTGTTCGATAGTAGCTCGGTTTTCAATGCGATTGAGTTCTGAAATTTTCTCTTTGCTTAAGAGTGTGTCGCGAATGGTATTGGCATATAGGAGGTAGTGGTAGGCGCTATCGGCATTATTCATTATGCTATATACCGATGACAAGCCTTGCAATATCTCGGACATGTGGTAGATGTCGTTGTTTTGAAGAGCTTCGTTCCAAGCTCGATCGAAGTAGTATAGGGCGCTGTCATTCTCTTGTCGGTTGAGCTTGTCTCGACCTATTGAGAGCAATGTAAGAGGATACAATGGGCGAAATCCCATCTCTTCCATTAATCGGTGAGCCTTATATGGGGCATAACTTATTTGTTGGTCGGATACACAGAATAGAGATATGAGAACATTGGCCATATATAATGTGTCCTGTTGAGTAATGCTGTTTTGTTCCAAGTCTTCAAGTATTTTCAGCGCATCTTCTTTTTGCCCCAAGAGGTATAGGATGTTACTAATGTTGATTTGGTTTTTTGTATAACAGTTGATACAACCTATGCTCTCAAACAAATGGCTGCTGTTGCGGTAATACTCGAGAGCCTTTTTATATTCGTTGAGTTCTTGCAGAACGGTACCCATGCACACCGTTACCTTGGCTTGTGAAAAGCGATCGCCACATTGTGCAAAGAAGTTTTCTTGTTCTTTATAGATTTGGTAGGCGTATGACCATTCACCTTGTGATTGAAAAACGACACCCTTAAGAAATCTGAGTCGAGCTTGGTCGTAGGGATAGCGTGAAGAGTCGGCTTGCGCAAAGGCTTTGTCGAGCAGGATAGCTGTTGAATCGATATTTACTTTTGAGATGCTCCATGCCGCCCAATAATTGGCCCGCGCCAGTAGTTGTTGATTTTGACTTTCTTGAGCTATGTTATATAATTGTTTGATATGATTGTATTGTTGCTTGCGGGGCTCATCGTTAAATGTCGCTTGGTCGAGCAGGTTGGCAATAGAATCAAATCGAGGCTCAATATCGCTCCATTGATAGCGATATTGGGCTTGCGTATGTGATAAAAGTATAAATAGCGCAATAACTGTTATATATAAGCGACTCTTCATATTGCAAAGGTAGTAAATTTTTCAAAAATTGATAGATGTCTATTATTTGTCTATTATATAAAATTGATATAGTAAAGAAAATTTCTTAATATTGCACACAAATACTTTATAAAAAACATAAAATTGTAGGTTTATGAGAAAATTTTTACTTTCAGCCATGTTCCTCAGTGCCTCATTGGCAATAGGACAAGCAGTCAATTTCTCAGAACTGAAGGTTGCCAACACGACTCCTTCAAATGAGCAATTGACAGGTCAAACACTCAGAGCGCACAGCCTGATGAAAAAAGCAGCCCGTCGCGTAGTGTGTGTTCAACAGTCTAATAGTGAAATTCCTGCCGACAAGGCAGAGGTAATATTGGAAGCCCACAAAGTATTTGGTGAGTTTGCACAATTGGGTTTCCAACTTTTGCTTGATGCCGATCACTCGGTATATGGCGAATATATCTATGATTGGTCACAGGGATACTATGACTCATACGACTACTTTGAGTATAAGATACCCACCAATGCCGATGCAAGCGAAACGACAACCAATGTCATATTGGATGGAGAAGAGGCTATACAGATACCGGCCGGTGTATATGACTTTATCGTATTGTATCCTTGTCCGGGTGATGGTCTTATCTTGGCAAAGGGCGACTTCTCGAACTTTGACGACTTTGAGTTCAAGGGTGGATGCTCTTATCGCTTCTTGGTTGAATACGCCGAATATGATAATGATGGATTCGTTGGTTACTTCCCCGTTGTACAATTATATACAGAAGTAGATGCTGCACTTACGTCGATAACACTCCCAGCCAATGGTATGGAGCTTACCAATAGCGAGGATATTACTGTAGAGATTGTCAACCGTGGCTCTCAACCCATTTCGCAATTTACTGTTTCATATCAGATAAACGAAGGTGATGTGGTGAATGAAGTGTATACTTCAGAATTGGCATCGCAAGAAAAAGTTTCATACACCTTTACTACCAAGGCCGACATGTCGGAAGAGAAGCAGTACGAGGTGAAGGCTTGGGTTACTCTCGAAGGTGATATGATAGCCAATAACAATACCGTGTCGGCTAAGTGTAAACATATAGGTGTGTCACAATTGCCATATATATGTGACTTCTCGACCGCCGGAGCCGAAGTATTGGAGTCGGACTGGAGTGTATTGGATGTAAATGCCGATGGCAATACTTGGCAGTATAATGAATGGCAAGCAGGAGCAGATGGCGAGTATGGTGTAGTTAGTTGTACCGGATGCTGGATGGGCGATTGTATAAGTAATGACTATCTGGTTTCGGTTCCATTGTATTTCAATGCGGGTGATAACCATATTATTTTCAATACGCGTTGTATCAATGAAATGACTACCGAGTTGCTTGATGTGTTGTATGGCTCAAGTAGTGATGTGACTACCATGACAACTTTGGCAGAGTATGGTGTGGCTACAACCGATTGGGTAAAGAAGGTAATAAACTTTACCGTTCCTACCGAGGGTGTTTATTATATCGCATTCCGCAATCGTTCGGTTGATGGAATGAACCTATTTATTGACGAAGTTATAGTGGGCGCAGGTGAGTTTGAGGTATCACCTATGTTGCGAGTTGATAAGGTAATTCTACCTTATTCCAACTGTGACCTTTCAGATCAAAGTGTGATTGGTGCCATGTTGACCAACATAGGAACAGGTGCAACAGAGACTTTTACCTTGACTTATAAAGTGGGTGATAACGCCTCGGTATCGGAGACATTTACTGCTGCATTGCAACCTACCGAAACAGCCACCTATTATTTTGAGACCCGAGCCGACTTCTCAGAAATAGGAAGTTATGAAGTACTTGTAGAGGCTGCATGCAAAACCGAGGTCGAGAGTTCATTGTCGGCTGTGGTAAATAACTATGAGCCTTATACCCAATTGCCTATCAATGTCAATTTCAGTACAGGTGAAAATTATGACCTTTATTGGACCGAAATGAACCCCGGTACATGGGAACTTGATGAGATGTTCGGAAGATTTGGAACAGAAGTATCGGGTATTGAGAATGGACTCTTGTCGCGATGCTTCGAGTGTAGCAATCCTTTGCGCCTTAAGATACAGTATGCCAATGGTGGATGGGAACCTGCCGGTATCACTATCGCCTATGGTAAAGCCGGTGCAGATGTGTCGACATATACCGTTATATATGAAAAACGACCTATAGAGACGAGTGATGAGGTAGAGATTGTTATACCTATTGCAGAGAAGGATCATTACAGTATTCTTATAGCCAGTACATCGGATGAATATGGAACATTGTATCTTGGTGAGATGACACTGTCGGAACTTCTTGCCAATGACTTGCGCTTGTGTAGTGTTGAGGCTCCCATGAGTATGTATACACCGCAATCGCAACTTGAAGGTGATGTTGTATTTGTTGCCGAAATCAATAACCGAGGTACCGAGCCTATGACCGGTGTTAAGGCTTCATTAATGCTCGATGGCGAAACAATTGCTACTTCCGAGCCATTGTCAAGTATTGCTATGGATGAGACTGTATTTGTCCCGGTGAAAGCTACACTTACTCGTCCGACCGTGGGTGATGTACTTCAATTTGCCATGTCGGTAACGAGTGATATACAAGATGCCTATGAGGGTGATAATATCTATACCTTGGCAAAGGTAAATGTTACCGATACACTCTATGCATCGGAGGGGGTAGAAACCATTGAAGATGCTACCGGACAATATGGCGAAGGATTGTATATAGGTAATGTCTATGAGTTGTCGGTTGCCGATGTACTCTCTTCTGTAACCCTTGGATGGGGAGATGTATATGATGAGTCGGAACCTGTGGTTACAGACAAGGTGGGACTCGCTGTATATCGTCTCAATGATGATTTGACGATTGACCGTCAATTATATCTTACCGAGTTCGAGAGAGGTCTGGGTGGTTTTGTTACCTATCGTGTAGATCCTATAAAGATGCAACCCGGTAAATATTATATTGAGGTGCAACAATTGTGTAGCAACAATATGGGTATAGGAGCAAGTATAAGTCCTGAGAACTATTGTTACCAAAACGTGGACGGTGTGCTTACAAAGGTGAGCGGTGCCGGCCTGATAATAAGAGCAAACTTTGGTCATGATGCAGTCGCATATGATAAAGATGTTGCTGTTGTATCGATGGTGACACCGGTTAAGAAATCGACTCTCTTCTCTTCAAGTGAAACCATACAAGCCCGAGTAAAGAATATGGGAGCTATCGATGCTGCGTTTAGTGTGGTATGTAAGGTTAATGAGGTAGAAGTGACCAAAGAGTTGCAACTCCTGCCTTATGAGACTTGTGTTGTTGACTTTGGAGCTTTTGACTTGTCGGCTACCGGTGATTATCTTGTAACTATCACAGCGTCTTTGGATGGTGATGAAAATCCGAACAATGATACTTATACCGCAACTTTGGTGTCGGTAGAGGAAGCCGACCGTTATGTGATGGACTTTGAGAATTGCTATGATTTTGATGCCGCACCCGACGTCTTTAATCCGAAATGGCGCACCGTTGACCGTGTTGGTGAACCTACCGACTACTATTGGATGTTTGAACATCCCTATCGTGGCGAACCAGTCGGTTTCATGGCCTTCAATATCAATGCCACCAAGCCGGTTATTACGGAAGAGAATCTTCCCGGATTCTATCCTCATGCAGGCGAGCGTTTTGGTGCTGTGTTCTGTGTCGGATATGAGTCGTATACTTCTTTCAGCGATGCGTGGTTGATTTCACCCCAATTGACTTTGGGTACAAACTCAACGCTTGAGTTATATGTTAAGACTCGCATGTTGGAGAATATGGACTTTGCTGAGGAGCCTTATCGTATATGGATTTCGACTACCGATGACAACTTCGACAGCTTCACAATTGTAGGCGACTCGGTACGTCTGGCACCTGTTGAGGAGTGGGGTCTTGTTACAGTCGATCTGTCGGCTTATGACAAGAAGGATGTATATGTTGCCATTCAATACATCGGCGAAAGATTTAAGAATGTATGTCTCATGGTCGACGATATTGCTATTAAGGGCGATGGACTTGGCAGTGTTGATGCCGTTGACAATGGCGAGGTCGTTATGCGTTATAATGTAGCCGAGCAAGTGGTAACCATCAATGCCGCTGATGAGGTTATGCAAAGAGTCGAACTGTACAATGTGCAAGGACAACTCTTGTTTGCCGACAAGGTTAATGGTAGAGACCTTTACCGATTGTCAGTGGCCGATTGTGTAGCCGGAGTATATATTGTTAAGGTGTATACAACTACCGGTTGTGCAACATACAAGTTTGTCGTGAGATAATAACTCGGTAAACATATTGATAAAAGCAAGAGGGGGCTTCCATCATGGAAGCCCCCTCTCTTGTGTATGTCAGCTCCTGTAAATGTTACAAAATAAGCATGGCATCGCCGTATGCACCAAAGCGGTAGCCCTCTTTAAGAGCGATATTGTATGCTTCGAATACGATTTCGTAGCCACCGAATGCCGCTACCATCATGAGCATGGTAGAGTAGGGCATGTGGAAGTTTGACACAAGACTGTTGGCAACAGTGAAGTCGTAGGGCGGGAAGATGAATTTGTTGGTCCAGCCGTCGTACGACTTAACATGACCATTGGTGCTCACAGCTGTTTCGAGTGCTCGCAATACCGATGTGCCTATGGCGCACACTTTGTGACCTTCGTCTTTTGTTGTGTTGAGTTGTTTGACAAAGTCGGGTGTAACGATGAGTTGCTCCGAGTCCATCTTGTGCTTGGTGAGGTCTTCAACGTCTATTTCGCGGAAGTTACCCAAGCCCGAGTGGAGTGTTACAAAGCCACTTTCGATACCTTTAATCTCCATGCGCTTGAACAACTCGCGACTGAAGTGCAAACCGGCAGCCGGTGTTACTACAGCACCTTCGTGGCGTGCAAAGATACATTGATAGCGTTCGGCATCTTCGGGTTCAACTTCGCGATTGATGTACATGGGCAGGGGTGTCTCGCCGAGTTGATACAATGCTTGCTTGAACTCGTCATGCGGGCCATCATAGAGAAATCGTAGCGTGCGACCGCGAGATGTTGTGTTGTCGATAACCTCGGCTACCATTGAGTCATCCTCGCCGAAGTAAAGTTTATTGCCTATACGAATCTTGCGTGCGGGTTCGACCAATACGTCCCATAAGCGATTCTCTTCGTTCAACTCGCGAAGGAGAAAAACTTCGATTTTGGCGCCGGTCTTCTCTTTGTTACCAATGAGGCGAGCGGGAAATACGCGGGTGTCATTGAAAACAAAGAGGTCTTTGTCGTCATAATAGTTGATAATCTCCTTGAAGATGTGGTGCTCAATCTCGCCGGTCTTGCGGTTGATAACCATCAAACGCGATTCGTCACGATTCTTGGCAGGGTGGAGGGCTATTTGCTCCTCGGGAAGTTTAAACTTAAATTGCGAAAGTTTCATTTCGTAAATTTTATCTTATGTTATTACTTATCTTGGATAATGGCATCTTCGTCCTCGACAACTGCTACTTGAAGCAGGGCATCTATGGCGTCGATGTTGAGGCAATCTTCGATGCGAACATCGCCTACGCGGGTGCGCTCAAGGGCTATGAGGTGAGCGCCACTGTTGAGCGCTTCTCCTATGTCGCGTGCCAATGCGCGTATGTATGTACCTTTGCTGCACACAACTCGTATCTTGGCCACGGGAGAGGTAAAGTCGAGCAACTCTATTTCATCTATAACGAGCTCCTTGGCTTTGAGTTCTACCTCTTTGCCTTTGCGGGCCATCTTGTAGGCACGAGTACCGTTGACCTTGCAAGCCGAGAATGCTGGGGGGACTTGTTGTATAGTACCGGTAAATTGGGGAAGAGTTGCCTCTATCAATTCACGAGTGATGTGCTCGTGGGGGTAGGTTGCATCAATCTCGGTCTCTAAATCGAAAGAGGGAGTGGTTGCTCCCAATTGCAAGGTTGCAATATACTCTTTGGTTTGAGCCTGTAGTGAGTCTATCTGCTTGGTTGCCTTTCCGGTGCATATAATCATTACACCGGTGGCCAACGGGTCGAGTGTGCCGGCATGACCCACCTTAATTTTCTTGCGTTGCAAGCGACGCAATATACCTGTTCTTACACGTTTTACAGCGTCAAACGATGTCCAGCGCAGGGGCTTGTTGATATAAAAAATCTCACCTTCGGTAAAGTTCATGGCGCAATGTTATTGTGCACAGTGTGCGTATATGAGGCAGAATAGTGCGGCTACTGCGCAGTAGATGGCAAAGTATATGAGTTTGCCTTTCTTGACAATATCAATCATCCACTTGCATGCAAGGCTACCCGAAACAAATGCGGCAAGGAAACCTACTAAAAGCGATACAGGGGGGATGTCACCCATGACGTTCTCACCACCTATCATCTTGATAACATCGAGTAGAGCTTCGCCCAAGATGGGAGGAATGACCATGAGGAAAGAGAATTGTGCCAAGTTCTCTTTTTTGTTACCCAGCAACAGACCGGTGGCAATGGTGCTTCCCGAGCGTGAGAGTCCGGGCATTACGGCGCATGCTTGTGCCAAACCGATGATAAACGCATCGAGCATCGAGATTTTCTCTTTCTGGCGGGGCTTGGCATAATAGGCGAATGCCAACAATGTTGCAGTGAGCAAGAGCATGCAACCTACGATAGTAAGTCCCGAGCCAAAGATAGCCTCAACTTGATCCTTGAAGAAAACGCCCACAATGCCTACGGGTATCATCGATACGATGATGTTGAGCATGTAGCGAGTCTCCTCGTTCATTTGGAATTTGAATACACCCTTAAAAAGCCAGCTAACCTCTTTCCATAATATGAAGAGTGTACTGAAAACTGTTGCTACGTGTACGGTAATGGTAAAAGCCAAGTTCTCCTCGCCTTCAATACCGAAGAGTGTCGAGCCAATGGTTAAGTGACCGCTACTGCTCACCGGAAGATACTCGGTGAGTCCTTGTATTAATCCTAATATAAGAGCTTCTATCCAACTCATGTGTGATAATGTTTATGTAGTTATTGTTTAGGTTTGCGAAGAATGGCAAAAATCATGCATACAAAACCGATGAATGTGATAGTAGGGGCAATCACAATGCGGCGTGTACTGAATATGTCGGGGTTGTAGGCTTCGTCGGTCGAGCCGCTACCCATCATCAGTACAAATCCTACAACTATGAGGATAAACGATATGGCTATGAATAGATAATTTTTCTTGCCCAAAGCAAATTCTTTGGCATTGCTTTTCTCAACACCTTCGGTCGAGGTGGTTTTTTTTGTTTCCATTTTATTTAGTAATTTTTTTGTTTATACATAATACAAATCATCACGCTTCATGCCAATATATCGGTTGACAGCGAAGAACGACGACACAGCTGTGAGCAGGATTCCCAGCAACATCACGATGCCGTAGACAATAAGCATCATGCGGGTGTCGACGAGGGTATAAAAGTTGTCAAACTCGCTTACGATATAGGATATGCAACATGTGAGCAGTATGATGGCTATGACAGCGGCAATAATACCGCATAATATATTGGAGAGAATAAAGGGTCGGCGAATAAATCCCGGTGTAGCACCTACCAACTTCATGGTGTAAATGATGAAGCGACGACTATATGCGGTGAGACGAATGGTGTTGCTGATGAGAACGTATGATATTATCATCAACACCAAGGCCAGAGCAAAGAGTATAAATCCGATGGTGCGCATGTTGTCGTTGACCGACTGTATAAGATCTTTTTGGAAGTATATATCTTCAACGTAGCTGTATTTGCTTAGTTTGCGATCTATATCCATGATACTATCGGGATGTGTGTAGTCGGCTTTGAGGCGTACTTCGATTGAGGCTTGCATGGGATTGACACCGACTATCTCTTCGGGATTCTCGCCCAATTCGAGCATTACCTCTTTCAGTGCCTCTTCTTTCGATATATATTGGGCCGCCTTTACGTACTCGGCATTGGCGAGCGATGCTTGTAGTTGTGCAACATTGTTCTCGGTAGCTGTATCTTTCAGTACAATAGAGAAACCTATGTTTTCGCGTACATATACCGAGAGGTTATTGGCCAATATGCCCAGCATAGCCATGATGCCGAGTATAAAAAGTACAAGCGACACACTCAGGGTAGAAGTGATGCGAGCTTCGATAAATGTAAATCGTTTTTTCTTTTTTGTAGTACTCATCGTTGCTTGTGTTTGAGTGTGTATATATAATATGTATTATTTTCTTTGCCTTTAATAGCTCTTGTAATGCAGTGCAGAAGTGCAGTCATAAGGCTCTTCTTTGCGGTTTGTTGCCATTCGCTGGTAAGAGTCGTTATGGTATCAATCAGGGTCGAGTGGCGTTGGTTGACGACTTCGAGGTCATGTTGCTCGGCGAGAGTCTCAAACGCACTCGGGGTGAGATGCCAACGCTTGCGAGGGGCGCTCCACCCGCTCCATGATGCACCATATTGTTTGGCGTCGTTGCTCACGGCATTCTGGAAGGCGATAATAAGAGTGCCATCCTTGACAATGAGCTGAGCGAGCTTGTCCATGGTGCGATGTATATCGACAGCCTCCCCTAATGTATCCCAAGCTACCACCACATTGTATGAACGAGGATTGATGTCGAAGAATCGGCGGCCATCCTCAATCTGTAGCATGAAACGTTTGTTGCCATATTCGCGAGCTGTAGGGTCGTGTTCCACAGCGTGTGTTATCCAGCCGTTGTTGCGAATTGCATTGGCAAAACAACCCTCTTTGCACCCCATTTCCAACAATACGCCACTGCGTCGTTCCGATTCCTCACAAACGATTTGAACTTGCTTCTTGTACCATTTGCTGAGTAAGTAATCGAGCCATTTGTCGCAGGCGTTTTGAGCCGGTTTGTAACAAGGAGCCTCATTGTCGGGATAAAACTCGTGCATCTCTTGTAGTCGTGGCGCGAGTTGTGTGATGTGCAGGCCACAATCGCTACATTGCAGTATGTCGAATGGCTTGTTGGCTATTCGATCGGTGTATGATAGTTTGTGTATCAAGTGTTTGCCCTTGCATATAGGGCAGCTATCTATGCGATTTGTGGTCATAAACAATATGTGTGGGACAATCCCAAAACAAAGGTAGGTCGTTAATGTTTGTGCCGGCTACAGTTTTGTAGGTGCACATTTACTCCAAATTTGGTGCAAAATAACAACATTTCTATTAATATTGGTAGGATTGTTCAATATATTTAACAAATAAACCTCAATATTTTCATTAATACGACTCAGGGCGACCCTTTATTGGGTCGCCCTGAGTGCTAAAGTATATTTGTGGGTTTAATCTTTATTCTCGAATAAGTAGGTGTATAGGCGTCGGTCGGCATCGGTAAGTTCCTTGTGACGACGAGCCATTACACGCTCGGCAATATCGAAGAATCGGTTGAGTCCTATCTCTTTTGTTCCTTGTGCGCCACCTTCGCTGAATGATGGAATGAAGGTGCGAGGGAAGCCTGCTCCGTAAACATTACAACCTACACCCACGACGGTAGCGGTGTTGAACATGGTGTTGATACCCGCCTTGCTGTGATCGCCTATAATGGGGCCGCAGAATTGCAATCCTGTCTTTCGGAAGTTGCCTTCGGGATAGTTCCATAAGCGTACTTCGGCGTATGTGTTTTTGAGATTGGAGGCTACTGTGTCGGCGCCTAAGTTGCACCATTCGCCTATCACGGCATTGCCCAAAAATCCGTCGTGAGCTTTGTTTGAATAACCTATGAAGACTACGTTGTTCAGCTCTCCACCACACTTGCAGTAGGGGCCTAACGTGGTGGGGCCATATACTTTAGTACCCATGTTTAGTACAGCGTGCTCGCACAAGGCTAAGGGGCCGCGTACAGCACAAGTCTCCATGATTTCGGCATCTTTTCCTATGTAGATAGGGCCGTTTTTGGTGTTGAGTGTGGTACACTCTACGGTTGCACCCTCTTCGATAAACAGTAATGCCGCGTCGCCTATCAATGTGCAGGTGTTGCTGAGAGGTGCCGATGTGCGACCCTGTGTGATGCGGGCAAAATCGGCCTTAAGTTCCTTGCCGTTTTTGCTGAATATATCGTATGCGTAGCGAATGGCGTCGGGAGTCTCGCAAGGGGGTATTATGCGTGAGGGCTGAGTCTCGCCCGGTGTGAATGTTTCGCCTCGATAAGCCCATATTTCATTCTCATCGGCGATAGCCTCTCCTGTTGACAACGAGCTTATTTGTTCGGCCAATGCTTGTGTGGCAAGGAGATGGCCGGCTATAAAAATGTTATCGGCGGCCGGTTTTGTGGGGAACTTCTCGGTCAAATATTCCTCAGTTAAATATGAATACTCGCCCGGTAACATGGCTTCCCATTTGGCGCGTAGAGTCTCTATACCTACTCGCAGTTCGGCTACGGGACGAGTGAATGTCAGTGGTAGCAAATTGCCATGCTCTTGAACTGTGTCGAAAAGAATATAATTCATAATTATCGGGTTGTGTTGAGATGGATGTGAACGAATTTATCATGCACGCCCATCGTGGTTAAACCATTTCCTTGCGGGAGTGTTTTTTTACTGTTGCGCAAGGTGGCTGTAAAGATAGTAAAAAGTGGGGTAATTACCTTGTTTTTGTCTGCATTTTTGTCGACGACAATATTTCTTGTGATGTAATCAATATAACCTTTGCTCCTCAAGTGGATAGATATGAGTGGAATAGTAGGTATAGTGGGCGATGCGGAAGATGTGGAATATCGTCTGGTTGCGATGTTGCGAAGAATGAAGCATCGGGGTGGTAGCGACCGAGGTTTTTGGGTGTCGTCGTTTGTAGAGTCGCGCCTTGGAATGGCTCATTGCGGTAAGGTGGTGAGCGAGTTGGAAGAGGATGTGCGACAACCTTATGTCGATGAACAAACGCAGTTGGTTGTGGCTATGGATGGCGATATATACAATTATCGCGAATTGCGCACGCAACTGCAGCCGTATTACACATTTGTTACCGATAGTTCTATCGAAGTAGTGTCAAAGGCCTATCGGCAATGGGGTGAGGATAGTTTGTTGCGGTTACAAGGTGTATTCGCTTTGGTGGTTTATGATCGTAGGTCCGATATGTTGTTGCTGGCGCGTGATAAGTTTGGGGTTAAACCGCTCTATTATAGTACGCATCGTGGCGAACTCTTTTTTGCGTCGGAGGTGCGTTCGCTCTTTGCCGCCGGAGTGAGGCGAAAGGTGTCGGTAGAGCGTTGGGCGGGCTATATGATATATGGCTCGTATGGCCCTGTATATAGTACTTTCTGGAATGGCGTTTATCAGTTGCCCGCCGGCTGTCTTATGCGTTATAATGGATATTCGCTCAGCGAGCGATGTTGGTACAATTTACGCGATGAGGTTGCTGCACTTGTTTCGGGGTATGGTGTCGACGAATTGCAAAAGATGTTGGCTGATGAACTGCAACGGTGCGTAGGTAGGAGTATGATTGACGTGTCGTCGTGTGGCTTGCGAATAGCCGGTAGGGTAGAGTCGCAGTTGTTGCATCGAATAGCCATGCAGGGGCAACAGCGGTGGAAAGTGCGCACCTTTACGGATGAGATAGAGAGTATGGGTCATCAGCCATTGGCATCGCCGGTGTGGGTGACGGCATCGCATGCGGTGGAGGAGTTGGAGCAAATGCAACATTGGGCCGAAGAGCCTTTTGATGGTAGTGATACGGTAATCCGTACAGCGTTGTTCCGCTGTGCTCGGCGCAATGGTGTGCGGGTAGTGTGTAGCGGGTTGGGGCTCGATGCTCTGTGGCAGGATGTGTGGGATAATAGTGAGCATTGTTATACGCCTCTTAACCCTCATCGGTTGTATTCGCCACTCATGATGATGTTTGCCGAGCGTCCTCATTATGAGCAATATTTTGCCGAAGAATCCGAAAATCTACGTTTCCTTGAGCTGGAGTGTGAGCGCATACCGCACATATTGCGCGTGTTTGATCGTTCGGCGGCCGAGGTGGGTGTATGTGTTCGGATGCCATTCCTTGATGGACGATTGGTGGCGTTATCTTTTGCGTTGCCGATGGTGAGCCGGATGTGTAGACGCTCGCTCTTTGAAAATTATGTTGAGCACTACCATCAATGTGCCTTAGAACGAAATGAGGTGCAGTCGCTGTTGCCTGCGTGGCGTGGTGGAGCGATGCGCGAGTGGGTTGCCGAGGTGCTTGGTGAACTTGCACGTAGCGAGGTGCGCGAATGGTTCGATATGAGGCAACTTTATCGCCTTCGCGAAGCCTTTTGTTACAATGCACCATTTGATGTTACCTTGTTGTGGAAGTGTATCTCGTTGCAACGCCAACTCCGTGAGGAGTAGGGTGATAGATGATTGTTGGATGAATACGGGGTAAATGAACCGAAAAAGAGCGTAAAATTCACTTAATCGCAATTTTATGGCTAAAATGTTTGGTTTTAAATGAATTAGTTCGTATCTTTGCCTCGCTTTTTCGCCCATGACGAACCAATATTCTCAGGTAATCGATTGATTTTGTGAGTATAAGGGTTGTTTTGAGTGAAATAATGTTGAAAAAGAGAAAACTTAATTTATAACAAAAACAAAGTATTAAAAAAGTTCTAAAATGCCTACAATTCAGCAATTAGTAAGAAAAGGAAGGGTTGTTTTGGAAGACAAGAGTAAGTCACCCGCGTTGGACTCATGTCCTCAACGTCGTGGCGTATGTGTGCGTGTGTACACTACCACTCCCAAAAAACCTAACTCGGCTATGCGTAAAGTAGCTCGTGTGCGCTTGACAAACGGTAAAGAGGTTAACTCTTATATCCCCGGTGAGGGTCACAACTTGCAAGAGCACTCGATTGTACTTGTTCGCGGTGGTCGTGTAAAAGACCTCCCCGGTGTACGTTATCACATTGTACGTGGTACACTTGATACAAGCGGTGTGAATGGTCGTTTGCAACGTCGCTCGAAATACGGTGCCAAGAGACCTAAAGCAGGTGCTGCTCCTGCGGCTAAGGGTAAAAAATAATCCCGGCCTTAAAGTAGTAAGAAAAACTCAGTTAAATTAGTGTTAAACGCAGGTTCGCGTTTTTTGGATAGGCTGATTGGGTTGAGTAAATAAGAGCAGAGGCTCTTGTTGAAGATGTAATAAGCAACCAAAAAAAGAACAAGATT
>JAGBHF010000010.1 GCA_017935645.1 Bacteroidaceae bacterium | reverse complement strand
CAGTACATCAATATTAATTGCTGAGTGATAGCCCATGCGCGGGTTATCGCTCAGTTTTTTATTAGCACTATATTAGTTACTATAAAGCATTATTCGCTACCTTTGCATAACAGGACTAACACAAATACGATGGACAACAACAAACAATCAACACGCTGTCATGTAGCAATGGCTACGGTTGACGACATTTCTACCATAGCACAGTTCCAGATAGAGATGGCAATGGAATCGGAAGGCTACAAATTGAGTCCCGATAAGATAACCCAAGGGGTGACTGCAGCCATGAATGATGCAAATAAGGGCGCATACATCATAGCCAAGATTGATGGCAAGGCTGTAGGCAGCTTAATGATTACACGCGAATGGAGCGACTGGAACAACTGTTGGTACTGGTGGGTGCAGAGTGTGTATGTAATGCCCCAATACCGAGGGAAGGGTATCTACAAAGCCATGTATGCCCATGTTAAAGATATGGCTCGGGAGCACGGTGTATCGCAAGTGCGCCTATATGTCGACAAAGGCAACACCCGCGCACAAGAGGTATACAAAAAACTCGGCATGGACGAGTGTCACTACCTGATGTACGAGGAGGTGATATAGAATGTTCCTATCTTTGAGACAGGTCTCGAAGATAGGATGCGGTTCGGAAAAAACAAATTCAAATAAATTTGATTTGTATTTTCGCTCACCTTTCACTATCTTTGAACATCCTCGGAAGGAGACGCCGGAAATTTCTGCAGCCCTCGGTTAGGTAAATCGATTGTTATGAATTGGATAATATTAATTTTGGCAGGGCTGTGCGAAACGGGCTTTGCTTTCTGCCTTGGAAAAGGCAATCTTGCTACGGGTTACAAAGCTGCTTTATGGTACTTGGCATTTGCGCTGATTTGCACCCTCAGTATGTTTCTATTAACAAAAGCGTCGAAAACCATCCCTTTGGGCACAGCCTACCCCGTGTGGACCGGCATAGGTGCTGTGGGAACGGTAATTATAGGCATACTGTTCTTCAAAGAGCCGGTATCATTCTGGCGACTGTTTTTCATCTTTACCCTTATCGCCTCTATTGTAGGACTGAAGAGTGTACATTGATACCCCCACACAAGGCTCATATTGCCATGACTCGGAGAGGTGATAGGAAGTTGAATAAAGAATAACCGTAAAAGATAATATGAAGATAGAAATAGCTCCCCAAGAAACCACACGTGCTGAAGCCTATGAGCTTTGGATGACATCACCCATGCCCATGGTGACGTTAACCAAAACATTCAACGTCACAAGACTGCTCAAAGCAAGCAAACGTAACGGTGTAAAATTTAACACCCTGCTATGCTGGTGTATAGGAAAAGCTGCAAGCGGTATAAAAGAGTTCTATATTCTACCCGAAAAAGACAAACTCTTCAAATACGATAGCATTGCAGTAAATGTAATTGTAAACAACAACAAAGGTGGCATAAATTCATGCGACATCGCGTTTAACAATGATATCCAAGAGTTTGCAAAAGAGTATGACAGATTGACCATTCAAGTTGCGAATGAGTGTAAAAGTTCATTTATAGACAACAGCATGATTATAGGTACATCTGCAATGATACAAACACAACTCGATAGTATTGTCAATCAATACACCGACAAGTTTTGTAATCCTATGGTAATGTGGGGAAAATATCGCCGCACATGGTTAAAGACAATCCTCCCCATATCATTCCAATTTCACCATGTTCAGATGGACGGCGGGCATGGTGCTAATTTCTTAGAACAACTTCAACGAGTTATTAATGAATTATAGCACTTGCGAAAACAAAGAAATAATTCCGGACTATGTTAGCATACACATACATTGAAAAAGGAAAGTTTGCTTTGGTAGAGAAGCCAAAGCCTATTTTGATAGAGCCTACCGATGCTATTGTTCGCGTGACAATGAGCAGTATTTGTACGAGTGACTTGCATATCAAGCATGGCAGTGTGCCTCGTGCCATTCCGGGCATTACCGTAGGCCATGAAATGGTGGGTGTGGTGGAAGAGGTTGGAACGGAAGTTACTAATGTAAAGCCTGGCGACCGTGTGACGGTGAATGTAGAGACATTCTGCGGAGAGTGTTTCTTCTGCAAGAATGGTTATGTCAATAACTGCACCGATCCGAATGGTGGGTGGGCGTTGGGATGCCGAATTGACGGTGGACAGACCGAATATGTGCGTGTACCGCTTGCCAATCAAGGCCTTAACCGTATTCCCGACAGTGTGAGCGATGAACAGGCTTTGTTTGTAGGCGATGTCTTGGCCACAGGATTTTGGGCTGCACGTATTTCAGAGATTACCCAAGAGGACACCATATTGATAATAGGAGCAGGACCTACGGGCATCTGCACCCTATTATGTGTAATGTTGAAACAACCCAAACGTATTATTATATGTGAGAAGTCACAGGAAAGACGTCGCTTCGTGCAGGCACACTACCCCGATGTGTTGCTCACCACTCCCGATGAATGTAAAGAATTTGTACTAAAAAACAGCGAACACGGTGGAGCCGACCGCGTACTCGAAGTGGCCGGTAGCGACGATACCTTCCGCCTTGCATGGGAGTGCGCCCGCCCCAATGCAATTGTAACGGTAGTAGCCCTTTACGACCAACCACAGATACTCCCCCTACCCGACATGTACGGCAAGAACCTGACATTCAAGACCGGAGGTGTAGATGGTTGCGATTGTGAAGAAGTGCTTCGCCTCATTGAAGCCGGAAAGATTGACACTACCCCACTCATCACACATCGATACCCGTTGTGCGATATAGAGGATGCCTACCATATTTTTGAGAACAAGTTGGAGGGTGTAATAAAAGTTGCGATAGTATAAAAAAAAGGTCTTGAATTGCATTCAAGACCTTTTTTTGAGGTGCCTGGCGGATTCGAACCGCCGTAAACGGTTTTGCAGACCGGCTCCTAGCCACTCGGACAAGGCACCCTTTGTGCTTTTGCGATGCAAAGGTAATGTTATTTATCGGACCGTGCAACCTTTTTGTCAACTTTTTTGCACATCCTATCAATATTTTTTTTGCACAGGTTTTAACAATAGGTGGCAAATATAAAAGATTAAGAATAGAACTTTATTTAGGTGAATTTTTCTTTACTTTCTACCAGGATATTGCTTCTACTACCTTAGAATTTATTGTGCATAAAACCAACATAGTAATACCCACAATAGATGGTAGATGTTGAGTTATCACCTATTTATAGCGCTATCTACTTACATTTACGTTTCGAGCATCTACGCTCATTTGCGAATCATTGCGTTGACATTCAAGCAACCATTTTTCAAATTTTTCAAGTGGCAAAGAGTATATTCCACTATCCGTATTTAAATGGTCGATGGGCTTTGTAAAGGGGTTGGGTGAGAATATAATTCTTATTTGATTAATTTCGGGACGGCCATTGCAATACAATCTTATTGCGTCAACGGCATTGCTTGTATCGACGATAAAATCATCAATATCATTATTTGTAGGCGCAAAGAATATATACTCCTCTCCATGATTAACATACTCATAACCATCTGCATCGGAAGCATAAGGTATGAGGCAATTGGCATTATTCTCAGCATCTATCAAATAGATAGCTATATAGCCATCTTTGGGTGTCATAAACGATATAAAAAGCTGATCACCATCCTTAAACTCATAGCTTTCGAACTTAGAATCGGGTATATTTCTTAAAACTTTCCATTCAAACTCGGCTTTAGCTGCTACAATTTCTCTTACACGACCATTCACTGTACATGTAATAATCAAACAATCTTGGATTTCATCATAGCCAATATCAAACTTAGGTTCACCAATGGTTTCTACCCATTCACCTCTCGTGAGACTTTGTCCTAACGATGAAAAGTCAGTTGTAGTTTCGCCATTGTGCATGTTTATTCTGGTAAGGTTTTCCCTTGCAATAATCTGTCCAAAGGCACTATTGATAGCATCTTCTTTTGCACGTTCCAAAGCTATATGTTTACCTTGCTCTCTACTTATATCCTGAGGAAGTACATAGGTATATGTACCGGTTACTTTTTTCACTTTTTGAGCATAAGTAACGCCGCAACAACAAAGGCACAACACTGATAAGAGCGTTATTTTCTTAAGAATATCTATCATGGTATTAATTTTATTGTGATGAACTTTATTTTGCAAAAATAGTAATTTTTAAAACAAAAATGCAATTTATAAAAAAAATCGCGTGGTTACTCAGGAACTTTTCCTTAAAACCACGTGATTATAATTTAATTATTTAATTCTTATCAGGTTACTCTATTAAGTTTATGGTGTTCCACTCGGGCCAATCTTTACTATCTACCATAACCTTGGGTTCTTGAAGTTTACCGGTTTTTGCAGTAGCAGCTCTTACTGCTTGCGATGTTTTCTTAAACCATTCAAGAATCGTCAAGTCACCACCGGCATCTTTCAGCGTCTTCAACAAGTAGTAGGTATAATAACCTTGTTGCTTCTCATGGTATACACTTGATGTTTGATCGCCACTACTTGAAGAGAAACTCAATGTGTGGCCATAAGGACCATTGACCTTGGCCTCGGAACGAACACCTTTTGCAGCAAACAAAGGAGCAGAACTTTTATAACCACCACTGAAGCAGGCATCCAAGAAGACGTATGCGCCCTTGATAGACAACTCGCTCAATCGCTTATACAAATCATCCAATTTCACACCGTGTTTCAAGTTCTTACCGGTAATATCAACCGGTAACAGATAGGCTTCTTTAGTAGCGTCATCGTTGTTTCCGTGACCCGAATAATAGAAGAAAAGTTCGGCTTCGGGGTCAGTCTTACCCATGTTAACTAACCAATCAATTTGCTCAAACATCAAACCAACAGTTGCATTGGCAAAGATGCGTATATTTTCATGCGGAATACCAAATGTACGCTCACAATACTCACGGAATACAGCTGCATCGGCATCAGCATAAGGAACGTTAACCTCGGCATTAGCACCTACCGAGCTATAGTCTTCGTTACCAATAATCAATGCATAACGATGAGGGTGTGGTGTTCCTACAGGCATATTTTCCAACAATTCGCGTTGCATACCGAACTTAAAGTCTTTGGCGATAACTTCGGGACGCACTTGAGTTTCGCTTGCAATTGTTGTTACAAATGTAGAAGTTAGGTAATCACCCAACTTAACCTTATAGGTTTCATTGATATAAGTAGTGCGGGTATCTTCACTGATATCTACCGTTACGGCAATCGAGTCGTTATCGAAACGATTATTAACCATGAAACTATAATCAAAGGTTTTCACTTCACCGGGAGGAATGCTATCTATTACAGAGGTAGCGGCAGCTGTCGCAAATACATTCTTAGGGAGTTCAAAGTTGACCATTACATTCGTAGCGGCAACACTACCCACATTTTGCAATGCGAGCTTGAAAGTACCATGACTACCTTGACGAATGGCCGAACCATCTTTGGCAACAAACTGATAATCGGGAACAATCAGCTTAGGAACAGCCAACTCTTGCATCTGAACATTTAATCCGGCCGACGGTGCATCGAAACCATTCTGCTCAAAGGCATAAATTATAATCTTAGCCATAGCAGTGGGAAGATCTTTCTTGGCAATATAGGTAAAAGTAAATTCCTTAGATTCGCCCACCTCAATATGACCACCATCCTTTTCACGAATACCATCAAAATAGGTCTCATAGCCTTGCTCTTCGGACAATCGCAAACGTAGATTATAGGCATCGCCTTCACCTTCGTTACGTATTGCGAAACGAATATCGAAACGCTCATTGGCATCTATCACCTTATTGCCATTGGCATCAATGAAACTTGTTGTATCCATACAGATAACAAGCTTAGGCGCTTTTAACGGAGCTGTGGCCATCAACTCACCCGATTCATTAATCGCATTTCGACCATGAATCATATTATATTCAGCCAGCTGAGACGGGAAGTTATCATACGACATTTTCTTATCGATCATTGTCAATAGAACATTAGCCTCGGCATCCTTTCTCAAATATTGATAGATACCGGCCAATCCCACCATGTACTCTTTCTCCGAGGGTTTCTGTTCAAGTATTTTCTCAAATAAGTCCTTTGCACCCATGAAGTATTCGGCCGCACTGTCATATATCTGAGTATATTCCTTATCCGATATAGCAGTATTTGCCACGGTTAAGATCGAATCACCAACATTATAATAAGTACGAGCCAAGTTTGTCATGTTTACATAATCATTGGGATTCAATACATACAAGCGTTTACACAAATCAAGTGCTTCCATATATCTCTTTTGGTCTCTTAGGAGCCGTGCTTTCAGGGGTAATACTTGTATATCATTGGGGTCTATGGCAAGAATGTTATCTATAGCTTTCGACAACTTGTCAATATTTTTCATTCGCATGTAATGGTTCACCTGATGATAATAAAACTCAAGTGTCATAGGGAATTTTGCAGTAGCTTCTATCAAGACTTGTTCTTGCATAGAGTAGTTCTTCATCGATAAATAAGAATTGTTTAAATAAACATAACAATTCTTGATCTGTACATCATCGGCCTCACCCAAAGATAGGAACTCATTAAAATACTTAATGGCATGTGTATACTCCTTGAGATTGTAGTATCCAAGAGCGGTATTGTACAATATAGCCGAATATTGTTCATCGCGCACCAAGAGTTCATCACGGAACTCTTCATGACGAGGCAGCTCGATATATGCAGTAGCTTGATCCAAAAACTTCAAGGGTTGTTTCTGCCGAGAATAATAGACCGCACCCCTTAATAACTGTGGATATATAGCACGTAAACGATTTTTGGCACTTGTCAGTTGAGCATCGTTGTTAGGTGCATCCAATACTTTTAAAAACAGATTGTAACTTTCCAACAAATAACCATAGATATTATCTTGGTCAGTACCCTTATCATACTCGCTCTCGTAAAACGCATATTGTTGATTGGCGCGTTGCAATAAAGTAGCGGCATCTTGCGCCACTACTTTATTACATATACCCAATACCAATGCAAATGTCAGTATTGCTATTTTCTTCATATCTCACTTATTTATTAGGGAAAGCATTGACAATAATAAATTCGACATTGATGCGACGATATTCACCACCGCGCTCTTTGGCAACTTCCACATGGTATTCAAACTCATTATTGGTATTGCTCAATGTTGTAACATTCTTTTCAATGTAATCTTTAACACCTGCAGCACGCATAAATGCCAACTGCTCGTTACTTGTAATACCCGAAGCCTTGGTTACAGAGATATTATCCAAGTTACCATCTTTATAGTAGGGTTCATTAACAAAGTCACCATATTGGCCCTTATAGGTAATACATCCGCGAATAGGACTTGCATCGGCCGAACCTGTTATGATAACCTTCACTTGCTTGTCAGCCTCCAAATATTTGGCAAAATCGCCCTCAAATGCATGCTTGATAATCTTCATCAAAGACATGGCTGCATTTGAGTTTTCGATAACATAATTACCTGAGGGGAAGTCCTCACTGGCCGAGAATGTCTTATTGATAACCTCATATTGATAGCCAACCTTATAATTCAAGATTTTTTTACCTTCGGCATCGACACTGGGAATAACTTCGGTCTTAACATCGATTTGAGTATTGTCAGAGATTAATTTTTCCTCTTTATTCTCTGCCACTACTTGCTCTTTAATTTCTTGCAACTGAATCTCTTCTTGGCTGATTTGTTGCATAATTTCGAGAGGCACATAATCATCCTCTTCCATTGCCAACAACTCCAAGCGTCCTATATTATCGTAGATATATACTTTATCGGTTGTTTCATCACGCACCTCAATATATGCCAACTCAAATTCATCTTTATCGTTCAATACATAAACTGCGTTCTCGAACTTCAAGTTATCATTGTTCTTCAAGTTTTCAACCTCATCTTCAGGGACTTCCAATGAGATTGAAGGCATTGAACTAAATCCGATATTGAGCATTCCACTTTCGGTATCATAATCACCGATGAAAGGATTTTCAATAGACAAGCGGTCGCCGGCCAATTCGGTTGCTACTTCTTGGGCAAATAATTGTTGTTGCATGAGGCGACTTTCATCATTTACACGAATGGCATACTCTTCCATGGTTTCTGTTTCGCCCATCTTTATCCATTCATTCATTCTTGTAGTAACACGCTCGTCCAACACTTTGCCATAGAAGGGGCTTAAGCTATTAGCGTCCCAAAAAACAATTGAGTTCTTACGGTTAGACAACATGAATACATCATTCTTCTGTCTATCGATAAAGAAACGGGCTTTTGATACCCAATTGACATTATCCGACAACACTTGTTCCACTTGACCGCTCTTCAAGTTGATGACAAGAATATCATTATTATCCTTTACTACACTAATGTATTTACCTTCAGGATGAAATGTGGGCGATGTTAGCTTATAACCCAATAAGTCAAATTGATATGAAGGCAACTTATAGGTCAATGGATCAAATACGTATGTAGGTTCCCAAGTTTTGGTATCGAAAATGGTCAAACGAGCATCAGTTACGACTGCCAAGAGTGCAGCATCTTGTGAGAAATCCATACCTCGTACCTCACCATCCATTTCGATTGTCTTACGCAATGTTTTGGCTTGGAAGTTCCATATATTAAGTTTCTTGGCAGATGCTGCAGCAATAAAATAATTATTGGAACTCATGGTCAAATGTAAAGCCGGTGTTTCACCTTGAATGTATGCTTGGGGCAGATATTCCTTGGTATCATAAACAATTATCTCACCCAAAGAATTGGATGCCAAGAAGTGACGGGCGTCGGGCGAGTAACACATAGCCAAGGGAACAATCTTTCCTTTCGAAGCTACCTTCATCAACTTAGCTCCTTTTTCGCCGTCCAACACAAAAGGAAGATTTTTTCTCTCTTTCAGGTCTTTTCGTTTATCTTTTAGCTCAAACAATTTTGTATCTTTATAACTGAAAGAATATATAACGATATTTTTTTTACCTCTCAACAAAGCAATCGAACTACCTGAGGGGTTAAAAACAACCTTGTCAACACCATCGACATCAGCAACTTGAATGTTAGGAAATGCCCATACTTGTCCATCGGCTAAGTATGAAACACAATACGTTGTATTATCAAAATCTACAATTACATTATCAGAATAACGCACTGACTTTTCAGTTAGTTGAGCCATTACATTACCAACTGACATAAATAACACAACAAAGAATAACAATTGTTTCACCCTTGGGTACAACTCTAAACTCCTCTTTTTCATGATATTATTAGATTATTAGATTATTAAGTTTTTTTCTTTCGCCTCTGTTAGGGAGCAGAAAATTATAAATTTTCACAAATTTATAATAAAAAATCTATTTGAACAATATTATAACCAAAAAGATTATTCACATAATCTTACAATATATTATTTTTTTCGCCTTGAGCAGTCGGCTAAAGGACAACCTTCACAATTACAAGACGATACAGAATTTCTTCGCTTTATAAAGCGTCTTATTATCCACGCAACCGAAGCTGCGAGGATAATACCGACGATTATTTCTTGTACCAATATCGACATATCCTACATAAATAACAGTCCTATGCGGAACACTATAAAGGCACACAACCACGCTATTAAGGTATTGTACAATACCGAGAATAAGCCCCATTTCCAGCTGCCCGCCTCCTTGGCTACGGCGGTTATCGACGCAATACATGGCACGTATAACGACACAAATATCAAGAATGTTGCCGCTATCAACGGAGTAAAGTCAGCCACACCTGTCGATGGGTCGGGTTGTTGAAGTTTAGCCGACAATGTCTCGGGGGTATCATCTCCACCGGCATATAGTACACCCAGCGTACTCACAATTAGCTCTTTGGCAGCAGTACCCGATATGAGAGCAACTGAAATCTTCCAATTGAAGCCCAACGGCTCAAGCACAGGTGATATGGCTTGACCTATCTGCCCCATATAAGAGTTTGTCTGCTGCTCGGCAAGTTGTTGAGGAGTCATTTCACCTTCAATATCGGTGCGCGGATAGTAACTCAACGCCCACACAATAACCGATGCCACAAGAATAATACCACCCATCTTGCGCAGATACTGTTCGGCTTTGTTCCACATGTGGCGACAGGTAGCCTTGAATGTGGGTATGCGATAGGGAGGCAACTCCATCACAAAGGGGGTTTCATCCTCTTTAAAGTAAAATCTACGCAACAACTTTGCAGTAATAAATGCTACTGCAATACCTGACAAGTAGAGTATTATAAAGGCCCACCCTACATGCTTGGGAAAAAATGTTCCGATAAACAATATATACACCGGCAGTCGGGCGCTACATGATATAAAGGGGTTTATCAATATGGTAATGAGTCTACTGCTACGGCTCTCGATAGAACGTGTAGCCATAATGGCCGGCACATTACATCCAAAGCCCATTACCAATGGGATGAACGACTTACCGTGCAAGCCTATCTTGTGCATAGCCTTATCCATGATAAATGCAGCTCGCGCCATGTAGCCCGAGTCCTCCATGAACGATATAAAAAGATAGAGTATAAGAATGTTGGGAAGAAAAACTATCACCCCACCTACTCCACCAATTATACCATCAATGAGTAAATCCTTGAGCGGTCCGGGCGACATTACATCATGCAACCATGACGACAACATGGCAACGCCGGTTTCAATCCACTCCATCGGATATGCACCCAGTACAAATGTAGCCTCGAACATAAGGCACATAAGTATGACGAATATAGGTATACCCACAACCTTGTTGGTGACGAGCGAATCAATCACCCTTGTCAAATTACGCTCATCATCTTTGCCTTGCTGGAAGGTCTCTTGCAATGCACCCGATATAAAGCCATACTTCTCATTAGCAACAGCTTGTTCGATGTCTTCGTGCAGGGTTTGTTCTATCTCGGCACGTAGCTTGTTACTGAGTGCTTTCAGCTCCTCAAAGTTTTCACTATCCGACACCATCTCCATTACCTCTTTATCGCCTTCAAGCATCTTCAATGCCAAGTAACGAGGCGAATATTTCAAAGCCACGTGGCTGGTTCGCAATCGCTCTTTAATATCATTTACAGCGGCTTCAATAACCGGGCCATGATTGACATGTACGTGTCGTACCGATTTATTACGACGCTCGTATACATCAATTACCGTGTCAAAGAGTTCATCTATACCCTTGCCTGTACGCGATACGGTAGGAACCATAGGTACACCCACCATATCACCCAAGAGCTTGTAATCGAGCTTAGCACCACTCTTTTGCAACTCATCATACATATTAAGTGCCACAACCATGCTGTAGTCCATGTCGATAAGTTCGGTAGTAAGGTATAAGTTACGCTCCAAGTTGGATGCCACCACAACATTGACTATCACGTCGGGCATTTCGGTATTGAGATAACGACGTACATACAACTCCTCGGGGGTATAAGTCGATAGTGAATAAGTACCGGGCAGGTCAAATATATTGATGCGATAGCCTTTGTAATCGAAGTGTCCCGCTTTGGCATCAACCGTCACACCGCTATAATTACCCACATGTTCATTGGCACCCGAAGCAACATTAAACAACGATGTTTTGCCACAGTTAGGGTTGCCCACAAGAGCGATATTGATGGTTTTGGCACGTACCTCGGCAGCGTGAGCATAGGTCGACTCCTCGGTAGTAGTGCCATGTGATGTAGGATATACAACGGACGATGTTTCCTCTTCGGTAACAACCTCAATAAGATTAGCCTCACTGCGACGCAATGAGACTTCATAGTCCATAATTTTAAATTTTATAGGGTCGCGCAAAGGGGCATTTAGCTCGGCAATAACTTCCTGACCGCGCACAAATCCCATCTCAATTATACGCTTGCGAAAGGCTCCACGTCCCAGCACTTTCACAACGATAGCCTTTTCGCCTATTTTTAGTTCTGATAATCGCATTTTAAGTCCTCTTTCTTAATTACTCAACATCCTTAATATCAATAAGGTTATTGAGTATGGCATACACAGTCAATCCCGATACCGATTTGATACCGGTCTTGCGTGTCAGATTCTTACGGTGTGTGATAACAGTGTGTATCGACAAGTGATATTGCTCGGCAATACTTTTGTTTGTCAATCCTTTGGCAACAGCAACAAGTATCTCCTTTTCACGGTCGGACAACTCGGTCGATTCGGTGGGTTGTTCGCTACTCTCAAGCATTTGACGCAACTTTACGGCAATCTTTTCACGACTATCCGATATTTCAATCGTAGTCTTGAAGTAACGTAATACTTCGGGGTCGACATATTGATAGACCAATGCTGCAAAGAGTGTATTGGGGAGTCGTTGCGACATATCTTCCAACTCGCCTTTTTTCTTTATATCTATCAGCGAGGGGTTGACAATGATAATATCGGGATGCAATGGCACAATACGCTCAATGTAGTGACTATCGGCAATGATAGCACTCACTTCGTAACCTTTTATTTCGTCAATCATCAGCCTCAATCCTTGAGCAATCATGGCATAAGGCTCAATAATGACTATGCGTTTATTTGTGCTCATATATTCTCTCTTCAAGATGTTGAACCAATGGTATTAATACTACATCCTCAATAAAGGTGTGCTTATTCAAGTCCTCTTCGAGTGAGAATATCTGAAAAAGCAATTCGGTAGTTTGATCGGCCATACCTATACCACGCAGATGTTTTACCAATATATTTTTCAAGTCACTCAACTTGTCATCGATATTGCTATGATTGTTCTTGAAGGTCTCAATATCATACTCGGCTTGCATCTTGCGGCATGCCATAAGCATGCGAATGTAGGGAAATACCGTATCCTCTTCGTATGCAAAGTGGTGTATTACCTCTTGCTCATACTCCGAGAAAAATCGCTGCAAGATGACACTGTGCG
Organism: Bacteroidaceae bacterium; assembly: GCA_017935645.1. Classification (GTDB taxonomy): domain Bacteria; phylum Bacteroidota; class Bacteroidia; order Bacteroidales; family Barnesiellaceae_A; genus Barnesiella_A. The sequence continues at coordinate 3,824 of JAGBHF010000010.1, read as the reverse complement.
TAGCCGAGCAATGGCCGGTGATAGCTTTCAATTGTTGCTCAATGGGCTTGATGCGAGAGTCGATGTAATACTTGTGGGAGCGTGATAGATAACTCAACAATTGTTCAATATCGAGTTGTTCAAGCTCGGCCGGCGTAGGCATATAGTCGGCATAGGTGTAGATGTTACACATCATTACAAAGAGGTCGGGCGATACACCCTGTCGCATACATTGCTCGGCAACACTGTTCTCTCCTACCCCCAACTCCAATCCAAATCGGTGGAAAAGCAATAGCAGGTTATAGTTGGACTCTATAAGCTCTGCCATGCGCATTTGTGTTGTATATCTTGATGTTGTTATACTTGTCATAATGTATTATATATTTTTTTGCAAATATAATGAAAATGCGCATTATGTGGCATACCTATGTATAGGTATATTCAATGCAATAAATAGCCGAAAGTAGGTACAAAAAAAAGAAGGTAAACAGCATCGTGCTATCTACCTTCAGTCTTAGTTGCGGAGGCCGGATTCGAACCAACGACCTTTGGGTTATGAGCCCAACGAGCTACCACTGCTCCACTCCGCGATGTTTAACGAGTGCAAAGATACGGCTTTTCATAATACCATGCAAGTATTTTTCGATGTTTTTTCTTAAAAAATCATATCATCATCGCACAAACCTAATTATCAGTTAGTTAAAAACTAAAATGTGATTTTGTTGGCAAAATAGTTGCAAAGTGAAATAAATTTAGTAATTTTGCACGGTTTTAAAAAAAATGTGCAATACAAATCATTCACATGTCAGATACTACATACTTGCAAATCGTTGAGGAGGCACGACAACTCTTTGCCACCAAAGGCCTCACCAACACGACAATGAACGACATAGCCAAGGCTTCGGGAAAAGGCCGTCGCACGCTATATACCTACTTTAATAATAAGCAGGATATATACTGGGCGGTAATCAATTCCGAGATGAATCGCCTATATGAGCGTTTGGAGGCTGTAGTAAAGAAAGACCTCCCTCCTAACGAAAAACTTGAAGAGTATATAGATGCCCGTCTTGAAGGTATCCGCGAGATTGTGTACCGAAACGGTTCGCTCCGTGCCGAGTTCTTCCGCGACATTGCTGAGGTAGAACATGCGCGTAAGAAGATATCGAAAAGCGAAATTGACCTTCTGCGCAAGATTCTCGACGAGGGTGTATCGAAAGGAAAATTCATCGTGCACAACTCACTGGCAACAGCCACTATTCTGCACTGTGCATTCAAGGGTCTTGAAGTACCCTACATCAAGAATGCCTTCTACGAAGTAGGTGTCGAGCGCAACCGCATTCGTTGCCTTATTACCGACTTTATGTTATATGGTATAATGAGATAAAATTGAGACTTAATTATTAACTAATACTTGTCGCCAACACGACAAGATAAATAATTGAATGATATGAAACTACTTGAAGGAAAAGTTGCTGTCGTAACAGGTGCAGCACGTGGTATTGGCAAAGCCATTGCCTTGAAATTTGCTTCGGAGGGCGCCGATGTTGCATTCACCGACCTTGCTATCGATGATAATGCAAAGGCTACTGAAGCCGAAATCGCCGCCTATGGTGTACGCGCCAAGGGTTATGCCTCTAACGCTGCCAACTACGACGATACACACAACGTAATCGCCGAAATCATGAAAGACTTTGGTCGTATAGATGTTCTCGTAAACAATGCCGGTATCACACGCGACGGCTTGATGATGCGCATGGACGAGAAACAATGGGATATGGTTATTAATGTCAACCTCAAATCGGCATTTAACTTCATTCACGCTGTTACCCCCATCATGATGCGTCAAAAAGGCGGTAGCATCATCAACATGGCATCGGTTGTAGGTGTATCGGGTAATGCAGGTCAATCGAACTACTCGGCATCTAAGGCCGGTATGATTGGTCTTGCCAAGTCTATTGCCAAGGAGTTGGGTTCACGTGGTATCCGCGCCAATGCTATCGCTCCGGGCTTCATCATCACCGATATGACTGCTCAACTTACCGAGGAGGTGCGTGATGCTTGGGCTAAACTCATCCCCTTGCGTCGTGGCGGTACACCCGAGGATGTGGCCAACGTGGCTACCTTCTTGGCCTCTGACCTCTCATCATACGTTACAGGTCAAGTTATCCACTGCTGCGGTGGTATGAACACATAATACTATTTCACTAATAATCTCTATAGGCGGTGTGTTGCAAAGTTGTGGCACACCGCTTTCTCTATTTTAATTATGGCATTTTGAGCAAAAAGCCGTACCTTTGCGCCATGAAAATGAATCGTGAAATCATACGTCTGGCTATACCCAATATTATATCGAACATAACCGTTCCGCTCATGGGTATTGTGAGCACAGCTATCGCCGGGCACTACAATAGTGAGCACTCGGCTGCAACAATCGGAGCGCTGGCCATTGGTGTTTCTATCTTCAACTTTATCTACTGGAACAGTGCCTTTGTGCGCATGGGTACAAGCGGACTTACTGCACAAGCCTACGGTGCAAAAGACTTTGCCGAATGTACGCGCATGCTCATCCGATCGCTCATTATAGCCGTAGTATTGGGTGTAGCGGTGTTGGCGTTGCAGTATCCCATAGGCGAACTGTCGTTGTGGGCTATGAATGGCAACGACTTGGTGGCCGACTACTTCTATACCCGCATTTGGGCTGTACCGGCCGGTGTGATATTGTTTGCTCTCAATGGCTGGTTTACCGGCATGCAAAATGCCATTATCCCCATGGTTGTAGCCGTAACGGTCAATATCATACATATTATATGCAGTTTCCTCTTTGCGTTCGGGCTTGATATGGGCATTGTGGGTGTGGCACAGGCATCGGTAGTGGCTCAATGGTGCGGTGTAGCACTGGCTACCATACTGCTCTTTGCCAAGTTCCGCCACACATTCGTTGCAGTCAATCGCAAGGATGTCTTCGACCGTAGCGCCTTTACACGCTTCTTTGCAGTTAATGGCGATATTATGATACGCACCTTCTGCATTGTTATTGTGTACACCTTCTTCACCGGCATTTCGGCTCGTATGAATGAGGAAATTCTTGCGGTAAACACCCTCCTACTGCAGCTCTTTACGCTATTCTCATATATGAGCGACGGATTTGCCTTTGCCGCCGAAGCACTTACCGGACGATTTACAGGAGCACGCGATGCCGTTTCATTGCGTCGCTGTGTGCGTCTATGTATCGGCTGGAGCTTGGGTATCGCTCTGGTATTTGTTACCGCCTACTTAGGTTGGTGGCGTGAGTTGTTGGGTATATTTGTCGATTCCAATCAACCCAACGCCTCGTCATTGATAGAGTTGGCGGGTAGCTACATCGGCTGGGTAATAGCCATTCCGTTGGCATGCTCTATCCCCTTCCTACTCGACGGCGTGATGATAGGCGCTACACAAACTCGCGTGATGCGCGATGCTATGTTACTATCGACAGTTGCATTCTTTGCACTCTTCTACGGCTTGCAACCCATTATAGGCAACAACGCCTTGTGGCTGGCATTTACATCCTATATGTTCCTGCGAGGTGTATTCCAGTACTTCATGACACAACGATTAGAAAACATTTACAAGGTATAATAACAGAAAAGAGGATGCACCGACATCCTCTTTTTTATGGTATAATGGACAAATGTGTTTGGTAAAACCGCATATAATTCATTAATATACAGATATTTATAATACCTTTGATGAAACGCGTTTCATCAAAGGTATTTTTTATGCAAAAAACAAGAAGAAAAAGATGTCCGGAATGTGGTTTTTTAAGTACACAAAAATGGGGCAAACGAAACGGTCATCAACGTTAT
>JAGBHF010000096.1 GCA_017935645.1 Bacteroidaceae bacterium | reverse complement strand
CGCACACCACGCTGTGCCAATTGGGACGGTGGAAGAGTTGAAACCATGACATATATATCTGTGTAGCCGTAGAGCCTCCCCATTGCCGAGCTTTCAACAGGATAACGCGAATAGGCTTGCCGGCGCGTCGTTGGTCCTCGAAACACTTGATGAGCTTGCGTTGTGCAGCGCGGAGTACAAAGGGTACAATGTGTGCGCCCTCCTTGTCCTGTACCCGCACACAATAGGCACAAAAATACTCGAAGTCGTATACAAAACGGTGGAAGGTGAAGTGCATGAGTTGTTCTTGCCCTACTCCATCGGCGTATTGCGGATAGTCGCGGATGAGGTCGGCAGGTACGAGACACTCGCCGAGGTTATGTACCTGTAGCGGTTGTCGAGGAATAACACCGGGTGTACCTTGCCATGGGTCGTAGGGCGCGTTGACGATGGCAAGTCTCTGCATATTTTCTTGTATGACGGTGTCGGTGTTGTGCATGTTTAGTTACGATGTCCTTTGATAATGGCATAAGCCGTGCTACGGTTGATATAGAAGCGTGGGGCTTGGTTGTATATAACGGCAATAACAGCATCGCGTAACGATACATTGTGCTTGGCGGCATGGTTGCGAGCCATGAGGTATATGGTAGATACACACTGATGCTTGGCGGTACCACGCTTGAGGCGGGTACCACGACGGGATGCGAGCGCGTAACAATACTTGATGGCATATAGCTCGCTTATGTAGAACTCTCGCGCGGGTGAATGAATGGCAATAACGACGGCATCCTCAAGCGGTATGCATGGGAAACGTCGCAGTACATTGTTGTAGACGGCAATAAAGTCGTCGTTGCGTCGGATGATTGTCGGATTGTCGGTAGCAGAGTTACACATATATAGTATGTGTAGCATCACAGTACAAAAATAGGGAAAAAAGCGCAAATCCAAAAATAACAAAAGAGAAAGCAAGGGTAGATGTACTTTTGATAACGTAAGCCGAAAAGGTAAAAAGTACATATATGGAAAAAGAAAAAATTGAAGATGTGGTAACAACCACCGAGCAAGACCCTGCAACCGGAGAGGTTACAGAGTCTACGACCACAGAGGTTACAGCCCCGAGCGGTCGAGAAAAAATCGTAGAGCGATTGCGCACATACAATCCCGAAGGGGTGTATGATGAAGATGAGGCACTCTATGAAGGTGTAGGCAGTATGCTCGACGAGCGTGATAATTCGTTGAGCGAGATGCGCGGCAAGATAGATGAGTTTGCCGGTGTGTTAAAACGTAATCCCCAAACAGCGTCGTTTTATCTTGATATGGCTGAGGGTAAAGGCTTGTATGAAAGTCTTGGTCGCAACTTTGGTCCCGACTTGATGGCCGCTATCAATGGCGATGATGAGGCACGCGCCGAGCTGGATAGAGGCTTGGCAGAGTGGCAAGCTGCTGCCGATGAACGTGACGCCCGCAACAATACCTTCAAGACCAATAGTAACCAAACCATGGCCGATTACGAGGCGTGGCTTGCCGAGGAGGGTTACAGCCCTGAAGATAGAGCCGAACTTGAAGCCGAGATGCTTGCCGTGAGCAATGCAATGGGTGAAGGTAAGTTTATGGACTTTGTCAAGTCGTTGCATCGCAGTCGTCGCTATGACCGAGACATCGAGAACGCCCGCAGTGAAGGAGAGATACGAGGCCGTAACGCCCGTATCGCCGAAGAACGCACCCTGCCCAAAGAGGGTGACGGCCTGCCCAATATGCAAGGCGCGGCACGTCCTGAAGAAATTGAACGAAAGCCAAACAAATGGAGTGAGGAGCAATTCTGGGGCTCATAAAAGAGAGTATAAACACTTAAAAACAGGTTTGTAAATATGGTAAAAAAGATGATTGAATTTGTAGGTAAGCATAAATGGATGTTTATGCTCGCCTTGGCGGTGATTGCCGTAGTGAGTGTAGTAATGGGCTGTGACCTTGGCGGTGACTGTGGAGCAGTACTTGCCATGAGTGCAGCCGTGGTTCCTGACGAGGGTGGTGGTAAGACCATTGTCAACGCACCGTTGAGTACAGACATAACTCGCGAAGAGAGTGTCAACCTGCTTGAGCGCGATGTGTCGACAGATATAGCTAAAGTGCGACCTAACTCTACCCCCCTTGATGCTGT
>JAGBHF010000095.1 GCA_017935645.1 Bacteroidaceae bacterium | reverse complement strand
CGCACTTCGCCACTCGCGATGCTCGTAGGCTCGTACGGGGTTATTTATTCTCGCTCCTTGCGGAGCTGCGACCCGAGCTTCGCACGCTTTTATATGTAACTTTTGTCCTTTATGTCTATAATAATTCCCAAGCAAGGCCTTTTGTCTCTTTTGTCCTTATGTCTTAAAAAATATTCTGTCTTTCTCCAACCCCCTCGGCTTGCAGCCACTCCCCCCTATATTTTCCGTGCGGAAAACACATGGGGAGAAACGGTTACCGTGCGTGATATAAAAATTGCCCCAACAGAAATATTCTGTGGGGCAATGCTTGCTTTAAAAGGTATTTTCTTCACTACAGTACCACCTTGGCAGTTGCACCGCTATTGAGGCGGGCTATATATACTCCAGTAGGGAGTGCTGATGTGTCTATCGTGGCTGTAGTAGCGCCTGTACGGATGGGTTGTGTTGCTACCACATGGCCTGTAGCATCGTAGAGCGTGATTGTCTCGCCTGCCGATGCTGTGGGGAACACCGCCATCAACGCATCACCACTGCGATGCAAGGTGAGGGTAGTAAAGTCAATTTTCTTATTGACATTGTCGCTCAATCCTTTACAATCGGCACCATCGGCACAATATATCAGTTCTCCTTCTTCAAACACACATTGTAGTTCGTGCATAAAGTTAGCATCTAAATCACCGGAGAAAATAAATGCGGTATATCCTATGCCTTCTATCCAAGCATCGTTGATAGTATTACCAAAACTTAAGCTATAGGTATATTCATAAACTCTTTCATTGGGAGGTAGTGAAGCGTCACAGTATGCACTAAGTCCTGCAGTAAATAGTCGTGACTCAAGATTATATTTCAATCGTGAATGTGTACCCGATTCGATAGTATCTATTGACAACACTTTTATTATTTTACCCTCTAAACAATGTGCTTCATAATCATGCGTAGGTGATGTTGTATGATATACAACACAAAGGGTATCGCCTACTTGAAGGTTATAATCGAAGTAGACAAAGTCGTTATTAACTGTTGGTAAATTTTCGTTCAATAACTTTATCAACTCGGGTGTGGTTGTCAAGCCGTCAAAGTTTCGTAATATCTGTGTCCCCTGCTCTCTCAAAACTTTGTTGTAAATATAGTCATCATTATATGCAATATAACCCGGATAATTTTCCGATGAAAATGTATTTTCACGCCAACTTTCTCCTTGTTCATTATAGTAAATATACTCTCTCAGAGGTGCACAAGTAGGCAGATAAGATCTTTCTTCAACATATTCTTCACCATATATCAGTTCGCCTTCTTCAAATACGCATTGGAGTTCATAATCACAATTATTTTTAGTGTAACCAATGCCTTCAATCCATGAATCGCTATATGTTTTTCCTATTCTTTCTATAGAATATGTGTAGAGATAATCGCCGGATTCTTTGCCACGTGATTGCTCTAAGTATCCTGAAAAATCGTTTGTTTCAAGGATGTACCTCACGCGAGGTTGGGCGTTTATCTCAATGACGTCAATAGATTCTACTTTTATTATTTTTCCATCTATCAATATCCCCTCCAAGTAACCTGCTTTTCCATTTATTTGCTCTACAACACAAAGAGTGTCGCCAATCTGAAGATTATAGTCAAAGTAGACAAAATCATTACCGTCTGTAGTAAAATTCTCTTTAATGAGAGCTAACATTTCGGGGGTATTGGTAATGTTGTTATAATTTCTCAGTATTCTTGTGCCATCTTCTCTTAAAACCTTATAGAAGCCTGGCACGTCCTCGTTATATGCAATATAGCCTGGAGCATATTCCGATAAAAATGTATTTTCACGCCAACTTTCTCCTTGTTCATTATGGTAAATATACTCTCTCAGAGGTGCACAAGTAGGCAAGTAGCTATCCTTAGCCAATACGGTTGCAATGCTTAGCATTGCCAATAGGGTCAATAGAGTTCGTTTCATGATATAAAATATTAAGGGTTAATTTTTATGCAAGTTTATTGAAATCTTATGAGAATGTCAATAGTATAGTGCGATTGTTAATAAATATTAACAATCGGGGGGGTAATTATGATGTGTTAACAATTGTAAAGGGCGAAATAATCGCTTATAGTGTTGTGTTATAATAGCAAAGAAGGCTGTGCCATTTGATTTAGGTACAACCTTCTTTTTGATTTGGTTTGTATGTATTTGTTATTTTATCAACGAGCGGGCTTTTTCGAGTGCCTTGTTGATGTGGTCGAAGATGTGGTCTTCGCCTATAACCTTGTTGATACCGGCGTTGACAAGTGTAGTGTGTACTTTGGGATTTACACCCGAAAGAATCACATCGATACCCTCTTTGCGTGATGCGACAATGAGGTTCTCGAGGTTGTGTATACCTGTAGAGTCGATGAACGGAACACGACGCATGCGGATGATGCGCAATTGGGGTTTGTCCTTGATGTTCATCATCATTTCGTCGAACTTGGTAGCTACACCGAAGAAGAACGGACCGTTGATTTCGTACACCTCTACTTCGTGAGGTATATCCAACTCCTCATGTACGGCTGTCTCGGTACCTTGAGCTATGTCGAGGTGGTCGCGAGCAACCGAGATGTCGACACTCTCCGACACACGACGCAAGAAGAGAACTACAGCCAATAACAGACCAATCTCGATTGCGATGGTAAGGTTGAAGAGTACTGTGAGCAGGAAGGTAAGCAAGAGTACCGAAATGTCGCTCTTGGGGCTGTTGAACATGCTCTTAAAGGTGCGTACACCAAACATATTGTATGATACCATTACCAATACACCGGCCAAGCAAGCCATGGGGATGTGCTTGGTGAGGGGCGCGAGGAACAACAGGATGAGCAACAATACTACGGCGTGGATGATACCGGCAATAGGTGTGCGACCTCCGTTGTTGATGTTGGTCATGGTGCGTGCGATAGCGCCTGTTACAGGAATACCACCGAAGAAGGGTACAACCATGTTGGCTGCACCTTGAGCAATAAGCTCGGTGTTGTTGGTGGTGCGGTCGCCTGTTACACCGTCGGCTACTGTGGCTGAGAGCAACGACTCGATAGCACCCAACATGGCGATGGTGAAGGCGGGTGACATAAGAGCCGAGATAGACTCCATGTTGATTGACAGAGTCTCGGGTGTGGGGATTGAGGCGCTTATCTCAAAGCGGTTGCCGATAGTCTCGACATTGGCAAAAGCCTCAAGGTGGAATACCTCACGGCACAAGTACACCAAGACTGTCATGATGATAATGGCCAACAATGAGCCGGGTATCTTCTTGGAGATACGGGGCGAGAGGGCAATGAGTACCACACTGCCTATACCTACGGCTGTCGATACCCAGTTGATGGTGTCGAATGCACCGAAATAGGCTATCCATTTCGACACGAAGTCGGCAGGTACATTGTCCATGGTAAGGCCGAAGAGGTCTTTGATTTGTGTAGCAAAGATGGTGAGTGCAATACCGCTGGTGAAGCCCACTACGATAGGATAGGGGATAAACTTGATGATAGTACCCAGCTTAAACACACCCATGAGCACCAGCATAAGACCTGCCAAGAATGTAGCAATGGCGAGACCTTCGAGACCATAGGTTTCGATGATACCATAGACGATAACAATAAATGCACCGGTAGGGCCACCAATCTGCACACTGTTACCACCCAGGAACGATACGATAAAGCCACCGATGATGGCTGTGATAAGACCCTTTTCGGGGCTTACACCCGACGCGATACCAAAGGCAATGGCTAAAGGCAATGCCACGATACCTACAATGATACCGGCCATAAGGTCTTTCATGAAGCGTTGACGGTTGTAGTCGCGCATCATAGAAAACAGCTTCGGTTGGAATTCGAAGCCGTTTTTGAGAAAATCAAGATTTATTTGCATAAACTCGAGTTTGTAGTATTAGATAATTATGTCAATTATAGTTTCTTGCAGTAAGCTCTACGACGACGGTGTTGCTCACGGTCGAAGTATTGCCATTGAGCTTGCACCTTGTTGTTGTCCTCAAGCTCGGGGTTACTCTCGGCGTAGGTGTATCCGTTGTTGTTGAATACGGGGATAAGGTCGGCAAAGAGGAGTGCATTGACACCCTTGCTTTGGTAGTCGGGGCGTACGGCAACGAGCAACATTTCTACCACGTCATTGTGACACTTGAGTGCCTTGAGCAGGTGGATGAAGCCGAAGGGGAACATGCGACCGCGTGACTTGCGCAGAGCCTTTACCAATGAGGGAAGTGTAATACCCACACCTATCAGTTCGTCGTTTTCGTCTACAATGAGGGGTACATTCTCAAGGCGTATCATGGGGATGTACATCTTGATGTAATAGTCAATTTGACGTTGCGACAAGGGGCAGTAGCCATACAACTGGTCGTAGGCTACGTTGATAAGGTCAAATATCTTTTGACCGTAGTCCTTGATGAGCTTGTTGGCATCGGTGTATTTGAGTACGCGCAAGTTGTATTTGCGTTTTACAATCTCGGCAATGCGTAGGTGCTTCTCGGGAATTTCCTTGGGTATCTGTATCTTAAACTCTACCCAGTCGCTCTCTTTTTCGTAGCCCAATGCCTCGATGTGCTCGACATAGTAGGGGTGGTTGTAGATGGTTACTGATGTACCCATTTGGTCGAAACCCTCTACGAGCAAACCTTCGGGGTCCATATCGGAGAAGCCCAACGGACCGTGCATTGATGTCATGCCTTTCTTGCGTGCCCACTCCTCGACAAACTTGAAGAGTGCCCAGCTTACATCTTTATCGTCAACAAAGTCAACAAAGCCAAATCGAGCCTCTTTGTGTCCGGTGCGCTCATTCAAGCGGTGGTTGATGATACCGGCTATACGACCTACGGGCTTGCCGTCTTTATATGCCATGTAACAGATGCTCTCGCAGAACTCGTATGCGGGATTTTCTTTGGGGTTGAATGTTCCTACGATGTCCGAAACGAGGCTCGGTACGTAGTAGGGATGGTCTTTATAAAGGTGGTCGGTGGGGAAAGTTGCGAACTTATTAAGGGCTCTTTTACCCGAAACTTCTACAATGTGAATGGGTTTTGATTGGCTCATAGTATTGTATGCTAAATGTTTGTGAGTGCAAATATAATGTTTTTTTACAAAATAGTTACTATTTGCAAAAAAGTATCAAATCTATCCGTATGAATATATCGGATAGATTTGATGTAAGATGTTGATATATAATGATTTTTATTTCTCTCCGTAGGCCAAGTCACCCGCATCGCCCAAACCCGGGATGATGTAACCATGTGCGTTGAGGGTATCATCGACACCGGCTACCCACAATGTGGTGTTGGCGGGGAAGTGTTGCTCGACATACTCAATGGCTTGTCGGCTGGCTATGACGGCTGCTACATGTGTTACTGCAGGTGTGCCCTTTGAGTTGCACAAGGCCTTGTAGCATAGCTCCATAGACTTGCCTGTGGCAAGCATGGGGTCGGCAAGAATCATTACCTTGTTCTCGAGCGAAGGCGATGCAATATACTCTACATGTATGTCAAAGTCGGTCTCGTTGCTGTATTGACGGTAGGCCGATATAAAGGCATTCTCGGCATGGTCGAAGTATGATAGGAAACCTTGGTGAAATCCCAATCCGGCACGCAAAATGGTGGCCAATACCACTTGATCGGCAGGAAGATTCATGTCCTTTGTGCCAAGTGGTGTTGTGATGGCTTGTGCGCGATAATTGAGTGTGCGACTTATCTCGTAAGCCATGATTTCACCGATGCGCTCTAAGTTGCGACGAAAGCGCATGCGGTCTTGCTGGATGTTCTTATCGCGCAATTCACTCATGAATTGGTTGATAATACTGTTCTGCTCCGAGAAATTAATAATCTTCATGATAATTATTTTTTCTTAGTTGTTGCTTTGCGTGTGGTGCGTTTGGCAGGAGCACCCTCTTTGTCGGCACTCTCGATGATATGCAGACAGTCGGTATAGCTGAGGCTGTGTGCATCGGTGCCTTTGGGCAACTTGTAGTTTTTCTTCTTGTAGGCTATGTAAGCACCATACCGACCGTTGAGTACCTCCAGGTCGGCATCCTCGTCATATCGTTTGATGAGGCGGTTATTGTCATCTTCGCGTTTCTTCTCTATTACCTCGATAGCCTCCTCAAGGGTGATGCTTTGCGGTGTGTAAGTCTTGGGAATAGAGATAAACTTGTTGTCGTGACGAATGTAGGGGCCAAACTTACCATTGTTTACCACAACAGCCTTGTCCTCAAAGTCGCCGAGTGTGCGGGGCAATTCAAAGAGTTTGAGTGCTTCTTGAAGGGTGATGCTGTTCATCGATTGCTCCTTGAGCAATGATGCAAATATGGGCTTCTCATCGTCGTTGGGCAAGCCTATCTGTACAATGGGGCCAAATCGACCTATCTTCACCGACACGGGACGACCGGTCTTGGGGTCGTTACCCAGCATACGCTCGCCTACCTTGTGCTCGAGGCGTAGCGAGTTGGCTGCCTCGATGGTGGGGTGGAAGTCGGTGTAGAAGCTGTCGATAACCGATACCCAGCCTATCTTGCCGTCGGCAATGTCGTCAAACTTCTCCTCGATGTTGGCTGTAAAGTTATAGTTGAGGATGTTGGGGAAGTACTCGGTGAGGAAGTCATTTACCACAATACCTATATCGGTAGGTAGCAACTTGCTCTTCTCGGCACCTGCCAACTCCTTCTTGGTGCATTGTGTTACCTTGCCCTTCGATAGCGATATGATGTTGTACATACGCTCTTCGCCTTGACGGTCGCCCTTTACCACATACTCGCGTTGTTGAATGGTTGAGATAGTGGGCGCGTAGGTCGACGGGCGGCCTATACCCAGCTCCTCGAGCTTGCGCACAAGACTTGCCTCGGTGTAGCGGGGCGGATGTTGTGTATAACGCTCGGTAGCTGTAATGCTGTGGCAAACGGGGTGTTCGCCTTGGGTCATTGTGGGCAAAATGTCGCTCATCTCGCTCTCGTTCTCGTCGTCGTTGCTTTCGAGATACACTTTCAAGAAACCGTCGAAGGTGATAACCTCGCCGGTAGCGATAAATTGCTCATTACGATTCGATATATTGATAACAATCGAGGTTTTTTCAATCTCGGCATCGCTCATTTGCGAGGCGATGGTACGTTTCCATATCAACTCATATAGGCGTTGCTCTTGACGATTGCCCTCGATAGTGTGGTTTGATATGAAAGTAGGGCGGATAGCTTCGTGAGCCTCTTGTGCACCCTTGCTCTTATTGGGATATTTGCGTATTTGCAGGTACTTGTCGCCCAATGTGCCTATAATCTCTTCGCGAGTGGTGTTGATACACAACGACGAGAGGTTTACCGAGTCGGTACGCATATAGGTGATGTGTCCGCTCTCATACAGACGTTGAGCCACCGACATGGTTTGAGCCACCGAGAATCCCAACTTGCGAGCTGCCTCTTGTTGCAGGGTCGAGGTGGTAAATGGGGGAGCCGGTACCTTGCGCGCCGGTTTTACCGATACATCCTCAATGGTATAGTTGGCCTCCTTGCAAGCAGTAAGGAAGTCGTTCACCTCTTGCTCGGTCTTAAATCGGTGGTTCAGTTCGGCCTTGAACTTTGTATCGTTGTTGGGAGTGCTAAACTCGGCCAACACGCGGTACGAAGCCTCGCTCTGGAACTCCTCTATTTCGCGTTCGCGCTCTACAATAAGTCGTACAGCTACCGACTGTACACGACCGGCCGATAACGCGGGTTTAACCTTTTTCCACAATACGGGCGAGAGTTGAAAGCCCACAATGCGGTCGAGCACACGACGAGCTTGTTGAGCATCGACACGAGCCACATCTATGGTGCGAGGATTCTTGATAGCCTCCAATATAGCATTCTTGGTAATCTCGTGGAATACTATACGATTGGTCTTAGTGGGGTCCAATTCGAGCACCTCGGCAAGGTGCCATGCGATAGCCTCTCCCTCGCGGTCCTCATCGGATGCCAGCCACACGGTCTCGGCCTTGGCAGCCTCCTCACGCAAGTTGTCTACAAGTTTTTTCTTGTCGGCTGGTATTTCATATATGGGTGTATAGTTGTTGTCGATGTCTATACTGAACACTTTCTTCTTCAAGTCGCGTATGTGGCCATAGCTCGATAGGACTTTATAATCCTTTCCCAAAAACTTTTCAATAGTCTTGGCCTTGGCAGGTGACTCTACGATAACTAAATTTTTCTGCATACGTCAAGTGGAGTAACACGGTTATTCACAAAATCGACTGCAAAATTAGGTAAAAAATCAGTGCAAAAAAATCTCTTAATACTTTTTTATAAAAATAGATACCGCCCCGCAGCAGGATACTTCTTTATAAGAAGTATAAATATATATGTATAAATGTATTTTTTTGCGTGCGGTGCTGTTTTGTTTGAGGCATATACCATGAGGGTGGGTAACCTTTTCTTGGACTGATGTTCAAAAAGGATATATAAAGTTCGTGCGAAGCACGCCCTATATATGTCTTTATGTACTTCTGTCTAAGAAAAATCCCATGGCGTAGGTGAAAATCGTGCGAAGCACGGGTTGAGGGGCTTTATGCCCCGAAATATAGTAACCCCGTACGAGTGCCGTAGGCACGAAGTGCGGGGTGGCGGGCATCCTCCCGACATCGGCGTCTGAAAGACGCGAAAGGTTGTAAAATCCCGTCTTCCAGACGATTACGCAGAGCTGGAGACGATACCCCGCACTTCGCCACTCGCTACGCTCGTAGGCTCGTACGGGGCTATTCATTCGCGCTCCTTGCGGAGCTGCGACCCGTGCTTCGCACGCCTAATATATGTCTTTTTGTTCTTATGTCTATATAAATCCCCCATGCAGGGCTTATGTCCCTTATGTTCTTATGTCTAAAAAATACTCTGTCTTCCTCCAACCCCCTCGGCTTGCAGCCACTCCCCCTATATTTTCCATGCGGAAAACACATGGGGAGAAAAGGTTACCATGTGTGTGTTGTTATTAAGACATAAGAACATAAGGACATGTTTCTTTGTGTGTCGGGTGGTATATTTTTCCTCCTCTGCTCGTAGAGATAGGGGAGGTGGGCACAGCCCGGAGGGGTTAAAATCATGCGTGAGCAAACCAACCCCTACCCACTGCGTGGACTCCCCCTATATTTTCCGTTCGGAAAACACATGGGGAGAAAAGATTACCTTGCGTGATATGAAAATTGCCCCCACGGAAATGTTCCGTAGGGGCAATGTTTGTGTTCAAAGGTTTTCCCTCCTTACAGCACCACCTTGGCTGTAGCTCCGCTGTTGAGGCGGGCTATATATACTCCCGCAGGGAGCGTGGTTGTATCTATGCTAACGGTTGTAGCACCTTGTTGCACGGCTTGTGTTGTTACCACACGACCTGTAGCGTCGTAGAGCGTGATAGACTCGCCTGTCGATGCAGTGGGGAATACCGCCATCAACGCATTGCCATTGCGATGCAGGGTGAGGGTGTGGGCTTCGGCTTGCGGGGAGTGAACAGCACTGAAGTCTAATACTTCACGATCTTCAGGATATACATATTGCGTGCTATTGTCGTAGTAATAATGGAAGTAACTATATCCGACACCACCCCATCTTATTCCTTCGTTAAATAAAAAAGAATGTATAGGACCTATACCTTCAATCCACACATCGGTTTCATACCCATAATCTACATAGTAAATATCGCGCACCTTGCCATTCAATGTGGTGGATTGTATACTGTCGATAATTATTTTTCTTACTTCGTTTTCAAAAAAGGGCTTAAGTGTGACGGTATCGCCTGCTTTTGCCCCAAAATCGAACACTAAGAAATCCTCGTCTACATTTAGCATATACAACTTCTTATCTTCTTCTCTATAATAAGATTTGTGTTTTGAATGCGAAATTACTTGATCTGGTAAAGATAATTCTGTCTCATTAATGGTATAGTAATTTTTACCATATAATTCGACCATTTCACCAACAGTATATTGCATATAGCGTTTGTAACCATACTCTACCCATTCATTTGAGGGAGAAAGGATGGGAATATACTCATGTTCGGGATAAGAAAATTCGGGCTTGGGTGTTTTGTCTGTAGGGAATATCTTTTTGGTGTTGTAGTTGTAACTGTACTCATAAAACATCATACCTGATGCGCCGAAATTTGGGATTAACGAGAGCATGATTGGGAATTCTTGTGAGCCGACACCTTCTATCCATATATCATTTATTTGACTGCTCTCATGTGTTACATAGAAAACATGTCTCTCTTTGCCATAATATATTTGAGTGTCTATGCTATCAACAATAGTTTCTCCTTGTTGAAATTGTATTGTGTCTCCGGCTTGTATATCAAAGTCATAAATCATTGTCTCAAATTCATTGTTGAGTTCGCGAGTAAACACCTTCTTGTTTTCTTCACGAATATAACCATGAAGTCCGGTATAGGTTATTTCATTAGTAATAGCATCAAGTATTGATATGTAGAGTTTGTGATAGAGTTTGTTATTTATTTCAGTAAGCTCACCGATACCTACTTGTTTATAACTTGAGCTTGAAACTTCAAAACTTACCCAAACTTTTCCTTCTTCAACGTAGGGTATATACTCATGCTCGGCGTATGCCGATAGAGCAAACAATACTGCTAATAAAGATAAAATACGTTTCATGATATAAAACATTAAGGGTTGATTTTCATGCAAGTTTATTGAAACATTGTGAGAAAGTCAATAGTATAATGTGATTGTTAATAAATATTAACAATCGGGGGGGTGATTTTGATTTGTTAACAAAAAACATCTGCGTATATCGAACAGCTTCAGCGATAAACATACCTATAACAAAAAACCGAGAGGAGACTATGTATAGACACAGCCTCCTCTCGTTGATATGGGTTTATCGGATGTTTATTACAAGTTTCTCTTTACTTCTACCTCTTCGTATGCTTCGATAAGGTCGCCTACCTTCACATCGTTGTAGTTGGTAATGTTCAAGCCGCACTCATAACCTGTGAGTACTTCTTTAACGTCGTCCTTGAAGCGTTTGAGTGAGCCGAGCTCACCGGTATAGATGACAATACCGTCGCGGATAAGGCGTACTTTGGCCGAGCGACGCAATTTGCCTTCTTTGACAACACAACCGGCAATAGTACCCACCTTCGAGATGTGGAATGTTTCGCGTACTTCGGCAGTACCGATAACCTCTTCGCGCATTTCGGGAGCAAGCATACCTTCCATAGCGGCCTTAACTTGCTCGATGGCATCGTAGATGATAGAGTACATGCGTACATCGACACCCTCTTTCTCGGCGAGGCGTCGTGCGGCCATAGAGGGTCGCACTTGGAAACCTACGATGATGGCATTTGAAGCAGCGGCGAGGATAATATCCGACTCGGAGATTTGACCCACGGCCTTGTGCAATACGTTGACTTGTATTTGCTCGGTCGAGAGCTTGATGAGTGAGTCGGTCAATGCCTCAACCGAACCGTCTACGTCACCCTTAACGATGATGTTGAGCTCTTGGAAGCCACCCACAGCAATGCGACGACCGATATCGTCGAGTGTGAGCAACTTTTGTGTACGCAAGCCTTGTTCGCGTTGCAATTGTTCGCGTTTGTTGGCTATCTCACGAGCCTCTTGCTCGGTCTCCATTACGTTGAATGTATCGCCTGCTTGAGGTGCACCGTCCAAGCCGAGGATAAGTACGGGCTCGGCGGGACCGGCCTCTTGTATGCGTTGGTTACGCTCGTTGAACATGGCTTTGATGCGACCGTGGTGTGTACCTGCCAATACGATGTCGCCCATGCGCAATGTACCGTTTTGTACCATTACTGTGGCTACATAACCGCGACCCTTGTCGAGTGTCGACTCGATGATAGAACCTACAGCGCGACGATTGGGGTTGGCCTTGAGTTCGAGCATTTCGGCTTCGAGCAACACTTTCTCAAGAAGTTCGTCTACACCGGTACCTTTCTTGGCCGATATGTCTTGCGACTGATACTTACCACCCCACTCCTCAACGAGGTAGTTCATCGAGGCAAGCGATTCTTTAATCTTATCGGGGTTGGCGGCGGGCTTATCGACCTTGTTGATGGCAAAGACGATGGGTACACCGGCAGCCGATGCGTGGTTGATAGCTTCGACTGTTTGAGGCATGACGTTGTCGTCGGCAGCAACAATGATTATGGCGATATCGGTAATCTTCGCACCACGAGCACGCATAGCGGTAAATGCCTCGTGACCGGGTGTATCGAGGAATGTTATGTGGCGACCATCTTCGAGTGTTACGTTGTATGCACCGATATGTTGGGTGATACCACCGGCCTCACCGGCAATAACGTTGGCGCTACGGATGTAGTCGAGCAACGATGTCTTACCGTGGTCAACGTGACCCATTACGGTTACAATGGGAGGACGTTGCATCAACTCGTCGGGATTGTCCTCTTCCTCGGCAATAGCCTCCGACACCTCGGCGCTGACGTATTCGGTTTGGAAGCCGAACTCTTCGGCAACGATGTTGATGGTCTCGGCATCAAGGCGTTGGTTGATAGATACCATGATACCCAAGCTCATACATGTACCGATAACCTTGTTGATGGGTACGTTCATCATCGAGGCAAGGTCGTTGGCGGTAACGAACTCGGTGAGCTTAAGAATCTTGCTGTCGGCGAGCTCTTGCTCTACACGCTCTTGTTCGCGAGTCGAGAAGGCTTCGCGCTTCTCTTTACGCCACTTGGCACCCTTCTTAGTACCCTTCTGAGTGAGGCGGGCGAGAGTCTCTTTTATTTGCTTTTGTACATCCTCTTCGTTAACCTCGGTTTTGATGGGGTGTTTGGGTTGCTTGTTGGGCTTGCCGTTCTTCTTGCCGGCGTTATTATTATTGTTGTTGTTTTGGTTGTTTTTGCGCTCGGGATTGGCACCTATGGTTGATGCTGTCTTCTCGATATCAACACGGTCTTTGTTGATGCGTTTGCGTTTCTTGCGCTCGCTGCTGTTGGCCGATGCATCACCGGTGGCAGTAGCATTGGCGTTGGGCAATTTTGCCTCACGCTCTTTGCGACGCTCCTCTTTCGATTTCTTCTTGGGGCGAGTTTGTTGGTTGATGCTGTCAAGGTCTATGCGGCCCAATACTTGGGGCTTGGGAGCTGCTGTCACGCTACCGAGAGTGAACACCTCGTTTTTGTGCTCATCGGCTGCGGGAGCTTCCTCTTTCTTCTCAACAACGGGAGTAGCCTTGGGCTCTTCTTTCTTGGGCTCGGGTTGAGGAGCAACAACGGGCTTGGGCTCGGGCTTCTTCTCGACGGGAGTCTCTTTTACCACGGCAACGGGTTCTTTCTTTGCTTCGGGCTTGGGTTCGGGTTGAGGCTTCTCCTTCTTAGGAGCAGGCTCTTGTTTGGGCTCCTGCTTAGGCTCTACCACGGGATTTGCTTTGGGCTCCTCTTTCTTGGGTTGTTCAGCAGGTTGGGTAGTAGAGGGCTTTTTATCCAAATCAATGGTGCGAAGTATACGGGGCTTTGCTGTCTCGGGAGTGGCAATGGGAGTAGGCTCAACAACTTTCTCGGCAGGAGCAGGGCGCTTCTGTCTCTCTTGGCTGATGGTGTCCGACTCTTTTTTGAGGATTTTATCGGGCGCAAACTCCTTGACAAGCATTTCGTATTGCTCATCGTTGATTTTTGCATTGGGGTTCGAATCTATTTCGATACCTTTCTTCTGGAGGAAATTGACAACTGTGTCAATACCTACATTTAAGTCTCTTACTACTTTATTTAACCTTACTGACATAGACTTTAATTAATGGTTGTACATTCTAATAGACATTCGCGCAAGAGTCGAGTTGAGGGATTAATCCTCAAACTCGGCTTTGAGTATTTCGATAACCTCATCGACAGTGTCTTCCTCAAGGTCGGCCTTGTCGATAAGTTCTTCGCGTGAATGTGCCAATACTCGCTTGGCTGTGTCACAGCCCATCTTCTTGAGGGCATCGATAACCCATTGGTCAATCTCGTTGGCAAATTCGTCAAGGAATACATCCTCCTCGTCGTTGAGGAATGTTTGTATTTGCTCTACCAAGTCGCTGTCGATACCTGTCTTGGCAACAAGCTCGTCGATCGATGTGTTGCGGATGTGTTGGTCGGTAGTATAACCGGCAGCCATGAATGCTTCGATGGCTGCGCTGTCAATCTCGCCTTTGTATTTGTCGAGCGAGATACCCACGCTCTCTTCGCCCTCTTGTTTGAGGCGGCATACCTCGATTTCGTAACCGGTGAGTTTCATGGCCAAGCGAATGTTGAGACCATTCTTACCGATAGCGAGCGATACCTCCTTCGAGTCGCTGAGGTAAACCGATGCACGCTTGTTCTCTTCGTCAACCTCGATAGAGGCTATCTTAGCGGGGCTAAGGGCACGTTGGATGAAGAGTGAAGGATTGGCTGTATAGTTGATAACATCGATGTTCTCGTTGCGCAACTCACGCACGATACCGTGTATACGTGAGCCTTTAACACCTACACAAGCACCTACGGGGTCGATGCGGTCGTCGTACGACTCAACGGCAATCTTGGCACGTTCGCCGGGGATGCGTGCAATGGCACGGATGAGGATGAGGCCGTCGTGAATCTCGGGAACCTCAAGCTCAAAGAGGCGACGCAAGAAGTCGTTTGATGTACGCGAAACGATAATCTTGGGATTGTTGTTCTTGTTTTCTACATCGAGTACTATGGCGCGGGCAGTATCGCCTTTGCGATAGAAATCGGTGGGAATTTGCTCCTCTTTGGGGAGGATTATTTCGTTGTTCTCGTCGTCAACGAGCAACATCTCTTTTTTCCATATTTGATATACCTCGGCACTCACAAGCTCGCCAATGCGATCTTTGTAGCGGTTGTAGAGGGCGTCCTTTTGCAAGTCGAGGATTTTAGAAGCCAATGTCTGACGGAGGTTGAGGATGGCACGACGACCAAACTTCTCGAAAATTACCTCGTCGGTTACTTCTTCGCCTACTTCAAAATCGGGGTCGATAGCTTTAGCCTCGCTCAATGAGATTTGCATGTTGGGGTTGGTTACTTCACCGTCTTCAACAATCTCGCGGTTGCGCCATATCTCAAAGTCGCCTTTGGTGGGGTTTACGATAACGTCGAAATTCTCGTCGGTACCAAACATCTTGGCAAGCACGTTGCGGAACGACTCTTCCAAAACGCTTATCATGGTGGTTACTTCAATGTTCTTAAGTTCTTTAAACTCTGAGAACGTATCTACCATACTGATGGTTTCTGCTTTTTTTGCCATAGGTTTATTTAAATCTGATTAGATATTTAGTGTATTTTACTTCGTTATAAGCAAAGAGGATGTCTTCTTCAACCTCTATTTTGCGCTTGCTGCCTTCGGGTTTTACCTTCTTGGTAATGGTGAGCGTAAACGCATTTTCGTCGCAAGCCTTCAGCACGCCACTGAGTTTGCGACCGTCGCAACTCAACACCTCTACTTCGTTGCCGATGTTCTTGCGGTATTGTGCTACTACCTTAAAGGGCGATGTGATGCCGGCCGAGCCTACTTCAAGCTCATAATCCTCTACATCGCGGTCGAGCTTCGATTCGATGTAGCGATGCAATGTCTCGCAACGCTCGATGTCGATGCCCTCTTCGTTGTCAATCTCTACAACTATATTGTTGCCGGGACGCACCATTACATCTACGATGAAACAGTCGCTGCCTTGCAATGCTTCGGCTACAATGTCGTGTACTATTTGTTTGTCTATCATATTTTTTGCTACAAGAAAAAAACGAGGGGACATCATTGCCCCCTCCACATCTTGGTGTGTGCAAATATAGTACATTATTAACACGAATGCAATAGACACGCCTTAAAAAGCATGCATAACTCTTATAATTGCGTCGAAAATTATATATTATTTGCAATAATTAAGAATTATAAACTTATCGGGAAGTGAAAATTGCGTAGCTCTTTGACCCAAGCGGCTTCATTTCCTTGGCAATACTCGTTGCATAGGGTGTGAAAGGCGGGGCTGTGGTTGAAGTGGGTGAGGTGTGCCAATTCGTGATTGATGATGTATTGTCGTAGGTGATGTGGCAATAAAAGCACAAAGGATGATACGGTGATAATGCCCGAGCGAGAGCAATGCCCCAAAATGCGTTGTCCGCGACCTAAGCGCACGTCTTTTAATTCTATGCCCAATTGTGTGGCTTGTTCATAAATCATCTGTCGCAGTGTTGCTCCATAATGAGTTGTGAGTGTGCGCATGATGTATCGGACAAGGCCTTGTTGGAATGATGTCGATAGCAGGTCGTCGGGATGAAATAAGAAAGTAATGCCGTCGCGCCCCTTGCACGAGCGCACCCGACCACGACCTATGTTACAGTCGGCTTTCAGTGTAAGTGTGCCTTCGACAATTTCTATGCGCTTGCCGTCGTACAGCATGCAGCTCTCGTGACGCGATGCCGACTTGTTAAGCAATCGCTTCAGGGCTGCACGATTTTCGTTAATCAGTCGTTGCAGATACTCGATATTACCCCGATAATTGTGCGGAATAATAGCCGTAATGGCTCCGTTTTCACCTCTAAATGAGATGCGACGAGCCCTTTTGCTGAGGTTGATGGCAATCTTGCCCAACTCGGCGTCGAGTATTTCGTAGTTTTTGAGCATTGAAAAATAATAAACCGACACAAAAGTACGTCTTTTTGAAATTAAATCAAGAAAAAGCGGGCGTAAATATTTTATGATAAAAAACCCTCAAAACTTTGGAAGATAACAACTATAATTATTAACTTTGCACTCAATCTATGGAGTAACCGTAGGTGTAGTTAACCTAATCTACAAACTAATAGCAACGAAATGACAGAATCAACAAAGGTGAAAGTTCTGGATAAGGTGGTTGTTCGTTTCTCGGGTGACTCGGGTGACGGTATGCAACTTGCAGGCAACATCTTTTCAGCAATCTCGGCTGCAATAGGCAATGAGATTTCGACATTCCCCGACTATCCTGCAGAGATACGCGCACCGCAAGGCACCTTAAGCGGCGTGTCGGGTTTCCAAGTACATATAGGTAAAGGCGTTTATACGCCCGGTGACAAAGCCGACGTGTTGGTTGCCATGAACCCCGCCGCATTGAAAACACAAATTCAATTCCTCAAGAAGGGTGGCGTGGTTATCATCGATACCGATTCGTTTAAAGAGGCCGACTTGCAAAAGGCTCTTTATCAAACCGATGATGCAATTGCTGAGTTGGGCATCGATCCCGCTCAAGTAATGTCGGTGGCTATCACAACACTTACTAAAGAATCGCTTGCCGATTCGGGTCTTGATGTTAAGTCAATCGTACGTTGCAAGAACATCTTTGCTCTTGGTCTTGTATGCTGGCTCTTCGACCGTCCCGTATCACAAGCCGGAAACATGCTTTCGCACAAGTTTGCCAAAAAGCCCACTATTGCCGAGGCTAATGTGAAAGTATTGAACGATGGTTACAACTATGGTAACAATATACATGCATCGGTATCGACCTACCGCGTAGAGACTGCATCGGTACGCAAGGGTATCTATACCGACTTGAATGGTAATACAGCTACTGCATGGGGTCTTATAGCTGCTGCCGAAAAGGCCGGCTTGCCTCTCTTCCTTGGTAGCTATCCTATTACTCCCGCAACCGATGTCCTTCATGAGCTTGCCAAACGTAAAGACCTTGGCGTGAAAGCTGTTCAAATGGAAGATGAGATTGCCGGTGCATGCTCGGCTATCGGTGCTGCTTTTGCCGGTAACTTGGCTGCAACTTCTACTTCAGGTCCCGGTCTTGCACTTAAGAGCGAGGCTATCGGCTTGGCTGTTATGGCTGAGTTGCCTTTGGTAGTAATCGATGTACAACGCGGTGGACCTTCAACAGGTCTTCCTACCAAGACTGAGCAAACCGACCTCTTGCAAGCTCTCTACGGTCGCAACGGTGAGAGCCCCTTGGTAGTTGTTGCCGCTTCTACTCCCGCCAACTGCTACGACATGGCGTTCAATGCCGCTAAGATTGCCCTTGAGCACATGACTCCCGTAGTATTGCTCACCGATGCATTCATCGCCAATGGCTCTACAGCATGGCGTATTCCCGAGGAAGACGAATATCCCGAGATACATCCCAACTATGTTAAACCCGAGATGCTCGAAGCTGGTTGGAAACCTTATATGCGCAATCCCGAGACAAATGTGCGCTACTGGGCAGTACCCGGTATGGAAGGCTTTATGCACCGCCTTGGTGGTCTTGAAAAAGATGCCAAGACAAGTGCTATCTCTACCGATCCTACCAACCATGCTCTCATGGTGGCAGCGCGTCAAGCAAAGGTTGATAAGGTTGCTGACTTCATACCTCAACTCGAAGTGTTGGGCGATCCCGATGCCGACCTCCTCGTTGTAGGATGGGGTGGTACTTATGGACACCTCTATTCGGCAGTAACTGATATGTGCAAAGAGGGTAAGAAAGTGGCTATGATTCACTTCAACTACATCAACCCCCTTCCCTCTAATGCCGAGGAAATCATCCGTCGTTATAAGAATGTGGTTGTATGTGAGTTGAACAATGGTCAATTTGCATCATACCTCGCAGGTAAAATAGCCGGTGTTGAGTTCTTGCGTTACAACAAGGTAGAAGGTCAACCCTTCAGCTCAGCCGAGTTGGTAGAACATTTCACCCAATTAATCGAGAAGTAATCATGGAAGAGAACAAGAAATATACAGCCCAGGACTTTAAGAGCGATCAATATGTGCGCTGGTGTCCCGGTTGTGGCGACCATGCTATCGTCAATGCCTTGCAAAAAGCAATGGCTGAAGTGGGTGTTGCTCCCCACAAAACTGCAGTGATTTCGGGTATCGGTTGCTCATCGCGCCTACCTTATTATATGGGTACTTATGGTTTCCACACTATCCACGGTCGTGGTGGTGCTATTGCATCGGGTGTGAAAATGGCCAACCCCGAACTTACCGTATGGCAAGTATCGGGTGATGGTGACTGCCTTGCTATTGGTGGTAATCACTTTATCCATGAGGTACGTCGTAACATCGATATCAACATCTTGTTGATGAATAACAAGATCTATGGTCTTACCAAGGGTCAATACTCTCCTACAACCGATCGTGGCTCGGTGACTAAGTCATCGCCCTATGGTACTGTAGAGGATCCCTTTATCCCCGCCGAGCTTGTTTTTGGTGCACGTGGTACATTCTTTGCACGTTCGCTCGACGTTGAGATGGCTACAACAGTAGAGATTCTTGCTGCCGCAGCTGCACATAAAGGTGCTTCGGTATGTGAGGTACTCCAAAACTGTGTTATCTTCAACCACAACATCCACTCGTATGTTGCCGACAAAGAGGTACGTGCCGACCGCACTATCCACCTCCGTCATGGTGAGAAGATGATTTTCGGTAAAGAGAACAACCGTGGTATCGTTCTCGATGGCTACATGCTTAAGGCTGTTACTATCGGTGAGGATGGTTATACTATGGACGATGTTCTTGTACACGATGCCAAGAACCCCAACAACGTATTGCACCAAATGTTGGCTATGATGGATGGCCACGAGTTGCCTTTGGCTATCGGTGTTATCCGCGATGTTGATGCTCCCAACTACACTGACGAGCTCACTCGTCAAGTTGAAGAGGTTAAGGGTAAGAAGAACTTCAAGTCGCTCCGTGAGTATATCCTCAGTGGCGATACTTGGGAAGTTAAATAAGCGTATTTAATTATACCTATATACAACGAGGACACATTCAATTGAATGTGTCCTCGTTGCGTATATGGGTTGTTTTATTGGGCTTTGATAGTGGCCTGTGCCTGTTTTAATCCTTCGCTGTTGGCTGTGAGTGTAGCCACACCGGTATTGCCGTTGTTTTGTAGTACTACAAGGCATTTGCCATAGAATGCCTTACGGTGATTGCTCTTGAAACGTTCCATTGAGTAGGGCGAACCGTTGTCGACACCGGCGATAAATGCGTTACCATCGACTGTAAAGGTTATGAGGTTATCGGCGTTAGGACACAGATTGCCATCCATGTCGAGAACTTCTACCGTTACAAAACTCAAGTCGCTACCATCGGCGTTGAGTGTTCTACGGTCGGGTGTTAGGCGTATTTGTGCCGGCTCTGAGGCTGTGCGAATGGTTTGCGAGAGGATTTCTATACCATCTTTACGTGATACAACGCGCACTTCGCCCGGCTGGTATGTTACGCGCCACATGGCATGGAATTTGCCTTCGGGTTTGGTGCGGACTCCTTGCGATATGCCATTTATCCACAATTCAACCTCATCGGCGTGGTTGTAGTAGCAACACATGTCTATCGTTTCGCCCGGGGTATGATTCCAGTGAGGGAAAAGGTGTAGTACGGTGTCGTTGCTCCACTCGCTCTTATACATATAATATATATCCTTGGGGAAGCCGGCAAGGTCTACGATACCAAAGTATGAGCTGCGGGCAGGAAATTTATAGGGGGTAGGCTCGCCAATGTAGTCAAATCCTGTCCATATAAATGTACCACTTACGTAGTCGCGCTCCTTGACCATGCGCCAGTTCTTCTCGTGTGTGCTACCCCATGGTGCATGTACATGGTCGTATGACGAGCATGAGTAACTGTCGTTGATGTACGGAATATCCCAACGAATAGGGCGTGGCATCATGCTGTCGGAGGGTTGCTCATAATAGCCGCGAGTCATTAATGCCGAGGCGCTTTCGGTGGCTATGAATGGCTTGTCGGGAAACCACCCGGGCACTGAATCGAACCACTCTACATGGTAGTTGTAGCCAATGATGTCGAGTGTGCCGGCGCGGAATAGGTGATTGCTGGGGTTCGGCTCGTCGTTGCCGGTAGTGGTGGGTCGTGAATCGAGATTTTTTACTATCTCGCACAGACGTCTTGTAATGAGCGAGTTGGTACTCAATTGTGTGCCTTCTTTTGCCAATGCTGTAGCGTCCTTCATCAGGTTGAGGGGCATATTGGCATCGTCAAGCGAAAGGATGTCGCTTGCCTCGTGTGTCCACTGTTCGCGTACTTCGTTACCTAAGCTCCACATGAAAATTGAGGGGTGGTTGCGGTCGCGTAACACCAAGTCGGTTATGTCGCGTTCGTGCCATTCCTTGAAAAAGCGCGCGTAGTCGTACTGTGTTTTGGGTCGACTCCACATGTCCAAGGCCTCGTCCATTACGATAAATCCCATACGGTCACAAAGGTCAAGTACCTCGGGTGCCGGAGGATTGTGTGAGCATCGATAGGCATTACAGCCCATTTCTTTTAGAATTTCGAGCTGTCGCTCTATGGCGCGAGTGTTTACAGCAGCACCCAAGCAACCCAAATCGTGGTGCATGCACACTCCTTTTATCTTTACATACTTATCGTTAAGGAAGAAACCCTCCTTCTCGTCAAAACGGAACGTGCGTACACCAAAGGGCGTGTCGTATGAGTCTATAACCCTATCGTTGTGTATGACTTCGGTGCGAATGGTGTAGAGGTAAGGCTCTTCGACCGACCACCGATGAGGGTTGTTGAGTTGTAGCTCGATACTCTCTTCGGCTGTTGTGTCGGGGGCTATATTCATGTATCCGTCGGCCTTGGCTACAATCTTACCGTTGGTATCAAGAATATATTGTTTGACATTAACGCTCACGCTGTCGCAAGTTGTATTGCGTAGTCGTGTTGCCACGTTTACGGTAGCTTCCTTCTCTTCTACGATGGACGTTGTTACGTAAGTTCCCCAATTGTCTACGTGTATGGCTTCGGTCTTTACCATCCACACATGGCGGTATATGCCACAGCCACTATACCAGCGCGAGTTGGGTTGTAATTCGTTGTCGACTCTTACGGCTACAACATTCTCGCCCGGATGCAGCAGGTCGGTTATATCGCGACGGAAAGATATGTAGCCGTAAGGGCGAACTCCTGTAGAAGTGCCGTTTACAAATACATTTGACAACATATATACACCGTCAAAGTCTAAGTATACTCTACGACCGTTACTCAGGTCGGCGCTGTCGACAATGAAGTGTTTGCGATACCAACCCACACCGCCG
This sequence comes from Bacteroidaceae bacterium, assembly GCA_017935645.1. Taxonomy (GTDB): domain Bacteria; phylum Bacteroidota; class Bacteroidia; order Bacteroidales; family Barnesiellaceae_A; genus Barnesiella_A. Next base: position 9,039 of record JAGBHF010000095.1, on the reverse strand, counting down.
GGGAGTGCACCTCCGGCATATCCTGACGGATTTTCGGCCGAGAAGTCGCCCTCAATTGCCCAGTCGTGGGGCAGATTGAGCTTTCGCCACTCAGTGTCGTCATACTCTACGGTTTCGGCTCCTTCGGCATCGGAGAGCATGAATAGCCAATCGTTATCGAAGCTCTCTCTTGTGCGAGTAGTAGTTGTTGTGTCGCATTGTGAGCAACACGCTACCATGTACCACAATGAGCACACGGCGATGAGTTGTAATATCTTCCTCATGTAACTCTTATATTATAATATGTGTATCTCTTTATCCAAGTTTGCGTGTAAGGAAGTCTTGTATACTCTCTTCCTCCGGTATTTCGAGTTTCTTGCGCAGACGGTTGCGCGCCGACTCAATACTGCGTACCTCGCGGAATGTGATAGACGATATTTCCTTTGTGGATAGTCCTATGTATAGCATGGCGCACAATCGTTTTTGTCGTTGAGTCATGCTGGGCGATATTTCGTCGAGGCGTTCGTAGAATGAAGGGTGTACTTGCTCGAAATAATAACGAAACTCTTGCCAGTTGTCGGTAGAGCAGTGTTGCTTGAGTTTTGTAATGATACTGCGTATATGCTCGCGATGTTCTTTGTCGCGAGGGTTAATTTCGAGTAGTAGGTTTTTTAGTTCCTCACTCAAGTTGGCTAAGAACTCGTTGTCCTTTGTGTAGGATAGGGCATAGCTTGATAGCTCTCTGTTCTTTTGGTCGATGGCTTGTTTGAGCTCTTGTTCCTTGATGTGTTGTAGCTCCATCTCTTTGTCTCTCAATATTTTCTCTTGCTCCGACAATATGGCATTGGTCTTGATGAGTTTGTCTTTCATACGCGAGCGTATGATGAAGAATATGAGTGTAATAGAGAGGATGAGCAGAGCAATGACTACGATAATGATTTGCCTGTCACTACGTAGTTTTTTGAGTTCAAGTTCATTGATGGTTATGGCACTTTCACGTATCTTTTGCTCATTAATGTATATCTTTTCAAGGTTTTTTACTTTCAGTTCATCATTGGCATGTTGTAAAGAGTCTTTTAGTACCGATGCTATTTCGAGGTTTTCGTATGCTTTTTTGTACAATTTTTTCTCTTTGAACAACTCGGCCAAGGTTGTGCGTACATTCGACTCTAATTCTGCATTGTTGATTTTGTCTATCATATCGTTGTCGATACGGTTGATCAGTTGGTCGGATATCGCAATGTTTCCTGCCTTTTCATGAGCCTCAGCCAGCAAAATGTTCACTGTGATTTGTTCGGCAATATTGCCACTTTGTTCAAAGTGTTCGCGAGCATCTTCCAAGTATGATATGGCCAAGTTGTAGTTGCCCTTCTGTGTGTAGAGTGAGCCGATGTTGCATTGCATAAAGTAGTACATATCGGCGTTTTTCTCCTTGTTGATATAGTGCATGGCTATCAAGGCATTCTCAAGAGCCTTGTCATAAGCCTCCAACCTCATGTGTGCAGCAGCCAGATTGTTGTAGTTGAGGTATAGTTCTCTGTTGCTTTCCAGTATTTTATTGATTTCGAGCGATTTGTTAAGGTATTCAATGGCTGCATTGGGATCTATTCGGTAGTATGCTACAGCAATATTATTATATATACGTGCAATGTGAGCCTTCATATCGCTCTCTTGAGCTATTGTGAGGGCTTTGTGATAATAGTCCATGGCGGTACTCCACATGCCCACCTCCTCAAATGCCGCACCTAATGGGAGATATAGTGTAAGAAGTATCTTCTTGTCACACTCCTTGCTTTCAAGCGCTTCGGTTGTAGTCGAGAGTATTTCAATCGCATTTGGTTGCTGCGATTGATCTCTAAAGTAAGAAGCGATGTTTTGGGTAAGGAACTCAACAAATGTACTGTCGGAGATGATGGACTTCTCTTTCAGTGTGTTTATTTCATTGTGAATCTCCAAACCTCTGAGGTTGTTAGTATCAATTAAATCTTGTGATTTTCTTAAGATTTTTAATTGTATGGTGTCGGTTAGTGCCAATCCAGTATTGACGTTAAGCAACAATATTATTGATATTATCAACCTTGTTATTTGAGGGTATTTCTTGTTTCTAATCATTGTTTTGGGGATTAAAAATGGCTTTAAATCTGTCGCAAATATAGTAAATAATGCCGAAAAATCGTTTTTCTTGCCTATATTTTTTAAATAAATGTGCATGTTTGTTAAAAAGAAACGGTGATATAACACACTGAATAACAAAACAATAATAATGAATGCAGTAGTACATTGCATTGTATGGCAAAGCATGCAGTAGTAAAATCGGGGTATCTCTGCTTTGTCAAATTATCAAAATCCATAAATTTGCGATAGAGAAAAACCTTAATAAACAACTATATGAAAAGAGTATTACTTTCTATTATGGCGTTGACGATAGCGATAGTTATGTGTCGTGCCGAACGAAATGTTTCAACAGAAGAACAGTACAAAAATGTACTTGTTGAGGAGTTTACCGGTATCCACTGTGGATACTGTCCTTATGCTCACAAAATCGTAGCCGACATGCTCAAGGCACAGCCCGAGAAGGTGTATGCGATAGCCGTTCATGCAGGTCACTATTCAGTACCTAACAGCGATGAGCCCGATTTTCGTATTTCAGAGGGTACTGAGATTAACAACTACTTTGGTATTACAGGTTATCCCGCCGGTATGGTCAATCGCCAACGTTACGACGATCGTATCATTATCAACCGCAGCTCATGGGCTACTGTAGCAAGTATGGAGACTCAAATCGTTGCTCCTGTCAATTTGTGGATGAAGAGCAGCTTCGATGAGTCAACTCGTACGCTCACTGTTGATGTAGAAGGTTACTATACAGCCGATGGCGCAGCCGACTTCAACTTGTTGAATGTCGTAGTTACAGAAAATAACATCATGGGTCCTCAATCAGGTGGTGGTCTTGGTAGCGAATATATGCACCAACACATGGCTCGTGCTTATCTCACTTCTACTTGGGGCGATACTATTACTACATGTAAGAAAGGTGATTTCTTTGCCAAACAATATACATATAAAGTACCCGAGACAATCAAGGAAGTGGCTGTAAACCCCGCTGAACTTGAGGTTGTTGCTTATGTTACTGCCAATGAGGAGAATGTACTCAACGTTATCGGTAGTACTCCCGAGTATGCAGGTGTCGAGTTGCCTCTCAATGCCGAGATTGCTCAATCGTTGATTCCTATCACCGGTGTATATGGCTATGACTATTTCGACATCGATCTTAAAAACCGTTCTACTCAAGCTATTACATCAGCTACATTTACCATTACATTCAATAGTACCGACTACGAAGTAGAGTGGACCGGTGAAGCCGCTCCTCGTGCTACTACTACTATTCGCTTGCCTTTCGATGTTACATCGCTTGCCAAGGAGAAGGGCAACCGCTATACTATTAAACTTACAGGCTTGAATGGTACAGATTATAAGGGTAACAAATTGACTGACAAATTTGATGCTCCTGCTACTACTACTCCCACTGTAATAATTGAGTTCTACTTGGATGAATTTGCCGCCGAAAATCGTTTCCTCATCAAGGATATGGAGGGTAATATCGTGCAAGAGTTTGGTCCTTATGCTTCGGGCGAATATGCTTATACATCTGTAAAAGAGATTCTCTTCTTGGAGCCTAACACTCGCTATTGCTTCGAAATAACCGACGCTTGGTCAAATGGTATTTATGATGGCTATGCCAAGGTGTATGACAATAATAATGTGCTTGTTAGTGAAATAGAAGTAGTAGAAGTACACGGTGCTCGTACATTTTTCAATACAGCCGCAAGCAACGCATCGCAAGAGGTACAAACCAAGAAAGTATTTATCGAAGACTTTACCGGTATTCACTGCGGTAACTGCCCCGATGCTCACTACATGATTGCTGAGTTGATGAAAGCTCAACCCGAAAAGATTCACGCTGTGGCTATTCATGCCGGCCACTATGCTGTAGCTTTCCCCGGCGAGCCCGACTTCCGCACACCTGAAGGTGACTCGCTCGACATCTATTTCGAAACTCCCGGTTATCCCTATGGTATGATTAACCGTACATTGTTTGAAGGCGAAGAAGAATATATGACATCTCGCGGTGGCTGGGTAGAGTATTCACGTGCTATCAGCGACCAAGTTGCTCCCGTTAACTTGTGGGTAGGTAGCGTATATGACTCTGAAACACGCATACTTACTGTCAATGTCGAAGGTTACTATACAGCCGATGTAGATGCTAACTTCAACGCACTCAACGTTCTTATATCACAAAGTGGTATCGTAGGTCCCCAAAATGGTGGCTCGGCCGGTAACAACTATGTTCACAATCACGTAGCTCGCGCATATCTCACACCTATTTGGGGTGATACTATTACTACATGTAAGAAAGGCGATTCCTTCACCCGACAATATTTGTATGAAGTACCCGCCGATATTAATGGTGTAGCTACCAACGTAGCCAACTTCGAGGTATTGGCGTATGTATGTATCGATAAGACCGATGTGCTTAATGTCACAGCTTCTCATCCTCTCTATCCCGGCTTGGTACTCCCCTTGAGCGCCGAGATTCAAAAACCCCTCATACCCGTTACAGGTACTTATGCCTACAACTATTATGAGGTATTGATGACCAATAATTCTACCGAGGATATCGTTGAGGCCGGTTTCGATATTAAATTGAATGATAATCTTTATAAGACTGAATGGACCGGTCTTGTTCCTGCTCGTTCTACAAGACTTATCCAAGTTCCGTTTAACCAAAGTGCACTTATCTCTACTGTTAATGACTTCTCAATTAAGTTGGGTGCTCTCAACTATCAACTCTACGATGGTAATGGCTTCACTGGTTCTTTCCAAGATCCTCTCGAGACTACTCCTTATAATAAGGTAATAATCAAGACCGATAACTTTGCCGACGAGAACCGCTATCTCATCAAAGATATGAGTGGTAACATCGTACACGAGTTTGGTCCTTATCCTTATGGCACTATCACTGAGGTAACTGAGGAGATTACACTCGAAGCTAACAAAGTATACTGCTTGGAGATTACCGATGCATGGGGCAATGGTATCTATAAGCCTCGTGGTACTTGCAAAATCTACAATGAAAATGGCAAGTTGGTAGCTCAAATGCTCGAAATCAAAGACCATGGTATCCGCACCTTCTTTGCTACTACATTGCCCTCTTCAGGTGTCGACAAACTTGATGCCGATAACAACTATGGTGTACAATATAACAAAGCCGATGCTGCTATTAATGTAGTTGCTAATGGTAATGAAACATACAATGTAGTTGTGTACAATGCTGCCGGTCAATGTGTATATGCCGGTCAAGCTACTGCAAGCATTGCAGTTCCCGTTCGTGCCGAAGGTGTATATGTAGTAGAGGTAACATCTGCTACAGCACACAAGGTTGCTAAAGTTGTGGTATACTAATAATAAATAAACTATATAACACACTTGTGTTATGAGAAAAATAGCACTTATCATCTCTGCCATGTTCGCTACTGTTGCCCTTGCTCAATGGGGCAACAGTGCGGCAGAGCCTTTATTGATAAATACCGAGAATGAGTTTTATTACTCGTTCGATGTTCAAGGTACTCCCGAGGGTAACACTTGGTTCTACATGGATTGTGCTCCCGATGCGCACTATGTGCAGTTGTACGATTCGACCGGTGTATCGCTCTTGGGTGACGAACTTATGTTGGTATCGAACTATCCCGACCGCCTTACCGGTTATGTCAATAACAATCTCTATGTCGACCGCGAAGGTAATGCCATTGTGGTCGTATCGGACTTGCGTCATGCTCCTGCCAATACCGATTATGGTACTTATACTGCCTATAAAATATCGCAAACCGGCGAGATGTTGTGGGGTGAAGAGGGCCTATCGCTCGATGGTGGCAATGGTACGCACATCAATGCCTGCATGGGTATAGCGCAATTGAGCGACGATAGCTATGTGTTTACATGGACACATTGCGATGATGAAGAGGTGCTCTTCTCTATTGATATTCAACGTGTAAGTGCCGATGGCAAGCTCCTTTGGGATCCTGCCGAGACACGTCTCACCGATCCCGAGGGTAAAGTGACACACTTCTGGCCCTTTGTGGTCGATGCCGGCATGGGTCAATGTATATTGGTGTACACTCGTGGCTCAAACAACGACCTCTATGCGCGTAAGATAGACTTTGATGGTACTCCCGTATGGAGTGAGGATACTCGTATATATCGTGGCGGTTTTCTCAACACACCTCTGTGGGGTGTTCTCGATGTAGAGCCTTCGGGCGATGGTGGTGTAATCGTAACATGGTACGACGACCGTTACAACTCCGGCATCGAGTCGATATATATGTCGTATGTCAAGCCCAATGGCGAGTTGGCGTTTGCCGACGGCGAGCAAGGTCTGAAACTTACTTATGCCGACTATCGTGCCCTCTCGACTACTTGTACTTACGACCCGCACAGCGACTCTTTCATCGCATTCTGGCGCGAGTCTACACCCGGTCAAGGTGACTATAGAGTTGTGGCTCAAAGTGTGTCAAAAGATGGTGAATTGCGCTGGGGCGAAGAAGGCCTTGTTGTAGAGGACTTTGCCGAGCATGTATCTTACGGCGACCTCATGTTGCAGACTGCTCACGAAGGCGAGATAGCCACATTCTTCATGCGTCGCAATCAGCTCGATTATGGCAATGTCGACGTGTGTATGCAGATAATCAATACCGACAACGGCAGCTTCCGTTGGGAGGAGTCTCCTATTCTCACCAATACACAGAAACCCACCGAGAAAAACGCGATTCAAGTTACCAATATGTTGCCCAACGGTTCATGGATATATGTGTGGGACGACCGTGGTACTGAGAGTAACCCCGATTTCAAGCAATTGTATGTTAATCGCGCCAATTACGATGGTACTGTAGGTAACCCCGAGGATGCTGCAGTGAAAGGCGTAGAGATGGTCGCTAATTCATCCTTTGCACTTGCGTCGCTTACCGATAAAAATGCTATATTTGCAATTTCGCAACCGGAGGCTACACAAGCTACACTTGCCCTATACAATATGGATGGCACTTGTGTGGCAACTCCTTTCGAGGGTAGCTTGCAAGCCGGTGCGCAGCTCGTTGAGTGTGAGTTGGATATGCCTGCCGGCGTGTACATTGCCACCCTCACTACTTTAGATGATGTGAAGACAATAAAAATGATATTATATTAATAGAAACCTTAATTATAACCATTTAAAAAAAGTTTATGAAAAAATTGTTGTTACTCGTTACTACAGCCTTGATGGCTGGCTCATCGGCCGTTGCTCAATGGAATAGCAATCCGGCTGAAAACATGTTGGCTTGGCCCGATAACCGTTCTTTCTACAAGAACGAAATGGGTAAGACCTCGGATGGTGGCGTATGGGTTGCCATCAACCACCCCGGTGATGACCGCGTTTGTACTTCTTTGCAATTGATCGACTCGGCGGGTAACTATAAGTTCGAGGAGCCTCTTTTGGTTGCCGACTATCCTTCTCGTACATGGACAACAACCGGTCAAATTCTCTTTGTTGACCGCGACGACAATGCTATTGTTGCTGTTCGTGACGAGCGCTTTAATAGCGGCGTAAATGGTTCCGAGGAGAGCTACATTGTGTATAAAATCTCGCCCGAGGGTGAATTCCTCTGGGGTGATGGTATCGCATTGGAAGGTGAGAATGTGTACAACTATGTCATAAGCATGAATATGTGTCAAATGTCCGATGGTAGCTATGTATTTGCTTGGACTCACACTTATGAAGTAGATGCTTCTCGTAACTTTGCACTCGAGATGCAACGCATCAGCGCCGAAGGCGAGATGTTGTGGGATCCCGAGACAGTACGTTTGTTCGATAGTAAAGGTAACTTCCAATATCCCTACGTTGTAGATGGCGGTAACAACCAAGTTATCATGCTCTATGCCAAGGGTACTGCATGTGACCTCTATGCTCGCAAGCTCGACTTCGACGGAACACCCGTATGGAGCGAGGATGTAAGAATCTATAACGGTGGATGGGGTAACGTTCCTGCATGGAATCTTATCGAAGTACATCCTTCGGAGGATGGTGGTTTTATCGTTACTTGGAATGACGACCGCTACTTTACCCAAATTGAGTCGGCTTATATGGCTTACGTAAAGTCTAATGGTGAGCTTGGTTTCTCTACCGAAAACGGTCAAATCCTTGGTTTGGCAGGCTGGCGTCAATTGCGCGTATCGAGCTTCTATGACAAGGCTTCTGATGCTTTCTATGCATTATGGTCAGAGTTCAGTGCCGGTCAATCATGGTGTCGCCAGGTGGCACAAAAAATCAACAAAGAGGGTGAACTCCTCTGGGGTGAGAATGGTGTTGAGTTGAAGCCTATGGAGCAAACCAAATATTCATTTAACAGTATTCAATCTTCTGTTAATGACGAGATTGCTTTCTTCTATATGCGTGCTTATGACCCCTCGGGACGAAATGTAGAGTCTTTTGTTACAACAGTAAACGTAAATGATACAACCATTCGTCGCGAGTTTGAGTTTACCAAAGGCGATCGCATCAGCCCCAAGTCTGACTTGGAAACATTGCCCTTGCACGATGGTAAATATTGGATAGTTAAGTGGTTAGACCAAGGCGCAGAAACTGATGAAGTAAACAAAGACCGATTGATGATACAACGTGTCAATGTGGACTTTACATTGGGTAACCCCAATGCTGACGAAGCAGTAGAGGGTGTACAAGCTGATACCGATGCATTTGTAGCTCTTGCTACACTTGTTGAGAATGAGGCTATGTTTGCAACTAACTTTGCCACAGCAACACAAGCTACACTTGCTATCTACGACATCAATGGCGCACTCGTTGCTACTCCCTTCGATGGTGTGTTGGCAGCCGGTCGTCAATATATCGAGTGGAGTGCCAATGTACCTGCAGGTATCTACTTGGCTACACTCACAACTGCCAATAGCGTAGAAACAGTAAAATTGATGGTTAAATAAGAAGAGTCCCTTTCGAGAGGCTGTGCCTGAATG
>JAGBHF010000094.1 GCA_017935645.1 Bacteroidaceae bacterium | reverse complement strand
ACCGTAAACTTCAATGCTGAGAATTGTACAAGGATGGGAGATTCTTCGTTTTCGGCATTTGATGGTTGTAGTAATCTAACAACACTCAATATAGGAGAATCGGTAAAAACAATTCCTGATAATGTTTTCTCGTATTGTACCGGCTTGACCTCGGTTATTATCCCCAATAGTGTCACTTTGATAGGTGGGGGAGCTTTCTGGGGATGCACCGGCTTGACAGAGGTTACCATCCCCAACAGTGTCACTTCGATAGGTGACAATACTTTCTTGTATTGTACCGGCTTGACAGAGGTAACTATCCCCAACAGTGTTACTTCGATAGGTAAGTATGCTTTCTATGGTTGCACCGGACTGACTGAGGTTACCATCCCCAATAGTGTTACTTCTATAGGTAGTAGTGCTTTCTCGGGTTGCACCGGCTTGACAGAGGTTACTATCCCCAACAGTGTTACTTCGATAGGTGAGCGCGCTTTCTATAATTGCACCGGCTTGACAGAGGTAACTATCCCCAACAGTGTCACTTCGATAGGTGAGTCTGCTTTCTATGGTTGTAACGGCTTGACAGAGGTTGCCATCCCAAATAGTGTTACTTCGATAGGTGAGAGTGCTTTTGTAAATTGTGACAAACTAAGAACAGTTACCATAGGTAAAGCAGTAACAGAAATAGGAGAGAAAGTCTTTGACGGTTGTGATAGAATAAAAACTGTGAACTCTTATGCCGAAGTACCTCCTACTATATACAGTAATACATTCACCTTATATGTCAATGATAATGCAACACTGCATGTGGTGAAAGATTGTAAAGAGGCTTATGCCGATGCAAAGTATTGGGAATATTTCGTGAATATTACAGATGACTTGCGAAGTGCGAACTATGTAGCCCCGGAACTGCTACAGTTGGATAAAGAAAAAATCACAGCTTATGTTGGCAATACAATTGAGGTTTTGGCGATTCTTTCTCCCGATAACGTAACAGATAAGTTTGTTACATGGAGCGTGTCGGATTCTACAATTTTGGAAATAGCGAAGGTAAACGACCTGAGTGTAGAGGTTCTCGTTCTTAAAGAGGGTGTTGCCAATATAGTTGCCACTTCGGTTGACGGCAGCAACCTCACAGCAACTTGCGAGGTGACAGTGGAAGCTACTCTTGCCACAAGCATTACCCTCGACCAAACAGCTGTGACACTTAAAGCTACCGAAACTGCGACCTTGACCGCTACCGTTTTGCCCGAAACGACTACCGATAAAGGTGTAGAGTGGAGCAGTTCAGACGAAAGTGTAGCCACTGTTGCCGATGGTGTCATAACAGCCCACAAGGTAGGTACTGCCACCATTACCGCCACAACTACCGACGGCAGCAACCTCACAGCAACTTGCGAGGTGACAGTGGAAGCTACTCTTGCCACAAGCATTACCCTCGACCAAACAGCTGTAACACTTAAAGCTACTGAAAGTGCTACCTTGACTGCCACTGTTTTGCCTGAAACTACAACGAACAAAGAGGTAGTATGGACATCGAGCGATAGCGAAATTGCAAGCGTAGAAAATGGCATTGTAACCGCCCACAAGGTTGGTACAGCCACTATTACAGCTACAACCACTGACGGTAGCAACCTCAGTGCCACTTGCGAAGTGACCGTAGTTGCCACACAAGCCACTACTATTACTCTCGACCAAACTGCTGTGACGCTTAAGGCTACCGAAACAGCAACCTTGACCGCTACGGTTCTGCCTGAGACAACTACCGATAAGGGTGTTGTTTGGACATCAAGCGATAGCGAAGTTGCAAGCGTAGAGAATGGTGTCGTAACCGCACACAAGGTTGGTACAGCCACCATCACCGCCACTACAACAGACGGTAGCAACCTTACCGCTACATGCGAGGTGACTGTGGAAGCTACACTCGCTACAAGCATCACTCTCGACCAAACAAATATCACTGCTATGGAGGGCGAAACCGTTGTGCTGACAGCAACGATTTATCCCGACGATGCAACTGAAAAAGGTGTAGTGTGGAGCGTATCGGATGCAACGATTGCAACCATCGAGCCTCTTGATAACTTAAGTGCCAAAATCACTGTGCTGAAAAAGGGTGTTGCAACAATTACCGCTGAGACGATAGACGGTAGCAACCTCAGTGCAACATGTACAATCGATGTATATTCGGACATTGAGGCCTTGTTGCGTGACAGCGAAGATGTTGAGTACTACGACCTGAACGGCTTCCGCGTAGAGAATCCCACTCGCGGTATCTACATTGTTAAGCAAGGTGACTTCGTGCGTAAGGTTTTTATTAATAAGAGCCTATAAACGAAATAATTATTAGGTAACATCTCCATTGCCGGTAATGTGGCAATGGAGATATTTTTTTATCTATCATAACACAAATAGGAACGCAACAACATCGCTCAATATCAAAAAATGAGTACCGAAAGAGCATACTTATTTTATATTTCAGTAAAAATCATTAATTTTGCACGTTTTATGTAGAGTAAACAGCTACGTGTATGACTTTTGATGAATTTGGGTTTGAATATGAGATAATGGATGGCCTCGATGCGATGAACTTTCGTGAGGCTACTCCTATACAAGAGAAAGCTATCCCTGTAATCATGGATGGTCATGACCTTATAGCCTGTGCACAGACCGGTACAGGCAAGACAGCTGCATTTATCCTGCCCTTGATGAGCCGATTGTTGGTGAGTGGAAATGAGCAGAATAAAGTGAAGGCTGTCATTATCACACCCACACGCGAGCAGGCTCAACAGATAGACCTGCAGTTTGAGGGGTTCTCATACTTTGCACCTATATCGACCGTAGCCGTGTCGGGTGGTGGCGACGGTGCATCGTGGGAACAACAGAAACGCGGACTGACACTCGGCGCCGATGTGATTATAGCCACTCCGGGTCGTCTTATTTCGCACCTAAAGATAAGCAATATCGACTTCTCGGGTGTCGAATATCTGATACTCGACGAGGCCGACCGCATGCTCGACATGGGCTTCTATGACGACATTATGGACATCTGCTCTTATATGCCCAAGGAGCGACAAACATTGCTGTTCTCGGCTACGATGCCTCCCAAGATACGCCAGCTGGCCAAGAATATCTTGCACAACCCGGTAGAGGTAAGTGTGGCCATATCGAAGCCCAATGAATCAATTGCTCAGAGTGCTTATGTATGTTACGAAGCACAAAAGATAGGTATCATACAACACCTGTTTGCACAACCCATTGAGGGCAAAACCATCGTCTTTGCATCGTCGAAGGTGAAGTGTAAAGAGGTGGCCTATTTGCTCAAGAAGAAGAAATTTCGCGTTGCAGCCATGCACAGCGACTTGGAGCAAGATGAGCGCGACCGCGTGATGCTAGACTTCAAGAACAACAAATTAGACATTCTTGTTGCTACCGACATCGTGGCTCGAGGTATAGATATAGACCAGATAGGATTGGTAATAAACTACGACGTACCACGCGACCCCGAAGATTACATTCACCGTATTGGTCGTACAGCTCGTGCCAATGCCGATGGTCGTGCCATGACATTTATTGCCGAGGATGACCAAGTGCGATTTCAACGTATAGAGCGTTTCTTGGGCTATGAAGTACACAAAGAGACTATGCCCGACGAGTTGGGTGATACCCCCGAATACAAGCCGGCTCCGCCCAAAGGTCGCGGTCGCAACGGTGCTCATCGCAATGGCAGAGGCAAGGGCAGGGGAGTTGCAAACAATAACAATGGCGAACAACGCAGTGCTCAAGCGTCAAACAACCAACATCGCCACGGGAAACATCGTCGCCCCAATAATAGAGGTAACAACAACGGCAACAAACAAACTCAGCAAAATCATAACGCACAATAACGTTACGCAATGATTTCGATAGAAGGACTAACGGTAGAATTTGGCGGTAATCCGCTCTTTGACAATATTACCTATGTTGTCAACAAGCGCGACCGCATAGCACTTGTGGGAAAGAACGGTGCCGGAAAGACTACCATGCTCAAGATAATAGCCGGCTTGCAAGCACCCTCGTCGGGTAGTGTAAACCGCCCTCGCGACTTGTCTATAGGCTACCTGCCACAACAAATGCAACTGAGCGATACTCGCACCGTAATGCAAGAAGCCGAGCAGGCTTTTGCTCACATCTTTGAGATGCAGAAGCGTGTAGACTCGATGAATGAAGAGTTGGCATCGCGCACCGATTATGAGAGCGAGGAATATCAAGAACTGATAGAGCGCGTATCGACCGCTACCGAGCAACTTGCCCTTGCCGGCAGTAACAACTATCAAGCCGATATTGAACGTACACTGATGGGTCTTGGTTTTGTGCGTAGTGACTTTGACCGTCCTACAGCCGAGTTTAGCGGTGGCTGGCGCATGCGCATCGAACTTGCCAAGCTCCTCTTGCAACGTCACGATGTATTGTTGCTCGACGAGCCTACCAACCACCTCGACATTGAATCCATTCAGTGGCTTGAGACATTCCTTGCCACACGTGCCGGTGCTGTAATGTTGGTATCGCACGACCGTGCATTCATTGATAATGTCACCACGCGAACAATCGAAATATCGCTGGGTAAAATTTATGACTATCAGGTCAATTACTCGAAATATGTGGTATTGCGACAGGAACGTCTCGAACAGCAGCAACGTGCCTACGAAAACCAACAAAAACAAATACAAGATACCGAGGCTTTTATCGAGCGATTTCGATACAAGGCCACCAAGGCGGTTCAAGTGCAATCACGCATCAAGCAACTCGAAAAGATTGAGCGCATAGAGGTTGATGAAATAGACAATTCGCACATTTCGTTGCGCTTCCCGCCGGCACCACGTTCGGGCGATTATCCCATTATTGCCGAGGAAGTGCGCAAGTGCTATGGCGACCATTTGGTATTTGACCATGCCACATTCACCCTTAAACGTGGCGAGAAGGTAGCCTTCGTAGGAAAGAATGGCGAAGGTAAATCGACCCTTGTTAAGTGTATCATGGGCGAGATTCCCTTCGACGGCTCATTGAAATTAGGACACAACGTAAAGATTGGTTATTTTGCCCAAAATCAAGCCTCTTTGCTCGACGGAACAATCACAGTGTTCGATACAATCGACCGTGTTGCCGTTGGTGATATACGTACCAAGATACGTGACATCTTGGGCGCATTCATGTTTGGTGGCGAGGCGTCGGACAAGAAAGTGAGCGTGCTATCGGGTGGCGAAAAGACCCGATTGGCAATGATTCGCCTCTTGCTCGAGCCTGTCAATCTGCTCATTCTCGATGAGCCTACCAACCACCTCGATATGCGCACCAAAGATGTGCTGAAAAAAGCAATTGCCGAATTTGAGGGCACAGTAATTATCGTATCGCACGACCGCGAATTCTTGGATGGACTGGTTGAGAAAGTTTATGAGTTTGGCGGTGGTCGTGTTAGAGAACATTTGGGTGGAATATATGACTTCTTGGAGAAGAAAAAGATAGACTCTCTGCGACAATTAGAACTCTCACAAAAGGCAACCACCAAGAGTGCTCCTGCTGAGAAGAGTGAGGGTAAAATCTCATATGAAGAGCGCAAAGAGTTGGCTCGTCGCATCAAGAAAGCCGAGCGCACCGTTACTACCATTGAGGAGGAGATAAGCGGAATTGAGTATGCCATAGATATACTTGAGCAAAAACTCTCGACCCCCGAAGGTGCTGCCGACATGCAACTATATGAGGAGCATGGCAAGTTAAAAAAACAACTTGACGAAGTGATGGAGCGATGGGAGAGTGCCACTGAGGAGTTGGATGAACTCAAGAATATGAACGATAAATAAAGAGAAACAAACAGATATATTAACCTTTAAAAAAAACAAGAAAATGATGTCAAAAATGAAGTATTTTTCGATGGCTGTTGCTATTGCTACTTTGAGTGCATGTGCACCCAAATCGGCCGACGAGAAAGTTCCCGGTGTTGACTTGACAAGCCTCGACACCACAGTGGTAGCTGCCAACGATTTCTATCAGTATGCATGTGGTGGCTGGATGCAAAAGAATCCCCTTCGCCCCGAGCATGCTCGCTTTGGTTCGTTCGACAAACTTATCGAGGAAAACCAAGAGCAAATCCGTGAATTGTTCAACGAATTGTCAAAGAGCCAAGCTGCTGCCGGTACCAACGAGCGCAAGATTGCCGACCTCTATAACATGGGTCTCGATAGTGTTCGCCTCAACGAAGAGGGTGCAGCTCCTCTCAAACCCTATCTCGACGAGATTGCAGCTGTAGCTACTCCCGCCGACAAGGCTGCTATGATTGCCAAGTTGCACCGTCGCAATGCTTCGCCTTTCTTCATGATCTACGTAAGTGGTGACGAGAAGAACAGCGCCATGAACATTATAGGTACTTACCAAGGTGGTATGAGCATGGGCGACCGCGACTATTACATCAACAACGACGATGCTACAGTAGCTGTTCGTGAGGCTTACAAGACATATGTTAACCGCCTCTTCACACTTTGTGGTTACACTGCCGAGCAAGCTGCTGCTGCTGTTGAGACTGTAATGAAAGTTGAAACAGAGTTGGCTAAGGCCGCTTTCTCTCGCGTAGAACTTCGCAACCCCGAACTCAACTACAACAAGATGACTTACGACCAACTCAAGGCCGAGTACAACAACATCGACTGGGATGCTTACTTTGCAGCTCTCGGTGTTGAGGCTCAAGATGTAGTAGTAGGCCAAAAGAACGCTATGGCTACTGTAAACAACTTGGTTGCCGGCTTGAGCGACGATGAGTTCCGCACTTACCTTGCTTACAATATGATTAACTGTGCAGCCGACTGCTTGAGCGATGACTTCACAACAGCTCAATTCGACTTCTTCGGTCGTGCTCTCTCGGGTAAAGAGGAGCAAGAGCCCCGCTGGAAACACGCTCTCGCTGTACCCAACTCATTGATGAGCGAAGCCGTAGGTGAGATGTATGTTAACAAATTCTTCTCGGCTGAGTCAAAAGAGCGCATGGTTACTATGGTACAAAACTTGGCTACTGCTCTCGGTCAACACATCGACGCCCTCGAGTGGATGAGCGACGAGACTAAGGCTCGTGCACACGAGAAGCTCTCTACATTCCACGTTAAGATTGGTTATCCCGATGTATGGGAAGACTACTCAGCCCTTGAAATCAATCCCGAGGAGAGCTACCTCGCCAACGCTTTGCGCGCTGTAGAGTTCCAAAATGCCAAGAACCTTGCCGAGGCATACAAGCCTGTAAACAAAGACAAATGGCTCATCTCACCCCAAACTGTTAACGCTTACTACAACCCCACAACCAACGAGATTTGCTTCCCCGCAGGTATCCTCCAACCTCCCTTCTTCAATGCCGATGCCGACGATGCTGTTAACTACGGTGCTATTGGTGTAGTTATCGGTCACGAGATGACTCACGGTTTCGACGACCAAGGTCGTCAATACGACAAGGATGGTAACCTCAACAACTGGTGGCAAAAAGAAGACGAGGAGCGTTTCAATCAACTCGCCGACAAATTGGTTGCCCAATTCGATAAAGTTGTTGTATTGGACGGTGAGAATGGTCCCGTATATGCCAACGGTCGCTTCACACTCGGTGAGAACATTGCCGACCAAGGTGGTTTGCGCGTTGCTTACACAGCCTTCCACAACACATTGAACGGTGTTGAGCCCGAGGCTATCGACGGTTTCACAGCCGACCAACGTTTCTATCTCGGTTATGCTGCTTTGTGGGCAGGTAACGTTCGCGATGCCGAAATCCTTCGTCGCACCACAACCGACCCCCACTCACTCGGTCGCTGGCGTGTAAACGCAACATTGCGCAACATCGAGGACTTCTACCAAGCATTCGGCGTAACACCCGATAACGACATGTACCTCGCACCCGAAGAGCGTGTAATCATCTGGTAATAAAAGCTAACAAGGGAGTTAAAGGCGACAAACCCCTAACTCCTCACAATAAACAATCCATCCCCACTGCCCTCAAGTGGCAGTGGGGATATTTATTTCACATCATGTACAATCATAGCACGTTGATACATTTTCATTGCAGAGTCGTTGTATATATTGTTTGCAACCGTCAAGCTATTCAGTATTGATAGTGTTTTAGGGCATGATACAATTGCCTCTTTATATACACAGGATATTAAGCGTTGTTACAAAACAATACCCCTCTATGTTTTCCGAAGGGAAGATATAGAGGGGTATTGATGTTATAACAAAGAATCGGTTCTTTACATCTTACTTGGTTTCGGCTGCTTTGTCTTGGAGTTTCATAAGCTGGCGGTCGGCGAGTTCGAGTTGTATGATGCCATACTCGCGACGCGACTGCAACGAATCGGTCATAACAAAGAGTTGTGCCATGCGATAGCTGTTGGCGATGGCTTCGCGCGAGAGCTTGTCGAGTGATAGGTTGAATGACTTACCACCGATGTATTTCACATTACACTTGGCTTGAGTATCGGATGCTATCAATTCGACTACATCCTTGCATTGTGCCAAGTTGTATGTAACCATTTCTACTACATAATTGCCTGTCTTGTAACGATAGTTTTTACCACCATCATAGGCAATTGTTGCCGAGTTCGCCACATTGCCACCGGCTTGTTGTACCGAAATACCGGTGTGATTGAGTTTCGATGTTCCATAATAGACACTGGTGAGTTGCAAATCGCCCTTTTCAGTAACTTGCACACGTAGTTCGCTACGTCTCACTTCACCCTTGCTGCGATTTCCTTTGTAAACATAGTTGGCAAGAGTTTGTTCTTTACCCTCGCGCACCAATTCAAATCGGCCTTTGAGCGATGCCAGCTCTGCTGTGGCTGCGTTATAGAGGCTATCGACCTCTATCAATTCGCGTTCATATCGTTTCTGGTTGATATGGCATTGCAACAGCATGGCTTGTCGTATCACATCAACCTCTTGCGGATAGGTGGCACTGATGCTATCGACCCATTGTGTAGCAGCAATATAGTCGCCTTGATTATACAGCAGTTCGGCTTGATTGTACATCTCTTGTGCCAATTTTTCATTGTTTCCACACGCTACTATTAATAGGAGTAGAGGGAGTAGGATGAGTTTGTTTTTCATATTCTCATTAGTTTTAATAAATTCATTTTATCACATAGCTCCACGTTGCACATCTTTCACACCTTTTACAGTACGCAGTTTTTTGATAAGCGTATTGAGTGTCGAAATATCATCGATAGCCACCGACAAGTGACCTTGGAAGATACCATCGTCGGAGTCAATCGATATGCTACGTAAGAACACATTTTTCTCCTTATTGATAAGTGACGAAATATTGGTTACTATACCGATATCGTCATGACCGACTACTTGCAGTGTCACAACATACTTACTACCCATCTTACCTGCCCAACGAGCATTGATGATACGATAAGGGTATCGCTCCTGCATATTAACGGCATTGGGGCAATCGTTGCGATGAATCTTGATAGTGCCCTCGGACGATACAAAGCCAAATATTTTGTCGCCAAAGATAGGATTGCAACAGCGTGCCAAGCGGTAGTCAACACCTTTTATATCACCACCTATAACCAGTTCGTCTACTTTATCGTCACTGATAGGCTTTGTGTCAAGTATATACTCTCCGGCCGAGCGTTGCTCCTCTTCCTGGTGGTCTTTCTCGATAATGGCGAGGTATTGTTCTATTACTTCGTTTACCTCAATCTTTTCATTACCCAAGTCAAGGAAGAATGTTGTTACTGTCTTGTAACCCATTTTCTTGACCATACGCATCAACACCGCTTCGTCAACCTCAATTTTGCGATTTTTCATTCGACGCGACAAGAGTTCTCGACCCAACTCGGCACTCTTATTCTCTATCTCATTGAGGGCTTGTTTAATCTTAACACGTGCACGAGCCGACTGAGCTATGTTGAGCCACTCTTTCTTGGGATGTTGTGTCGAAGAGGTGAGTATCTCTACCGTATCGCCACTCTTCAGTTCGTATTTAATCGTCTGATTCTTACCATTCACACGAGCTCCTGTACAGGCACAACCCAACTTGGTGTGGATATGAAAGGCAAAATCAAGTACTGTTGAGCCATCGGGGAACTTGTACAAATCGCCTTTAGGCGAGAATACAAAGACCTCCTTATCATATATATCGATATTGAAATCCTTGATTTTTTCCAGCGGGTCGTCATTATCCGACTCCAATATATCACGCACACTGTTCATCAAGGTATCGAGGTTGCCTTCACTCTTTATACCTTTATATCGCCAGTGAGCCGCCAAGCCTCGCTCGGCTATCTCATCCATACGTCGAGTGCGTATCTGTACTTCTACCCATTTGTTCTCAGGGCCTATCACTGTAGCATGAAGCGATTCATATCCATTGCTCTTAGGATTGGATAGCCAGTCGCGCATACGTCGCGGATTGTGCGTATACATATTGGTTACGATAGAGAATGCCTTCCAACAATCGGACTTCTCGTCGGCTCCTTCTGTTTCGAGTATAACACGCACTGCAAAGAGGTCGTATATACCACCTACACCTATCTGTTGCTTTTTCATCTTGTTCCAGATAGAGTATATCGACTTGGTACGACCTTTAATTTCAAACTTCAGATTAGCTTTTTCAAGCTCGGCCTTTACCGGTCCTATAAAAGAGGTGATATAATCTTCGCGGTACTTCTTTGTAGCATTAAGTTCTTGTGCTATGAGGTTGTATGTCTCGCGGTCGGAGTACTTGAGAGCCAAATCCTCCAACTCCGATTTAATCTTATATAATCCCAATTTGTGAGCCAATGGAGCATAAAGATTGGATGCCTCGACTGTAATATGCTTACGATAATTATCGTCAGGATGATTGTTAATCATGCGCATGAGGCACAGACAATCGACAATGATAATAAATATCACTCGAATATCATCGGCAAAGACCAAGAGTAGATTTTTGAAATATTCGCTACTCATAGCACCTTGCTTACTATCGAGTTCGTTGGTCTTAAGAAGACCTTTTACCAACTTAACCACATCTTCACCAAAGAGGCTCGATACATCATCAAGCAACATATATCCACCTTCGACCAATGGCGATAAGAACACAGCAATGATTATATCACGATCGGCACCGACTTTGTCGCATAGCAACGTTGCCGTAGTTATACAACGTAAAAGAGGGTTGATATCATGCTCATCGCGCAACAATGAACCGGCATCTATCGCACTGCGTACAATCTTTCGTAATGCCTTTATCTCATCATACTTTATCTCATCGCGCATAAGTTCTACCAGACGACAATAGTTGCTGCGAAACTCGCACCATTCACTCTTTGTAAAATATCTATTTGCGCTCATTACTATATTTGCTTTTAACAATAACAAAAGTACGTTTTTTTTAGCAAAGAAGAGAACCACGGTGCGTTTTTTTGTGTTAATAGTGCAATTATAAAATATAAAGTCATGAAAACAACCCTAATGATAGCAACAGGAGCCTGTATGGTACTATCGAGTCTGACCGCAGTAGAGGCCTGCACAGGTATTTCATTTCAAGCTGCCGACGGCAGTTTTGTAGTAGCACGCACAATAGAGTGGGCAGGTACACCACTCACAAGCGAGTACAATGTAGTAGCACGAGGCAAAGAACTTGTCTCATATACGCCTAGAGGTCGTAATGGTATAAAGTTTAATGCTCGTTATGGCTTTATCGGGCTCAGTGTGGTTAATGGTGATTTTGTTGCCGAGGGCATCAACGAAGCGGGATTATCGGCCGGTCTATTCTATTTTCCCCATTATGGCAGCTACGAAGCGTATAATGCCCAACACAATGACAAAACAATTGCCGACTTACAATTGGTCGAATGGATTCTATCACAATTCTCGAGCATTGATGATGTGATTGCCGGCTTGCAGGATGTTCATGTCGTGTCACTCGACCCGTCGATGCTGACAATTCACTGGCGTATAGCCGAGCCAGGAGGGCGACAAGTAGTGCTGGAGATAATCGATGGTAAATATAACATACATGAAAACAAGATTGGGGTTATCACCAATGCACCTTCTTTTACATGGCATCTCACCAATCTCAACAACTATGTCAATCTATACCCCGGTGTAGCGAAATCGCAAAAATGGAATGGGGTAGAGCTATCATCAATCAGTGCAGGGTCGGCTTTTCACGGTATACCGGGTGATGTTACATCGACATCTCGATTTGTCCGCGCAGCATTCTTTGTAGCTACTGCACCCCAACGTCCCACAGCATTCGATACCGTGTTGCAATGTTTCCATATTCTCAACAATTTCGATGTACCCATCGGTGTGGAGTACAATCCGGGCGAAACGCCACAAGATATGCCATCAGCGACTCAGTGGACAGTGGTAAGCGACCTGACAAATCATCGCATTTATTACCGTACAGCCTACAATAGCAATATTCGTTGTATAGACCTCAAAAGCATAGACTTCGGACGTGTCAAATCGGGAAGTTATCCTCTTGATAAAGACAAAATACAACCTATAGAAATGATTGAGATAAAATAGCATATCTCATTATATTCAAGACAAATACAAGAGTGGCTGCGCCGAATGTTCGGTGCAGCCACTCTTATTTGTAAAATACTTAATAACCCTCAATTACAACATGTCGAAAGAGCGTTTTACAAATCGGCTCAATGCCTCACCACGAAGCATATTGTTCGACAACAGTGCCAAGTCGATAAGTTGTTTTACCAAGTTGTTTGTTTGCGCATAATCGCTATACACGCCCTCTTGTTTCTTACGCAAGTCGGCTGCTTCATTCTCGGCATTACGCAGAGCCTCTTTGTCAGCCACAGGTATCTCATCATCTTTCTTATCTTTACGCTCATTGTTAAGGCGTGCTATTTCGGCATTTACAGTATCAAGTTTCGATACAAGAGGAGCAACAGCCTCATTACATGCAGTATCGGTATCGGAAAGAACCTTTTTACACAATGGGTGGTCTGTATTGACAATCAAGTTGAATGAATCGGGCAACTCACCATAGAAACTCATACCGGGTTGCACTGCCGCCATCTCTTTCATACGACGCATATACTCACTTTGAGTAATCATAACCGGGGCTGAATTTTCGCCAAGAGCCTCAAACATTACCATAAATTCACTCTTTTCAATAGCGGGAATTTGCGACTTAAATACAGTAGTCATGGCGTCACGCTCTTGAGCTGTAAGTGTAACTTCACGGTTATTTTCTTTGCGTATGAGGTTGTCAACAACATCGCTGTCTACACGAACGAAACGGCTCTTCTCGAACTTTTGCTCCAACATACCAATATAGTGCGAATCGAGTTGACCATCCATCAACAGCACATCGTAACCACGAGCTGTGGCCGCCTCTATATAGCTGTATTGCGCTGTTTTATCGGTAGCATAGAGGTATATGAGATTGCCATCCTTATCGGTCTGTTCACCGTTAATGACATTTTTATACTCTTCAAATGTAAAGAACTTACCATCGGTGTTTTGCAACAAGGCAAACTTGGCAGCACGCTCGTAGAATTTCTCTTCGCTAAGCATGCCATATTCAATAAAGAGCTTAATATCGTTCCATTTATCCTCAAACTGTTTGCGGTCGTTGTTGAATATTTCTTGAAGACGATCGGCAACTTTTTTAGTGATATAGGTCGATATTTTCTTCACATTGGCATCGCTTTGCAAGTATGAGCGTGACACATTCAGCGGAATATCGGGCGAGTCGATAACACCTTGCAATAGCATCAAGAAGTCGGGAACAACACCTTCAACCGAGTCAGTCACATACACTTGGTTGCAATACAACTGTATTTTATAACGATTAAGGTCGAGGTTGCTCTTTATCTTGGGGAAATAGAGAATACCTGTAAGGTTGAAGGGATAGTCGACATTGAGGTGTATCCAGAAGAGGGGTTCGTCGGCTCCGGGACAGATTTCATGATAGAACTCGCGATAGTCTTCGTCGGTAAGTTCTGTGGGTTTACGGGTCCAAGCCGGAGTAAGATTATTGATGATTTTATCGGTGTCAGTATCGACATATTTGCCATCTTTCCACTCTTGTTCTTTACCGAACACAATAGGTACTGGCAAGAAACGACAATATTTGCGTAGAAGAGTCTCTATACGTTGAGGCTCAAGGAATTCCTTGTTTTCATCATCAATATACAGTACGATATCGGTACCACGATGGGGCTTTTCAATCTCAGTCATCTCAAAAGAGGGTGTGCCATCGCAGCTCCATTGAACGGCCTTAGCACCTTCTCGGAACGAAAGTGTGCGAATTTCCACTTTTTTCGATACCATGAATGTTGAGTAGAAACCCAAACCGAAGTGTCCGATAATAGCATTCGCATCATTCTTATACTTCTCGACAAACTCTTCGGCACCCGAGAAAGCAATTTGATTGATGTAACGCTCTATCTCGTCGGCAGTCATACCCACACCGCTATCACTGATAGTGAGTGTTCCGGCCTCTTTATCAATGGCTACACGTACATCCAATGTACCCAATTCGCCTTTGAATTCGCCTACTGACGACAATGTTTTAAGTTTTTGTGTAGCATCTACAGCATTCGACACAACTTCACGAAGGAATATTTCGTGGTCACTATACAAGAATTTTTTGATAATGGGGAAGATATTATCGGTAGTTACCCCAATGGTTCCTTTTTGCATAATATATAGTTTTAATGTTTTTACTTTCTGTCATACATATAGCAAAAAAAATGCCAGCCACGAAAGGCTGACATTTTGGCTTAAAATATCTTCGTTTATTCATTTAATAGCGACGTGTCGACAATCGAGGTAACGATTTTATCATCGTTTCTGTCATAATCGACCTTGATAGTATCACCATTGTGAATAGCTGCACGAATTATCATCTCAGCCATTTCATCTTCAAGATACTTTTGAATAGCACGCTTCAGTGGTCGTGCACCATACTGCACATCATATCCTTTATTGGCAA
Organism: Bacteroidaceae bacterium; assembly: GCA_017935645.1. GTDB lineage: Bacteria > Bacteroidota > Bacteroidia > Bacteroidales > Barnesiellaceae_A > Barnesiella_A. The sequence continues at coordinate 31,749 of JAGBHF010000094.1, read as the reverse complement.
GGAAGTCCTTCGCCTCATCGGTAATAATAAACTTATAGCCAAGTTGTTCGATGCGATTACGGAAGCCCACCAATTCTATATCTATTATCTTGAATATCGCTTCCTTGTCGAGCTGATCGAACATTACAATATCATCGACACGATTAAGGAACTCGGGCGAGAATGCTCGATTGAGCGCCTTCGTAATTACACTGCGCGACTTCTCTTTATCATCGATATTAGGTGCAGCATAACCTACACCATGACCAAAATCCTTGAGTTGACGAGTACCGATATTTGAAGTAAGGATTATCACCGTATTTTTAAAGTCCACTTGACGACCTAAGCTATCGGTCAATCGGCCTTCATCCATTACTTGCAACAACAAGTTAAAGGTATCGGGGTGAGCCTTCTCAATCTCATCGAGTAAGACAACAGAGTAGGGCTTACGTCGCACTCGCTCAGTAAGTTGACCACCTTCTTCATAGCCCACATATCCCGGAGGTGCACCCACCAATCGTGACACAGAGAACTTCTCCATATACTCGCTCATATCGATGCGAATAAGTGCATCTTTGCTATCAAACAACTGCTCGGCCAACTTCTTGGCAAGGTGTGTCTTACCTACACCAGTAGGGCCAAGGAACAAGAATGTACCAATAGGTTTGTTGGGATCTTTAAGACCTATACGATTGCGTTGGATAGCTTTGACAACTGTATCAACCGCCTTATCTTGTCCAATAACAACATTCTTTATAGCATCATTCATGTCGAGCAATCTGCGGTTTTCGCCCTCGGCTACACGTTGTACCGGTATACCCGACATCATGGCAACCACTTCGGCTATTTTTTCTTCATCGACAAGCTCTCTATGCTCAGCCACACGAGCTTCCCATTGTTGCTTGGCACGCTCGAGTTTTACTTGCAACTCACGCGATTTATCTCTATAACTTGCCGCCAACTCATAGTTTTGTGCATTCACAGCACGCATTTTTTCCTTGCCGGCATCCTCTATTTGTTGTTCAAGTTCTTCTATTTCCTTGGGAACAACAATATTGGTAATGTGTACTCGTGAACCTGCTTCATCGAGGGCATCAATAGCTTTATCGGGGAAGTTACGATCGCTTATATAACGTGCCGTAAGTTTCACACAAGCCTCCAATGCATCATCGGTATATGTTACATTATGGTGGTCTTCATAGCGTTCCTTGATGTTTTGCAATATTTGCAACGTCTCCTCGGGGGTAGTAGGCTCAACCATTATCTTCTGGAAACGACGCTCAAGAGCGCCATCCTTCTCTATATTTTTGCGATACTCGTCGAGTGTTGTCGCACCAATACATTGCAATGAGCCACGAGCCAATGCCGGCTTAAGCATATTGGCGGCGTCGAGCGTACCGGTTGCACCACCGGCACCTACAATCGTATGAATCTCGTCTATAAAGAGTATAATATCGGGATTTTTCGACAACTCATTGAGAATAGCTTTCATACGCTCCTCAAACTGTCCGCGATATTTTGTTCCGGCTACAATTGAGCCGACATCAAGCGAAATTACTCGCTTGCCAAACAATACACGCGACACCTTGCGTTGAACTATGCGCAGAGCCAAACCCTCAACAATAGCCGATTTACCCACACCCGGTTCACCTATAAGTATAGGATTGTTCTTTTTGCGACGGCTGAGAATTTGCGCCAATCGTTCTATCTCTATTTCTCGACCTACAACGGGATCCAAACGACCCTCCTCGGCGGCACGAGTCATATCTGAGCCAAAGTTATCTAACACAGGTGTTTCACTACCCGGTGCCGATGTTGTAGTAGATTGACGTTGACTACCACCCGACGACATGTGTGGTACATCTTCATCCTCCTCATCTTCCTCAAATCCTGCACCCATTTGTGGCTTAGACTTGTGCGATGGGGTGTCAGTACTATCTTTCAGATACGACAAAACGTCATCGTATGTCACATTATTGTCATTAAGGATACGCGAAGCAGCAGTGCTTTTGTCACGTAAGATAGCCAACAATATATGTTCGGTATCGGTTTCGCTACTTTTCATCATACGCGATTCGAGCATACTCATCTTCAGCACACGATCGGTACTCTTACTGATGGTTATTTCTTGCCCCGAAGGCTCATCATGATCCACCGTAAGTTCGTTTTCGATAGCTCTACGTAGTACAAGCGGGTTAATTCCAAGGCTAAGTATAGCATCGATAGCTCGACTTTCACCATCACGAATAATACCCAACAGCAAGTGTTCGGGCAATATGTCGGTGTTTTGCAAGCGACCGGCCTCCTCGCGACTATATGCTAATACGCTCTTAGCGTGACTCGAAAAATTTCTTTCCATACAAAATTCTTTCTCCTAACCTTTTATCATTTTTCGACGACAAAGGTAGTAGTTTTTGTCATATATAACTCAATAAAAAATTATATCATTCGTTTTTAGATATTAAACAAATAGTGTGCCGAAATTTTCAAGCGAGAGATATAAAAAACAATAAATCGGTGCTAAGTTGAGCAAAAAATAATTATCTTTGTACGCTATTACCTACGCGCACGCGCGTAATACCTTTAATGGGTAGTCGTGCGCAACAAAAGAAACAAATAGATAACAAACAAATTATATGTTAGACCAAGACAAAATTCAGAAAGTAAACATCGAGCAGGTGATGCAATCATCGTATATCGACTATTCGATGTCGGTAATCGTTGCTCGCGCCTTGCCCGATGTAAGAGATGGTCTTAAGCCCGTACATCGTCGTATATTGTACGGAATGGAGCGTCTCAATAATACCCACAACCAACCCTATAAGAAGTGTGCCCGTATAGTCGGTGAGGTACTCGGTAAGTATCACCCTCACGGCGACTCATCGGTATACTTTGCCCTTGCTCGTATGGCTCAAGATTGGTCTTTGCGCTATTGCATGGTCGATGGTCAGGGTAACTTTGGTTCGATTGACGGAGACTCACCTGCAGCAATGCGTTATACCGAGGCTCGCCTCTCACGTATAGCCGAGGAGATGCTTGCCGACATTAACAAACGCACTGTCGATTTCTCACCCAACTTCGATAACACACTCGAAGAGCCTACTGTATTGCCCACTCGCATACCTCAATTGTTGGTAAACGGTGCATCGGGTATTGCCGTAGGTATGGCAACCAATATGCCCCCTCACAACCTCAGTGAGTGTATTGATGCTTCTATCGCTCTTATTGACAATCCCGAGGCCGAGGTTGCCGACTTGATGCAATATGTTAAAGCTCCCGACTTCCCCACAGGTGCTACTATCTATGGCTACTCGGGTGTAAAAGATGCCTTCGAAACAGGTCGCGGTCGTATCATCGTTCGCGCCAAAGCCGAGATTGAAAACGATGGCAATCGTGAGTCTATTATTATAAATGAAATACCTTATGGCGTAAACAAGGCCGAACTTATCAAAAACATTGCCGACCTTGTTGAAGAAAAGCGCCTCGATGGAATATCAAATATCAACGACGAGAGCGACCGTAGCGGTATGCGCATCGTGATTGACATCAAGCGCGATTCTAACGCCAGCGTAGTGCTTAACAAGCTCTACAAGATGACAGCCTTGCAATCATCGTTCAGCGTTAACAATATTGCACTTGTAAACGGTCGTCCTCAATTGCTCAACCTCAAACAATTGTTGCAAGCCTTCATCGACCACCGTCATGAGGTAGTGATACGTCGCACACAGTATGACCTCGAAAAGGCCGAAGAGCGTGCCCACATCCTCGAAGGCTTAATCATTGCCAGCGACAACATTGATGAGGTAATTGCCATCATTCGCTCATCGCAAAATGGCGAACAAGCACGCAATCGATTGATGGAACGTTTTGCTCTCAGCGACAAGCAAGCTGCCGCTATTGTTGAAATGCGTTTGCGCCAACTTACAGGTCTTGAGCAAGACAAACTTCATGCCGAATTCCAACAAGTTGAAGAGGCTATTCGTCGCTACAATGAAATTCTCTCGAACCATGAGGTATGTATGCAAGTCATCAAGGACGAGTTGAATGAAGTAAAAGAGAAATATGGTGACGAGCGTCGCACCGACATTGTTTATGCCAGCGAAGAGTTTAATGCCGAGGACTTCTATGCCGACGACGAAATGATTATCACCATTTCGCACATGGGATATATCAAGCGCACACCTCTCACTGAGTTCCGCGCACAAAATCGCGGTGGAGTAGGAGCTAAGGGTAGTGACACTCGCGATGAGGACTTCATCGAGTATATCTATCCCGCGTCAATGCACAACTACATGCTCTTCTTTGCACAAAAGGGTCGTTGCTACTGGCTCAAAGTGTACGAGATACCCGAAGGTGCCAAGAACTCGAAGGGTCGTGCAATACAAAACATGCTCAACATCGAGTCGGACGACAAAGTCAATGCATTTATCCGCGTAAAACAATTGCAAGATCCCGAGTACAACACTACACATAATCTTGTATTCTGTACACGTAGCGGTATTATCAAGAAGACCAAACTTGAGGCTTATTCTCGTCCTCGTCAAAATGGTGTCAATGCTATCAACATCCTCGATGGCGACCAACTCATTGATGTACGCCTCACCGATGGCAACTGCCACCTTGTTATTGCCAACCGCAACGGTCGCGCCATTACCTTCCACGAGAGCACTGTACGCGAAATGGGTCGCGTAGCAACCGGTGTACGTGGTATCAGACTGGATGAAGACGGACAAGATGCCGCTGTAGGTATGATTGTTGTCAAGAACTTCCAAGAAGAGACCGTAATGGTTATCTCGGAACAAGGTTATGGTAAGCGTTCTATTGCCGAAGACTACCGCATCACCAACCGCGGTGGTAAGGGTGTAGCAACTATGAAGATTACCGAAAAGACCGGTAAAGTTGTTGCCATCAAGAATGTTACCGACGAGAATGACTTGGTAATCATCAATAAGTCGGGTATAACCTTGCGTATGAAGGTAGCCGACGTGCGTGTAATGGGACGTGCCACACAAGGTGTACGCATCATCAACCTCGAAAAACGCAATGACGAGATTGCATCGGTATGTAAGGTATTATCAGCCACCGAAGAAAACGAAGAGACTACCGATACCGTAACACCCGAAAATGGCGAACAACAAGCCTCATCGCAAGAGAATTTAAACCCTTCTAATGAATAATAGTCTAAACATTGTAAAAAAACTATAACTACAAAAAATTATGAAAAAAACACTATTGACAGCATCGTTGTTGATCCTTTCGGCAACACTTTCGTTTGGTCAAAAAGAACTTGTTGATCAAGCATGGAGTTTGGCTAAAAAGACCGAGAAACCCGATTTCAAGACAGCCCGCAATACAATACAACAGGCTCTTGCAGGCGAATCGGCTGAAGATGTAAAAGCATGGTATGTTGCAGGTAACATCGAACAACGTTTCTTTGAGAAAGAAAACGAGCAAGCTCAATTTGGTATGGCCGTTAAAGAGGCTGAAATGGACCTCGCTCTCGAGAATGGTTATAAATACTACCGCAAAGCCGTAGGTCTTGACACTCTCCCCAACGCCAAGGGTAAAGTAAAACCCAAATATCTCAAAAATATCCAAAAAGACTTGTTGGCCAACTCTGACGGTTACATCAACGCCGGTGTACGCTACTTTAACGCTCAAGAGTACATGAAGGCTTATGAGATGTGGAATATTTTCATCGAAATTCGCGACCTTCCTTTCATGGCTCCTATGGCTAAACAAATGCCTGCCGACTCAATCTATGCCATGCTTGAGTACAACGCTGCTTTGGCTGCGCTCAACGCCGGTGACAACGAATTGACATTGAAGGCTTTGCTCCGCGCCAAAGGTAATGGCTATGAGCAAAACAACGTATACAAATTTATCGTAGGTCAATATGAGATTGCGAAGGACACAGCTAACCTCATTGCAACCTTGAACGAAGGTAACGAGCTCTTCTCTAACCTCGACGTTGTTGCTACTAACCCCGACGGTTCTACTTTCGTTCAAAAGGAGAACTACTACAGCCTTCGTCTTATCAACCTTTACATTGCAGCCAACGACTACGAAAAAGCTATTAGCATCCTTAATGCTGTCGTAGCAAACGACCCCGAAAACCCCGAGTTGTGGAACGTTAAAGGTCAACTCCTCGAGGCTCAAGGCGACATCGCAGGTGCAATCTCTTGTTTCGAAAAGGCTCTTAACTTGAACCCCAACTTTGCTCTTGCATTGGGTAATATGGGGCGTATGTACTTCAACCAAGCAGTTGAGAAGAACAACGAGTTGAGCGAAAAGATTACTAACACAGCTGATTTCAATGCGGCCAAAGAGGCTGAGGTACTTCCTCTCTATCGTCAAGCATTGCCTTTCTACGAGAAAGCACACCAAATCGATGCTAACGAGCGTGAGTACATGGTAGCTCTCCGCAGCATCTATTACAACCTCAACGATGCCAAGAACCTCAAACTCATTGAAATGGAAATGGGTTTCTAATAAGCAATCGTAAGTTATAAAATAAATTGAGGCTACATCCTACATGGTGTGGCCTCAATTTTTTTTATCATTAACCCAATAATCGTTATATGTAGATAATATAGGAATGCTTTGGCAGAAAAGAACAAGTAAAAATGCTTTTCTTCGCACACCTTTTTATACCTTTGTAGAAGGTTAACCATAACATAAAATCACAGATATGAATACCAATACAATATCAATAGGCCTGTTTATAGATGGCGGATATTATGCCAAGATAGATAAAAGTTTGTTGCAAACACTTTCATTGCGAATAGACATAACGCAATTGATGCAATTCATACGCTTGAAAGTTGCCGAAGATAGTGGCATTGACAAGAAGCGTTGTCATATAACCGAGAGCCACTTCTTCAGAGGACGATATCGTGCATCGGATGCGAATGCCAAAAATCTACTCTACTCCGAAAGATACTTCGAAGATACACTTATTGCCAATGATGTAATATTTCACTACAAACATTTGCGCGAGATTGACGGCAATGTTATTGAAAAGGGCATTGATGTATGGTATGCACTTGAGGCATACGAATTGGCAGCCATTCGCAAGTTTGACTATGTTGTACTCATAACCGGTGATGCCGACCACGAGATGCTCATAAAGAAGCTGAAGGCTATGAAGATAAACGTAATACTTCTCACCGGAAATTTCGACTCATCCACCGGTATATCTCGACTGCTAAAGGAGGAAGCTACATTACATATAGACATAGCCGAACAGATGGCCGAGAACCAAGAGCTTGTAAAACAGCTATGCGCTCATGTAAATAAATAGAAAATGGGGGAGTGTTGAGGGCTTAATTATTCTTCTCCGAGCTATTATTGTTGAGTATAACCAAGGCTCCTATAACTCCGGGTATCCAGCCACACAAAGTAAGTATTGTAACAATGGCTATCGACCCACAGCCTTTATCTATTACAGCAAGAGGGGGAAAGATTATACATAATAGAACTCTGAAACAAGACATAATACGACGATATTAAAGTATCAACAATCGGTTTATTTATCGGACATCGACATTCTTGTGTATCCACAGCAAAAGTAGCAAAAAAATCCGGTCACATGCCTATGTATGTGACCGGATTTTAAGTTTATCTATGATTTTTCTCTTATCGCACTACAACTTTGCGGGTACGTTGTTCGCCTTGAATACTGATAGCCGTTACTACATAGATACCATTGGCTACATGGCTTACATCAAGTGTTGTACCTTGTGTTGTTACAACAAGTTGACCTTGCATGTTGTACAATGATATATTGTGTGCATCAGCAACAAACACGGTTGCACCATTGAATACGACTCCACTCTCTACAGCCTCGATAGTAGGAGTACTATGGCGCTCGTTTTCGAAGTAAAGGACAGGAACACCGTCACCCACCCAAGGAGCATCGAGTGTATTGCCATAAGCAAAGCCAAGGTTCTCGAAAAATGCTCGGTTGCCTTCCATTTCTTCATTGCCGACACATCCGTTTATTGTACCATCTATGTTGGTGTGGACAATATCCTTGAAATCGTGCATAGGAGAATCTTCTTCAAGCTCGCCGATAGCACAACTTGTTGAGTAGCAATGCTCAATAGTAGCACTAAATATAGATCCATCTAAGACAGCAACAATACCACCTGCTTTTTGAGGGAAGAGAAGGTCAAAATCAGTGTGTGCATTGCGAATTTCGCTACAAGAAACATGTGAAGCAATACCACCAAAGTTCTTGGCATAATCCATTCTTCCCGATGCAACAGCTGCATTTATTTTGCTACTGTTTATAAAGCCCACAATACCACCAAAATTATTTATCTCATATAGCTCTTCGGCACGCAACATCGATACAGCATTGATTTCGGTATATTCACCCTGACCCAATATACCACCTACAGAATTGCGGTTATCGCCGTTGCCATAAATTTTGGCATCATATACGTGTACATTCTCTATGGTCGATTGTACCGAACTATTGGCAATGATACCCATGTCGATATTGTTATCGCCTATATTTAATATTGGCGATTGAAGCTGTAGGTTCTTTACGGTTCCATGATGCAATATATCAAACATACCGCCATTATTAAGCTCTATATTTGATATGAAGTAATTATTACCATCAAATGTACCCATAAACTCAACAGGAGCAATGTACGGGCGAGGATATTCGCTCATATCAATATCATTACCAAGCACAAAGTTGGCATCGACGTAGTTGTGCATTTGAGCTAACTCACCGGGGGTTGTTATGACATAAGGATTGTCTTGCGAGCCATCACCGCCACTTGTAAAGGTGTCGAAGGGTAGATTGAAGTATTGAAGTTCAAAGGCATCCTTCTCACCATTGTAGAATGACAACACCATCTTGGGGTAGGCTGTGTGATAGTCAAATATATCGCCACTCGAGAACTCAATCTCATTACCCTCCTCGGGTTTGATGGTGCGCAGTACGTTGCCATTTTCATCGGCGAGGTATAGTGTCTTATCGAGCACATCGCTACCATCGGTGCGTTTATTCATTGCCAGGTAGAAGTATTCACGCTTGCTGTCGGTATTGAACAAGTAGGGGTCAAGTACATAGCTGGCAATATAAGGTGTAAAGCCCTCGGCATTCTTGCCTATATTGAACTTTACATAGTGGTCGACTGTACAGTCACGATTGTACCAACAAATGCGAGCAATAGCATCGCCATTCTCATCTGTCTCGGCTTGGCTCAGACCGATAACATATTGATAATCGTCACCAACGGGATAACGGTCGAGGGTTGTCGAGATACGATAGCCATCTACTACAGCAGGAAATACGGCAGCTACCTTGCACGACGGAATATCAATCATTTCCATAACCTGACCTTCGTCGGTCATTTTCAAGAATGCCATTTGCTCTTCACAACCCTCAACATTACTCAACCCAAACCATGAATTGGTGTTTTCAACAATAGTCTTTACATAATTTCCTTCTTGATCATATACCTTGAAATGGTATGTAAATTCATCACTCTGTGCAAAATATTCGTAGTGGGTAATGATGTAGTTGCGTTGATTGTCATTAGTAAATTCACCCAATCTTACATCGTTATACGACAACATACCCAACGAAGCAAAACCGTAAGTGGCATTTTCGTCAGTTGCATCTAAAGAGACTTTCAGCGAATCGACTCTCTCAAATTTTTGGTCGTATGTTTTTACAACCAAATAGTTATCGGGAGCTTGAGTGGGAACAAATGTTTCGGGGTCCATGCCATCCATACAGGGCTTCTCAAAGTGTGCAATGCTATAATATGGATTGCCTTCGAGTGAATAGTAACTGAGTGCCGGACCATTGCTATAGTAGAGCAAGTCTTGGTCTATTACAAATTGATGTTCGGATGTAGGCACGCCATCACCCTCAGCCGGAGTCATGATGTCTATTATCATATCACCGTTTATCTCATTTACCAACAATACACGACGGTAGTCATTGGCTGCTGTAAAGTATATCATAGAGCGAGAGTCATACTCTTGTACCTTCTCACCGTTAAGATTATATACATACACTTTATTTATCTGCGCACCATTATCTACGGCATGGACAAATACCGGAATCTCCACACTGCTTGCATCGGTATCAAAGAATTGTGATGTAATGAAATATACGGGAGCAATGTCATTTACATTCATATCTTGCGGAATAACGACATTGAGTTTACTCATCTCCTGAAAATTGTTGTTGTAAATAACAATCTCTGACGAACCTATGTACCAATCACGCTCTTCAAATGATTGGGTGTAATACCAAGTCGTACCATCCTCATTCTCCAGAGTACCCCATGTATATGCATATGTTTGAGCATTAGGAGTTGTATTCTCAACCTTCAGTGCACGACGATAGTCACTTTTACGTTTTATAACATTCTCAATAATTGATTGGCTATCACCTTTAAGTTGTTCGAGTCTCTGAGGTCGCAGGGCAAAGACCGGTGTGCATAGAAGCAGAGACAATACGATAGCAAGAGTGTTTTTTAATGACTTCATAACTGTATAATTAATTGATTTTCATAGCTATTAGAAAAAACAACCCACACAGACACTACTATAAAGGATGTATCTATATGAGTTGTTGATATAATTATTTACACAATGTATCTCTTCTTACAGAAGATATTGTGAAGAGATAGACTTGTTGCTATTAACGCGACGGATAGTATCGGCAAACAAGTCGGCAATTGACAAGATGTGTACCTTGGTACAATCCTTGGTATAAGGAATACTATCGGTAAATATCATCTCGGTAAGTTGCGAATCTTGTACACGTTGCGAAGCGGGATCGCTCATAACAGCGTGGCTGGCAATAGCACGTACCGACTTAGCACCCCAACTCATCATCAAGTTGGCAGCCTTAGTAATAGTACCGGCTGTATCAACCATATCGTCAATAAGTATTACATCCTTACCTTCTACGTCGCCAATAACAGTCATCTCAGCAACCTCATTGGGTTTATTGCGCTTCTTGTCGCACAATACGAGAGGACAATTCAAGTACTTGGCATAAGTGCTTGCACGTTTCGAGCCACCAACGTCGGGAGTAGCAATAGCCATGTTATCAAGTTTAAGCGACTCAATGTAAGGAATAAATACCGATGAAGCATAGAGGTGGTCTACGGGAACATCAAAGAAACCTTGAATTTGGTCGGCGTGAAGGTCCATAGTAATAAGACGGTCGATACCGGCAGCACTCAAGAGATCGGCAATAAGTTTGGCACCGATTGATACACGGGGTTTATCTTTACGGTCTTGACGTGCCCAACCGAAATAGGGGATAACGGCATTGATAGTCTTAGCAGAAGCACGCTTGGCAGCGTCTACCATAAGGAGAAGTTCCATCAAGTTGTCGGAGCTGGGGAATGTAGATTGTACAAGGTATACCTCTACACCACGAATAGACTCTTCGAACGATACTGCAAACTCACCATCTGCAAAGTGTTGAATTTTCATTTGTCCCAATTCACAACCGAGACTGTTACAAATTTTCTCTGCCAAATAGCGAGAATTTGTACCTGAGAAAACCTTAAAAGGAGTTGTTTGTTCCATAGATATTATAAGATATTGTAGCTGTTGAAATTTTTCTGCAAAGTTAAAACTATGTTTGTTTTAATCGCACAATTTGGTTGACTTTTTTGTTCCTTATTGAATGTTTTTTTTCGGATTTTTAATTTTCCATATCACAGCACCCTTGGCATCAACCGATGTTGTAAAAGGTATGGCCCTATGCAGGTACTTTGATGCTTTTGCACCACTCAGCAATTCAGTAGCTTCGTACGCTGCCGAGTCGACACCCATCATATCAAGGGACAATTGCGGTATGTTAATGGCAATATCGCGACTTTGTGTACCAAAGTTAACTGCTATAAGCAATATTTCGTCATTGGTATAGCGCAGATATGCGTAGTGACGATGTGGGTCAAACTCTCCATTGTCGAAATTGACGTACATCAAGTCAAAGAAGTTGCCTTTCGCAATAGCCTGTTCGGTATTGCACAAGGTAAGTATCTGCTTGTACATCTCTCGCAATGAACACTGCTCGGGGGTAAGGTTTTCGGTATTGCATTTACCATTATTATACCAAGCTCGCACAGTGGGTACACTCCAGTAATCGAATATTGTTGTGCGACCATCGCGTCCACTGAATCCTTCGGCATCAAGTGCACGTTCTCCAAGCTCTTGACCAAAATATATCATCATGGGAGCTGTACTCATCGTTGCCGATACAACAAGCGACGGCAACACACTCGAAGCCTCACCGGCATATTGTAGTGAAGCGTAACGCTGTTCATCATGATTTTCAAGGAAATTGAGCATATTGCCCGAAAGTCCGTCGAGCGATTGCCAACAATAGGAGAGTTGTGCCGCCGATACATCATAGCACTCTATCTCACGCAACTTGTCATACAAGCCTACCTTGTCATAGAGATAATCAAACTGTCCGTACTCAATGTACGAGCGATACAACGAGGGGTCGTATATCTCGGCAATAAATATAATATGGGGGTACTCTCGTTTAATTTGCGCTATAGCCCAATGCCAAAATTCCACCGGAACCATATGCACCATATCGCACCTAAATCCATCTACTCCTTTACTACACCAGAACAACAATATATCGCGCATCTTGTACCATGTGTTGGGTATAGGAAAGAAGTGTTGTTTGCGCCAGTCAAGATAGTCAACGCCATAATTGAGTTTTACCGTTTCATACCAGTCATGATTCTCGGGATAAGCATCAAAACGGTCATTTCCGGTAGCCCGAGCAGGAAATTCATTATACTCATTCGTTGTATTTTGTCCGATAAAGAAACGAGGCGAAAAGCGTTGTCGCGGTATATAATAGAAGTTATTTTGCGGGTCGAACTGCTTCTCCTTATCGTCACGCGCACCCAGCTGTTCTGCTGTATCGGGCATAGCATCGGAGTAGTATTCACGAGCCACATGATTGGGCACAAAGTCCATTATAACCTTCATACCGGCATCGTGTGTGCGCGACACAAGCGCTTCATACTCTTGCATGCGATTAGGTACATCTTCGGCCAAGTCGGGTGCTATATCGTAATAGTCACTAATGGCATAAGGCGAACCGGCTTTACCTTTTACTACATAGGGATTATTGGGACGAATACCATATTCGCTATAATTGGTCTGAGTAGCATGTTCTATTACTCCAGTATACCAGATGTGTGTTATACCCAGCGATTTAATCTCACTCAACACCTGAGGCGTAAAGTGGTTGAGCTTACCCACACCATTCTGCTCGATAGAACCAAATGGTATACAATGCTCACAAGTGTTAGAGAACAATCGCGGAAGTACCTGATATATAACTATTTTTTCTTTCATATTATTATCGTATGCTTAACTGTTTCTTTTTCTCTTCGGGAAGATTTCTCAAGACCTCTATAGCTGCTTGATATCCAATAGATTCTATCTTTTCCTGCTCATTAATATCAAACACATTATAATTACTTACATCTTCACTCTCTATCAAAATATCACATTTGGCCATATCCGGAAAGACATTACCCGACGACAAGAAATTGTAAGCCCTATGAGCAATAGACAACAGATTGTGCTCATATTGATCACTGCCCATAGGCGATACATTAACAGCTATCAACACATCGCACAGCTCGCGAATAGGAGTAGCCGGCAGGTTGCACATAACACCTCCGTCGACATAGTGCACTCCATCGATTACAACAGGCGGGAAAACAATAGGGATAGAACATGACGCCGCAATGCGTATAGCCAAGTCACCCTTATCAAAGGCTACACTCTTACCATGGTCGAAGTCTGTTGCCACAATATAAGTGGGAATTTTCAGCTCCTCGATGCGCTTTGAGTGTAATCTCTTGTCAATAAAGTTCACAAACTTGTCAAGTTTAAGCAAGCTTTCACGTGGCATAGTCACATCAACAAGCTCTTTAACATTTACCTCGCTAAACAATCGTATGATGTGTTGCGGTGCATATCCATCGGCATACAGCGCCGCAATTATCGAGCCTGCACTTGTACCTGATATTACATCAGGTTTTATACCATACTGCTCAAGCGCACGCAGCACACCTACATGTGCAAAACCGCGTGCTCCGCCACCACCCAACGCCAAGCCTATATGATAGGGGCGTTGTATCTCCTGCGTTTTCTTTCCAAACCAAAACATAACTTATACTTTGATTATTCTGCGAAGATAGCTTTTTTTTAAACCATCTGCAAGATTTTATAAAAATACTATTTATCATATTTCACAACTTCAACACTTGCATATTTGCGTAAAAAGTTTTAAATTTGGATGTCTGAAAAACCTTAATTTCTTAATCCGTTTATAGTATGGAAAATTCTGTTCTTAAATATCAATCTACTGCAGCAATCAACTTCAATGACGACTGCTTCGATGCACCTATTTTGTCACACAATTATGTCGACGGTTGTGGTTGTGTAGAGTTTGAGGGTAATCTCACCCGTATTGGAGAGAAAGCATTTTTCGACAACAATGACCTTATCTCAATTACTTTACCCGACTCTTTGATAGAAATATGCGACCATGCCTTCTGCCGATGTAAAAATCTGCAAGAAGTGGTAGTAGGTGACAACTTGCAAAGGGTTGGATTCTACACCTTTGGACAATGCACCAATCTGGCTCACATCAAGCTACCCGACAGCGTTACTTCGATAGGTTCTTATGCTTTCTGCTTGTGCTGGGAATTAAAGTCATTTATTATTCCTAAAGGTGTTACTAAAATAGAGGAGTGGACCTTTAATGCTACAGGATTTTCACACATAACTATTCATGAAAATGTAAAAGAGATAGGTTATCGAGCCTTTGCTCACACCCACTTGCAGTCGATTGTCATCCCCGGTACACTAAAAAGAATAAGCGAAATTGCATTTTGGAATTGCAAGAAATTGGAGGAAGTAAAAATATGTAATGGGGTAGAAGTAATAGGCAGAAAAGCCTTTAGTGAGTGTATAAACCTTAAGAGGGTTGACATGGGCGAAACCGTAGAACTTATTGACGAGCAAGCATTTGAAGAGTGTACATCACTTGAGAGTATCACAATACCTCGCTCGGTAAAAGAGATTAAGTGGCGAGCTTTCAACAAATGTCCCCGTCTTACCGAGGTTACAGTACCCAATGACACCGTTATAGACGAACAAGCATTCAACTGTCACCATATCAACAAGTACTGATACAGCTGATATTCTTTTGTAAAATAATGGCTTACCTATGACAAGATAAAAAAGTAGTAGTTATATTTTGTCATAGAGTTGTTATTGATTATTTTTGCAAATAGCTTTGATAGCAAACTATAATATATGAAAAGCATACAAGATGATATAGCAACTGCCTGCGAAGTGCTGAATCGAGGCGGTGTAATATTGTATCCTACCGATACCATTTGGGGTATAGGTTGCGATGCAACCAATTCTGCTGCAGTAAAGCGGGTATATGAAATAAAACGCCGAGCCGACAATAAGGCTTTAATAGTACTTACCGACTCAATGACCAAGGTTGACTTCTATGTAGAAGAAATTCCCGACATCGCATACGACCTCGTAGACCTATCCGACAAGCCCCTCACGATTATCTATTCAGGAGCGCGCAATTTGGCTCCCGAATTAATGGGTGAGGATGGCACTGTGGGCATACGTGTCACACAAGAATCTTTCTCACAAGCACTATGCCGTCGTTTTCGCAAAGCAATAGTCTCAACATCGGCCAATGTTAGTGGTGAGCCATCTCCGGCACTGTTTGCCGAAATTTCCGACGAAATAAAGCAAGCTGTCGATTATATAGTAGAGGCTCGCCAAGACGAAACAGACGCAGCACAAGCATCCGGTATCATTAAACTCGGCAAAGGCGGATTAGTGAAAGTTATACGCGAATGATAGGTGTAAAAAGACAAACAGCCAAGTATGTTATATGTGACTATGTAATGTCGAACATTGCATGGTTGCTATTCAATATTGTACGCTTTTACATGCCGGTTGTAGCATCGGGCTATGTTGAGCTGGATAACTTCCTCTTGTCAAAGAATGTATTGATAGGACAGCTATTTATGCCACTCATCATGATGATGGTATATTACCTATCGGGCTACTACAATATAACTTTTTTCAAATCACGCTTGCAAGAGTTATTCACTACGGTATCTTCGGTACTCATCAATACGTTGATACTCTTCTTTACAGCCCTTATCAACGATATTCTCCCTCTGCGCACCGACAACTATGAATTGATATTTATACTCTTTGCCTTACAATTTATATGTATATATTCATTGCGATTGACTATAACCACGCATGCGACTCACAAAATACACAATCGTGAGTGGTACTTCAATACATTGGTAATAGGTTGCGGCAAACAAGCATTGAAATTGACCAAGGAGTTGAACGAGCGCACCAAGTCGTTAGGATATAATGTCGTGGGATATGTAGACATAGGCGAGGGTAGTACCGCCAAAGAATTACCTTATACCATATATCCCAACAACGACCTTGCTACATTGTGCAACAAGCTCAACATCAAATATATCATTGTTGCCATAGACGACAACCGTCAAATACGGCTTAATGCCGTTATCAACGAGCTATACCCCTTAGACCGTCCTATAAAAATGCAGAGTACTGTATTCCACAACCTTATAGGCCGTGTCAAGCTGTCAAATATCTACGGACAGCCTCTTGTTGATGTGAGCACTTGTGCCATATCGGCAGGTGGTCGCAACATGAAGCGACTGGTCGACATTATTGTTTCGGCCATAGCACTTGTCATCATAGCTCCTATTATTGCAGTCTTTGCTGTACTTATCAAGCGCGACTCAAAAGGTCCGGTATTCTACCGCCAAGAGCGAATAGGCTATCATCACAAGCCATTCTATATATACAAATTGCGCACAATGTATACCAATGCCGAGAGTGATGGTACACCCCGTCTGTCAAGCTCCGACGACGATAGAATAACACCGATAGGCAAGTTTATGCGCAAATACCGCATTGACGAACTGCCTCAATTCTGGAACATCTTAAAAGGTGATATGTCGCTGGTAGGACCTCGACCCGAACGCGAATTTTACATCAAACAAATTATCGAAAAAGCCCCTTACTATGCACTCATGTACCAGATACGACCCGGACTCACTTCATGGGGTATGGTAAAATATGGCTATGCACAGAGTGTAGATGAAATGATTGAGCGCCTGCAATATGATATCGTTTATCTCGAAAACATGTCGATGCTGGTAGACCTTAAAATAATTATTCACACTGTACTAACTGTCGTGACAGGCAAAGGTATGTAATTCTATTACTATGTTAAGTACAATAAAAAAGAGATATAAAGAGTTATTCATGCGATTTCTCCTATGGAGAGAGTCGCACATCAGTATACGTACATTCACTCTTATCATGAGCTTTGCGGTAGGACTATTTACCGGACTTACCGCCGTTATACTCAAGTGGCTCATACATGCCATACAACACTTGCTCACATCACACATGATGAACGAGGGTCTCAACGGACTGTATTTTGTATATCCTATCGTCGGTGTGTTCTTGGTAGGACTATTTGTGCGATATGTGGTAAAAGATGATATCTCGCATGGTGTTACACGCATTCTACAAGCGTTTTCTCAACGTAAAAGTCGTGTAAAGCCACACAACATGTACACCTCGGTATTGGCAAGTTCTGTTACCATTGGCTTTGGTGGCTCGGTAGGAGCCGAGGCTCCTATCGTATTCACAGGAGCTGCTATTGGCTCTAATATAGGTCGCCTCTTCCGCATGCCACCCAACGTATTGATGCTGATGATGGGTTGCGGTGCAGCATCGGCTATTGCAGGTATATTCAAGGCGCCCATTGCCGGTATTCTGTTTACTATCGAGGTACTCATGGTCGACCTTACCGCCACATCGGTATTGCCTTTGCTCATTTCTTCTATCACCGCTGTTACGGTATCATACCTATATCATGGAACAGAGGCCGAATTTATGTTTGAGCAGACCGAGATATTCAGTATAGAGCGTATTCCCTATGTTATATTATTAGGTATTTTCTGCGGATTTGTTTCGCTCTATTTTACCCGCGTTATGTATTGGATAGAAGGTATATTTGCACGATTGGGCAATCCCTGGCGCAAATTTGCATTTGGTTCGATACTGTTAGGTCTGTGCATTTTCCTATTACCTCCGTTGTATGGTGAGGGTTACGACTCCATATTAAAACTACTTGCCGGCAATACCGACGGTCTTATGAGAGGCTCTTTGCTATATGCGTGGAGTGACGAAATATGGGCAATGATTGTCTTTACGGCATTAATCGTACTCACCAAGATATTTGCGACAGCCGCTACAAACGGAGCCGGTGGTGTGGGTGGTACATTTGCGCCCAGTTTGTATGTGGGTTGCTTTGCCGGATTCTTATTTGCCTATACAACCAACCTGCTCGATTTTACACCCGATTTATCCAACAAGAACTTTGCCTTGATGGGTATGGCCGGTGTTATGTCGGGCGTAATGCATGCGCCACTTATGGGCATCTTCCTCACGGTCGAGCTTACCGGTAGCTACGCACTCTTCTTGCCACTAATGATTACATCGACTGTAGCATACGCTACCATACGCATATTTGAGAAGCATAGTATCTACACCATGCGTTTGGCCAAGAAAGGCGAGTTGCTCACACACGGTAAGGATAAGGCAGTACTTACCCTGTTGAAGATGGATAGTGTCATAGAGAAAGACTTCTTGGTGGTTCACCCCGAGATGTCATTGGGCGATATGGTAAAAGTAATATCAAAATCGCACCGTAATATATTCCCTGTTACCGATGACAACAATCGTCTTTTGGGCATGGTCCTGCTCGATGATATACGCAACATCATGTTCCGTCCGGCATTGTATGATCGCATGTTTGTCAACAAATTTATGTCTATGCCTATGGCTCGCATTGTAATAGGCATGAATATGGAGACAGTAATGAAAACATTTGATGACACAAACGCTTGGAACTTACCGGTTGTAGACGAAGATGGTAAATATGTAGGATTTGTATCTAAATCGAAGATATTCAACTCATATCGTCGAGTGTTGGTACACTATTCACAAGATTAATTTTAAGGTACAATATGACAAAAGAAGAACTTCGTATAGTATATATGGGTACTCCCGACTTTGCCGTGGAGACCTTGCGACTACTTGTAGAGAACGGATATAACGTTGTAGCAGTTGTAACCATGCCCGACAAACCTGCCGGACGTGGTCATAAAATACAATTTTCGCCGGTGAAGCAGTATGCGCTGTCGGTAGGATTACCCATCTTGCAACCCGAACGACTCAAAGACGAAGCCTTTATTGAAGAATTGCGTAGCTACCAAGCACACTTGCAGATTGTTGTAGCATTTCGCATGTTGCCACAGGTTGTGTGGGATATGCCACCCATGGGCACATTCAATCTTCACGCATCATTATTGCCACAATACCGAGGCGCTGCGCCTCTCAATTGGGCCATTATGAATGGTGATAAAGAGACCGGTATAACCACATTCTTCCTTACTCACGAGATAGATACAGGTCGTGTAATACAACGTCGCAGCATCGAGATTGCCGATACCGACAATGTGGGTATCATACACGACAAACTCATGACAATGGGAGCTGAAATGGTATGCGAAACGGTCGATAATATTATTGCCGACAGGGTAGTAGCTATACCTCAAGAAGAGTTGATGACCGACGAGCCTTTGCGTCCCGCGCCTAAGATATTTAAAGATACATGCCACCTTGACTTCTCTCGCACAGTGGAGGAGTTATACAATCAGGTAAGAGGATTATCGCCATATCCGGCTGCTTGGTGCGAATTTGTATCACCCGAGGGGGAGGCTATAGGTGTAAAGGTATTTGAAGCGACACGACATATTTGCAACCATAACTTCACACCCGGTACTATCATGACCGATGGTAAGAAAACAATTGAGGTTGCATGTAGCGATGGTTATCTGCAACTTGTATCTCTGCAACTCGCCGGTAAAAAACGCCTTACTGCCGAAGAGCTACTACGAGGTTTCCGATTAACAAATGAATACCGCGTGCAATAATACAAGTTTATGAAGATAGTGTGGAACGTAATAGGAATATTGGCCTTCATCCTCGGTGCATTAGGTCTATTCCTACCTATATTACCTACAACACCACTATGGTTGCTGGCAGCTTATTGCTTATTTAGAGGCTCGCGCACGCTATATGAACGAGCCATGTCTATACGCCTGTTCAACAGCATTGTTACCACCTATAAGGTATATCGTGCAATTCCATTGCATGCCAAGATTATTGCAATATCGACATTGTGGATAACCATCATCATCTCTTGTGTAATAGTGAGTAAATGGTGGATTACGACCTTATTACTACTTATCGCATCGGGTGTTACATGGCACATACTCTCATATCGCACCCTTACAGGTGAGGAGTGGGAACGACTGAAGGGAGAGGTTGAGAAGAGAAGAAATCAATAAGCATTTTTCTCTCCACGCAAGGCATTAGCAATAGTTAGATAGATAATTTTCAAGTCAAGGAAAAAGTCCCAATTTTCAATGTACCATACGTCATATTGAACACGTTTGGCCATTTGCCACAGCTCCTTTGTTTCGCCTCGATATCCATTTACTTGCGCCCAGCCTGTAATACCGGGTTTAACCAAGTGGCGCAACATATAGCTATCTATGAGTTTTGAGTAATCCTCGGTGTGCTTAATCATGTGCGGACGAGGGCCTACCACCGACATATCGCCCTTAAATACATTCCAAAATTGGGGCAACTCGTCAATACTTGTTCTACGCAAGAAATCGCCCACCTTAGTTTTTCGCGGGTCGTCTTTTGTTGCTTGTTGTCGGTCGCTGTCATCATTGACACGCATGGTACGGAACTTATAGCAATAGAAATCCTTGCCACGCAATCCGGTACGCTTCTGCTTGAAAAATACCGGCCCGGGGGAAGATATTTTTACAGCTATGGCTACAGGGATGAGAATAAGGGGGAAGAAAAGCAAGAATAAACCCGAGAAAAGAATATCGAAGACTCTCTTCAGTGCAGCATTTAATGGATTCTCTAACGGCTCGGGACGAATACTCAATATAGGCACACTACCCAAGCTATCGTAGTGCAGACGACGATGCAAATAGGGTGTCATACTGGGTATGATGAAAAAGCGAATGACATTCTTCTCGGCAAATCGAGTCAGTGTCATGATCTTCTCCTCAGCCGTTGTAGGTAGGGCACAATATATCTCGTCGATATAATTTTCCAATGCAAATGCTTCGGCATCAGATGTTGTACCTTTGTAATGAGGTGTATTCTTGGCTACCGTAGGGCTGTCATCAAACACGCCCATGATTTTATAACCATATCCGGCATCCGACTGCAACTCTTTTTCCAACAATTTACCAGTACGTCCGTAACCGACAATGATAACCTTACGGAAGTTATAGCCTTTGCTTCGATAAAACTTCAACACCTTGCGTGCTACTATCCACCATATAGGCATGATAACTACCATAATAAGGTAAATCGTAGCGATTTGCTTAACCCATATTTTGTCAATATTATTCGAGAAGAATAGTAGCGCCACAAACATTATGGCATGAGCAACCGTACTCTCTAATGCCTTGAATACTATATGATTGGCATATATAATACGTTGATTATGCGTATCGGAGAATATCGATGATACAGGAATATATGATATATTGATAAATGCCCATACCAAATAGTTGAAAAAGTCGGGATAGAAGTTGAATATAGCACATGCTACCAAATAGGCTACATTTATACAAACGTAGTCGCCGGCTACAATCAGACTTCTCAAATACTTGCCATACTTACCTCTCGTGGCCATGTTACAAAATATTATTCTACAATATTGTAGTGATTAACAATATCATAGGGCAGGATTATAAATCAAATAGTATACAAGTCGTGTGACTTGTATACTATTGCTATTGAGTAATTATTATTGCAATTTTTGGTCTATAAGCTCAATCTTTTGTGCAATGAGCTCCATATCCTCGTGTAATTTTTTGATTTTACGGTCGAGTTCATGAACCAAACTCTCGGCGCGAGATGACGACAACGACAAGAACCCTTTATTATTTTCGTATGTCTGTATTTCGTTTTTCTTCATCTCATAGCTACGAGCCAACTTCTCTCGCTCACGATACAACTTGTCGGTATTACCCTCACCAAGTTGTTGAATAGAGTTACTAAAATTGGCCATACGACTGCGATTACGATTGCTATTGAAGCGACTGTAAAGTGCATCTATCGTCTTCTTGTACTCTTTATACAATTTATCTTTCTCACGGAAGGGTACATGACCTATGCTGTTCCATTGTGCAGTAGCCTCTTTCAATTGAGCACGTGCAGTATCGTCATCAACCTTGTCGTCTATAGCCTTGAGAGCCTCTATAACTTGAAGTTTGGCTTTCAAGTTCTCGTTTTCAATTTCACGATTTGACGACAAAGCCTTTTTCTTTTGCTCAAAGAAATAATCACATGCCTCATTGAATCTTTTCCATACAATATCAGAGTGTTTCTTGGCAACAGGACCTATTTGTTTCCACTCCTTTTGCAATGCTACAAGTGCATCAGTGGTCGCCTTCCAGTCGGTGCTATCTTTCAAGGCCTCAGCCTTTTCACACAAGGCACGTTTTTTGTCCAAGTTGGCATTAAGGCTCTCTTTAGCCTTTTTGAAATATTCGGCCTTTGCTGCAAAGAAAGTGTCACAACTTTGACGGAAACGCTCAAACAAGATGGTATTATTTTTACGCGAGGCAAAACCGATAGCTTTCCAACGTTCTTGCATTGACAATATGGCTTGAGTCTTTTCGTCCCATGCTGTATAGCTGTCAACCTCAGCCAATGTGGCTATAATTTGTTCAATCTCCTCACACAAGGCTATTTTGGCAGTTTCATTTTGGGTCTCAGCCTCTTTGCGACTTTCAAAATAGGTCTGATGACGTTTATTGATTACAGTCGAAGCATCCTTGAAACGGTTCCAAATCTCATCACGCAACTCCTTGGCAACAGGACCTATTTCGCGCCACTCATTGTGGAGGGTTTGCAATTGTTTGAATGCCGACACGACATCCTCCATCTCTGCCAATTGCTCGGCACTCTTGCACAAAGCCTCTTTTTGCTCCAAGTTTTTCTTGAAGTCATAGTCACGCAGTTCTTTATTTATCTTTAGCAAATCATAGAACTGCTCGGTATAGTTTTGATATGTTTTCCACAAGTCGGTTACAGCTTGTGCCGGCACATCGGTAATGGCCTTAAACTCTTGTTGTATTTGTTATACACGTTGGTATTGCTTACCCACTTCGTCAGGAGTATCTATTATAGCTTTCAACTCATCGAGTAGGGCATTTTTACGTGCAAGATTTTCTTCACGTTCTTTTTCAAGGGCTTGCAAATATTGAGCCTTGCGCTCCTTGAATGATGCAAGAAGTTCCTTAAGAGGCTCTTCCAGATCATCATGTTGAGGTACAAACTCGGCCTCGGGCTTACCACTCTCAATATGTTCTTTATAAGCAGCCTCAACCTCGGCACGTTTTACCTTATAATAATTTTGTTTGAGGTATTCAACCTCATCTTTAACCTCATTAATAGGAGCTTCCACGATTTGGCGCACGCGCTCTACAATCTCGGCTCTACTCAATTGAGGTGTTTCGGTTACTGTTGTTTCAACAACGATAGTTTGCTCCTGTTCTTGGGGGCAAGCAGTGCCACTTTGCGCAGCAGGGTCTAAATGGGTGTTTTCCATTACTATTTTATTTAAAAATTGTATATATTTGGCTATAAAGCCCTACAAAGTAATAAAATTATTTTGTCAATTCATAAAAAAACGACACTAATTTTACAATATTTAGCAACTTTGCGACAAGGATGTCTTTATTTCTGTTTTGTAACAGATTTATAGTATAGTGTCGAACAATTATCCTCCCGCAATATTTGGCAAGCTACATCTTGTATATCGCTTGGCGTTAGCGATTTATACTTATCAACTTCGGTATTTATATCCTCGGCTCGACCTATCAGCTCGTGATAGGCAAGATTAGCGGCCTTATCGGTATAGTTAAGATTTGATACCAAATGCTCTGCCTCGAAGCGATTGACGACTTTGTTCATTTCGCGCTCCGTCACACCATTCTTTTGCAGTTTTTCTATCTCTTCAAGTATAGCTGCTTCACCGGCCTCCATAGTCACTCCTTTGTTGAGCCGTCCGTTAATGATAAGCAAGCCACACTCAATCTCACCACTTATCGAAGCATCAATACTATTAAAGAGTTGTTTTTCCTGCACAAGTTCTTTGTACAAGCGCGAAGAAGCACCTGTTCCCAATACATCGGACAATAAGTCACAAGCATGATACTGAGCACCATTGCGAGCACACATGTGATACACCTTTACAATGGCATCGAGCGGAACATCACGTTCTACAGTCATATGTCGTGGCGCTGCCTGCTTAGGCTCAACAGGTAAGTTGCGAGGCGCTATTTCACGACGAGGAATGGGAGAGAACCACTTCTCACACAATCGCACAGTCTCTTCAAAAGATATACTGCCCGATACACACAGAATAGCATTATTGGGTGCGTAATGTGCATAAAAGAACTCCTTTACTTCCTCCAGCGTAGCTGTCTCAATATCCTCTATTTGACGACCTATAACGGGCCAACGATAGGGGTGGGTAGTAAAAGCGACAGAGCGTATCAGCTGTGATATATCGCCGTAGGGTTGGTTGAGATTACGTTGCTTAAATTCCTCTATAACAACATGCCGTTGCACCTCAAGGCTCTGTTCGGTAAAAGCCAGTCGCAACATACGATCTGACTCTAACCAGAATGCAGTCTCTATATTGTGAGTGGGAGCAATGGTATAATAATTGGTTATATCACTACTTGTCCACGCATTATTTTCACCACCTGTAAGTTGCAACGGTGTGTCGAAATCAGGTATGTTTTCCGACCCTCCAAACATCAAGTGCTCGAACAGATGCGCAAATCCCGTGCGATGTGGCAGGTCGTCTTTCGAGCCTACGTCATACAACACATTTAAAGCAGTCATGCGAGTATTAGCATCGTAATGATACAATACTCGCAGACCATTGGATAGTGTATATCTTGTTACATTTATCATTATTCGACAATCTTCATCGATATTACTTTTACATCCTCAACAGGACGGTCGGCAGCTCCGGTCTTTACTTTTTCCAATTTCTCGACAACATCCATGCCTTCTACAACTTCACCGAATACGGTGTATTCACCATCGAGGTGAGGAGCACCACCAATTGTTGTATAGGCTTCAATTTGTTCGGGTGTGAAGGTAATAGGGGCGAGTGAAGCTGCTTGTTGCTTTGCTTCGGCTATGAGCTGTTCTTGCAAAGCCATCAATCCGGCTTGGTCGCGATTGCGACGTAAGTCCATAATTTCACTACGACGTGCAGAAGCCAATGCATTGAATATATTATGCTCACGTTGCATTTGCATTTGGCGGGTCAGTTCCTTAAGACGACCTTCGGGAAATACTGTTCCTGTTACGATATAAAATTGTGAACCCGATGATGCTTTTTCAGGATTTACTTCGTCACCTTGACGTGCCGCTGCTAATGCACCTTTTTTGTGGAAATATTTGGGATAAACAAACTCGGCAGGCACTTTATATCCTGGATCACCCATACCCAATTGTTGACCGGGCTTGGCAGTGCGAGAGTCACCATCTCCACCTTGTATCATGAAATCCTTGATAATACGGTGGAAGAGCGTACCGTCATAGTATCCTTCTTTTACCAATTTTACAAAATTGTCACGGTGTGCGGGTGTCTCGTCATACAGTTTTACAACGATATTACCCATTGTTGTCTCAATCTTGACATTTACATTCGATAACTGCTTATTGGCAGTATTCTTTTTCATTTCACAACTCATACAAATAAAGCTGAGGGTTAAAATTATTAATAAGTATTTATTTATTCTCATAATAGGTTATTTAAAAGGTTTTCAATTCATTATAGAGTCGTTGTATAGGCAGGCCCATTACATTGAAATAGCTGCCTTCGAGTCCTGTAACACCAATATAACCAATCCATTCTTGTATACCATAAGCACCGGCCTTGTCAAGGGGCTTGTATTGGGTCACATAATAATCTATTTCTTCATCAGTTATTGCGGCAAATGTCACCTTCGATTCAACTGCAAATACCTTTTGTCGGTCACTTGTGGTAATGGCTACTCCGGTTATTACGGTGTGAGTACGTCCCGAAAGTTCTCGCAACATTTGGCGAGCATTCTCCTCATCAACAGGTTTTCCATACACCTTACCATCCAGCCACACAATTGTATCGGCGGTAATGAGCATAGTATCTTGTGTCATCATACTGCGATATGCATCGGCCTTTTTTTGTGCAATATAAGAGGGTATCTCACAGCCTTGTAAGGTAGATGGATACGACTCGTCAATCTCAGGCAATGAGACTACCCGATACGATATGCCCAATCCACCCAACAACTCTCTACGGCGGGGTGAATTACTCGCAAGTAGAATATTATATTTCAATAAGTTTTCCAACATATCTTTCTTATTACCATTTATAAGCATGTTCATTCATCATCCAAGCGCCTTGCGCTCTGAGGGTCTGTTCAATTACATCACGCACACAACCCTCGCCACCTTTGTATGGCGATATATAGCGGGCAATGTGTTGTATATCGATAGCAGCATCGGTAGGACAACAAGCAAAACCGGTTGTTTGCATCACCTCATAATCGGGTATATCGTCACCTATATAGGCAACCGATTCTTGTGCAAGGTTATTCTCCGCCACCCATTGATTGTAGACAACAATTTTATTCTCCACACCGATAAAGACATCTTTTACCCCCAATGCGTTGTAACGAACTTTTATAAGGTCTGATTTTGCACCTGTTATAATAGCTATTTTATAGCCCAACTTGATTGCCAACTGTAGGGCATAACCATCCTTCACATTCATCATACGACAAGGCTCGCCATTACTATACACAGGGACGGTTGAAGGCGACAATACACCATCAACATCAAACACGAAGGCCTTTATCAGCGAAAGGTTATAATTAGTCTTACTCATAATAGTATCATTGCTTGGGTTTGTACTGCATAATATTCTTGCTTATGAGTCGATACAATTCACCTTCGGGAGTATTACCCAATAGTGCAAGATGCTTGTTCATTACATTTACATCATTGCGTACAGCCGGACCTGTTTGTCCGTCGATAGGAGAGATTGACTCGGCTTTATGCTCGGTCTCTCTTATCAAGTACTTCATAACGTCAAATTCAAGCCCCTGCTCATGCAACAACTTTTCGGCAATAGCATACATATGATTGGTGAAGTTACAAGCAAATACCGCCGCGAGATGCAATGATTGGCGTTGTTGCGAGTTACTACGGCTTACATTCTTCGATAGTCGCTGCGACAACTGCACAAGATATTGTGTGTCGGTCTCGTTCGATGCCTCAACAAATACCGGTACATCACTCCAGTCTATAACACGGTCTTTGTTAACCGTCTGCATCGGATACAACACACCATAACGCGCGCATTTAGCTGCAAACACATCCATAGGCATGCTACCGGCAGTGTGTACCCACAACGCATCATTGGGTTGCATTTGCTCAATGACATCGGGTAGGGCATTATCACTCAACGAGAATATATAAAGGTCGGCATCGGTCACTATATCGGCAATACGATTGGTATACAATGTATTATTGCCGACACGACCTGCCAACTGCTGTGCCGAATCGATAGTACGACTATATACTTGTAGTACCCTGCACCCTTTATTCGATAAAGCAAGAGCCAACTGTGTAGCCATATTGCCGGCTCCCACAAAAACTATTCTTTCTCCCAGCGACGTCATTACTCACTTACCACTTGGCAATGTGGACTTTCTCCCACAACATTTTCTCTTCATCAAAGGGTTTGCGCACCTCGTCTTTGTGACCTATTGTCACAGCGCACAGTATAGCCATATTGTCGGGTATTTCGAGCATTTCACGAACAAGATCCTCGGTAGCTTCATCGCCCAACGAACGATTGCGCAACTGTATCCAGCAACTTCCCAAGCCCAAGTCGTGCGCTTGCAACTGCATCAATACGGCTGCAATTGAGCCATCCTCAACCCATGCTTCGCTCACTGTCATATCCACTGTAACAATAATAGCCAGAGCAGCATTGGCTATAGGACCAGCACCGGCATCGCGACACTGCGACAATTGAGCCAACATAGCTTTATCCTCGACAACAATAAAGTGCCAAGGCATTTTTCGCTTAGACGACGGAGCCATCAGTCCGGCTTCGAGTATGGTCTTTACATCTTCGCCCGAGATAGGCTCATCGGTATATTTGCGTATGCTGCGACGTGTCAGCAACAATTCATGAAAGTTTTGCATCTTCTTTACTGTTTTGATATATGCAAATATACAACTATTTTGACTTACGGGCATATTTTTTCACCTATAAATATACGCAAAATCATTTTTTGCCGTTAATGTTATAGCGTGTGTGCACACAGCACCACATTATGACCTACGATTTATGAACTTTCGATATCGCATTATATTATTTATTTCGTTCCTATGGGCATCATTACCACTGTTGGCACAGAACATTGTGCAACTGAGGGGTAGCGTTATTGATGCCGACAACCAGCCCATTGAACTTGCCTTGGTGCGCATTGCCGGTACTACCACGGGCACAACAACCAACCTTGAAGGAAAATATGAACTCAAAATCAACTCAGCCGACTCGGTTGTGGTTGTTTTCTCGTGTCTGGGATACAAGAATGAAGAGCATGTACTCAAGAATCCTAAAGGCGAAGTTAAACTCAATGTACAACTACAGAAGAAGAGCATCAACCTCGACGAAGTGGTTGTGACAGAGTTCCAAAAGCAGCAAGGTACGATGCAGAAAATCAAAGCATCCGACATGCAACTTATGCCCAATACATCGGGAGGTATTGAAGGTATGCTGGCTACATTTGCCGGTGTCAACTCAAACAATGAGTTGAGTTCACAATACTCGGTACGCGGAGGTAACTTCGACGAGAATATTGTGTATATCAATGGCATAGAGATATATCGTCCGCTACTCGTCCGCTCGGGTCAACAAGAGGGTATGAGTGTCATCAACCCCGACTTGGTATCGTCTATCTCATTCTCATCGGGCGGCTTTTCGGCCGAATATGGCGACAAAATGTCGTCGGTACTCGACATTCAGTACAAGCGTCCCGAGGCTCTCGAAGTATCACTATCGGGTAGCTTCCTTGGCGCTACAGCATCGGTAGGACACAGCACTGGCAAGTTTACACAATTGCATGGTGCTCGCTACCATACCAACTCTACGCTACTCAGTTCGCTTGATGTGAAGGGTGAATATAATCCCTCTTATTTCGATTATCAGACTTATATGACATATAAGTTTAACGATAAGTTTGAGGTGGCATTGCTGGGTAATATCGCTGTCAACAACTACCAATTCACCCCATTCGAGCGAAGCACATCATTTGGTACAGCATACGACACAAAGAGCTTTACTGTATACTTTGACGGCATGGAGCGCGACGTATTCGAGACTTATTTCGGCTCGGTATCAGCCAATTATCGACCTGCCAAGGATAACGAAATTTCGCTTCAATTCTCAGCCTTCAGCTCCAACGAGTTTGTTTCTTACGATATTTCAGGACAATATTGGCTCGACGAGTTGGCCAATAGCGACAATACATCGGAGAATGCACCCGCCAAGGGTGACTTGGGCGTAGGTACATACCACGAACATGCCCGCAACCGCCTGAAGGCTTCGGTAGTATCCGTTTCGCTTAAAGGTGCTCACCGCATAGTCGGCAACGATATTCGCTGGGGTGTGACATACAATCGCGAACAGATATACGACTACCTGCGCGAATGGGAAATGCGCGACTCGGTAGGTTATACACTGCCCTATGTTGGCGACGATATACACATGATATACAATATCGTATCAGAAAATCGCTTGCCAAGCAACCGTCTGTCGGCCTACCTGCAAGACACATACCGACTGCGCACCGATTTTGGTCTCTTTAATTTCAATGCAGGTGTGCGCTTGTCCTATTGGGACTTCAACAACGAGTGCATCGTAAGTCCCCGCGCTTCGGTAACATTCATCCCCGAGAAGAATAGCAACTTCACCTTCCGTGTGGCAGGAGGTGTATACTATCAAGCACCTTTCTACAAGGAGTTCCGCGATACAGTGAGTCAAGGCAACAACAGTTTCATCGTGCACCTAAACGACCGCATCAAGTCGCAACAATCTATACAAATCGTTGCCGGTGGTGACTACACATTCCGTGCTTTTAACCGCCCGTTCAAGGTATCACTTGAAGCATATTACAAAAAACTCAACGACCTCATTCCTTACGAAGCCAACAACGTCAAGTTGTGGTATAGTGCCAAGAACGAGTCGGAGGGTTATGCCGCAGGTCTCGACATGAAATTGTATGGCGAGTTTGTACCCGGCACCGACTCATGGTTCAGTTTCTCGCTGATGCGCACCGAGGAGAAAATCAATGGTATATGGGTTCCTCGTCCTACCGACCAACGCTACAGCGTGGGCATCTTCTTCCAAGACTATGTACCCAAGCTACCCATGTTCAAGATAAGCCTTAAGGGTATTATCTCCGATGGTCTTACATTCGGTTCGCCCATGAAGGGCAGGGCAGAGGGTTACTATCGTGCACCGGCCTACAAACGTGTCGACTTGGGATTGACCTATATACTTATAGGTGGCGATGAGCAGTGGTCGAAGTATGGATTTTGGCGCAATATCAAGAGTGCAACCATCGGTGTCGACGTATTCAACCTTTTCGACTTTGCCAACGTCAACTCATACACTTGGGTAACAGACGTCAACAACGTACAATACGCCGTGCCCAACTACCTCACCCGCCGACAACTCAACGTGCGACTGTCTGTAAAATTCTAAGAGCAGATACCCCCCAAAAAAACAGTGCGAGGCAGAAATACCGCTTCGCACTATCAACATATTTATTAATGGGGCTATTGCAACAAATATCGTAGCTCGCCATCAAAATCAAAGCACTTCCATTCTTCGTTTTCCTTCATGGCATAAGCGAGTGCCTCCAAGTCTTTATCGCCTTTATCGATAAGTTTTTGTAGCAAGCGCAATGCACACTCTTTCTTAAGCGAGATGCATCCTTTTTTACCTTCGTTGCTCGACACTTGGTCGAAAGTTATATAGGATATCAAGTCTTTCAGCAGCGTCCACAGATTCTGCTTATAGAAACGCACCGTAAAGTCAATTTCTTCACCACTTTCAGTTTTTATAGGAGAGAGTATGTTTTTGTAAAAATCTTCTTTAAGATGATACGTTTTATTCTGCCAAACAAAATCAATAGTATCATCACCTATCGAGGCTATAGTTGCTGTGCCATATTCACCCAAATCTATAGTAGTGCCGGCAACTATTTCGTCATCGAAAAGTTGACAATAGTATTTTTCTATCCATTCGTCCTTTTCGCCCTCAATTGTGAGTGTATAGTGCTTGAGCTCCGAGTCTTCGCGTGAGATTTTCTCTATATACTCAACACCATAATCAAGCATCATTTGCGCTACTTCGTTGCCATTTGCAGCCATCTT
>JAGBHF010000093.1 GCA_017935645.1 Bacteroidaceae bacterium | reverse complement strand
CCGAACAGAGAAGTTAAGCCCGGTCACGCCAATGGTACTGCGCAAGTGGGAGAGTAGGCAGCCGCCACTTAAATCGCCCTGACAACGAAAGTTGCCGGGGCGATGTTTTTTTGTATACCTGCCACACGGGCCTATTAAAAGCCCCCACAGTCTATGGTTAATTGTATATACTCGTCTCCTATATTTATCCCTCTAATTTGGGTTAATTGTAAAATGGTCGGATGAAAAGTTTTAATGGTGGTGGTGAGCTCGCTTTTATCCCTCACATGTAGTAGTCTCTTTCACTTTATCGAGTATATGATTGGCAGCTTCAACATCCTTCTCAAAGACAAGAAGTTGTATACCGCCAAGTGATGTGTGTCCTATGGGATAAATACCCGAGAATGTTTCGTTGGTGAGCATACATGATATACCTTCATTTTCTAGTATATCGCGAGCCATTGAGGCCTCAACATTGGTTGAATATTCGCGTACAGTAACGAGTTTTTCTTGATCTTTCATGGTGATAATAACTTAAGTTCATTGCAAATATATCAACTAATGATTTATATTGCAATCTCTTTTAGTTATTTTGTGTTAATCTATCAAGGGTGAATGCCTTTCTACATAAGTTCGATATTGTCACAATCGGCTTGCCATGATGCAAACAGCTTCTCAGTTGCGCTCTCATATTGCCGAGTTGATGTTGATTTGACTACCGCTTTGCGCTCTTTGCGTGGTGCTTGTGGCAAGAAGTACTCCCACAGCGCATGCGCTCGTTGCAGTAGTTGACTCTCTCCTTGCGATGTGGCTTGTAGTGCATTGTATAGCGCATTGTGGAATGTGTGTGTGCGTTCGATGATGTCGCTATTTGACACGCTGTGTTCACCTGTAAGTAATGTCGAAAGGTAAGGACGGGCCAGCAGTCCGCGTCCCATCATCACACTCTTTATGGCAGGGTACTGTGTTGTAAATCGTTCTATATCAGCCACAGTGTTGAGCTCTCCGTTGTATATAATCTTGTGATTGCACCTTTGACAAAACTCCTCAAAAGCCTTCATATCGACAAGGCCTTTATATTGTTGTCGGCCTGTGCGAGGGTGTAGGGTGATGTGAGTGAGCGGGGTTGCATTGAGTATATCTATCAGCTCGCTCCACTCGTTATTATCTTGCCATCCAAGTCGCATCTTCACTGAGAATTCCATTTCGGGATATTTCTCTGTTGCTTGCATCAGTTCGGCAACCATCTCTTTATGAGGTAATAATCCCGATCCTCTGCCATGTAGCGCCACCGGAGGAAAAGGGCAACCCATATTGATGTCGGCACGTTTGTAGCCATTGCTCAAGAACAGTTCTGTCAACTGTTGCAGCTCTTTCGCATCACGAGGCAGCATCTGTGGCACTACCGGAGTGCCGGTATTCTTATCGGGTGCAATGTCCGATAAGTCACGTCGTCGAAAGTCACCTTTCTCTATGCGCACAAAGGGGGTATAATACCACGCAACACCACCCCACATGCTGTGGTGTAGCTGTCGATAGAGTGCTGTGGTGTAGCCTTGTAGTGGCGCAAAGTGTAGTTGCATATAGGATGATAAAAAAGAGGTTGCCGTTGACAACCTCTTTACATTGTTTTATGCTTCAAATATATTTTTCGATTGTTGCCATACCCGTTCTTTCGCTTCGGCAGTTGGCTTTATGTCGTTCATGTCGCGCATAGCCTCGATGCGTTGTTTTTCCTCGCGCGATAGTTTCTCGGGCACGTACACCGATACGTTAACAACCAGTGAGCCCAATCCTCGGTGGTTGTACATCGGCAGACCCTTACCACGCAATCCATAGCGTTTACCGGGTTGTGTTCCGGGCTCTATTTTTATCTTTGCTGTACCATCGAGTGTAGGTATTTCCACTGTTCCGCCCAAGGCTGCAGTAGGGTAGTCGAGTAGCAGATTATACACAATATCGTTGCCTCGACGCTCAAAGTCGGGGTGCTTCTCCTCCGAGAAGAACAAATAAAGGTCGCCGTATTCGCCCCCGCGACGAGGTGCGTTACCCTTGCCCTCTATAGGCATTTGCATACCTCCTACAACGCCGGCAGGAATGTGTACGGTAGTAATCTCCTCTTTGCGAACGATACCTTCACCATTACAGTGGGGACACTTGGTCGATATGCGTTTGCCTTCGCCCTCACAGTCGGGGCACGATGTAATGACCTGTTGCACACCGCCAAACATGGTGCGTTGTGCTCTCATCACTCGACCTTGACCCTTACAGGTAGCGCAAGTGGTAAAGGCAGTACCATCTTTGGCTCCGGTACCGTTACAGTGTGGGCAAGCTACATAACGGGTATATTTCAACTTTTTGTCACAACCATTGGCTATGTCGTTCAGTGTGAGCTTCACGTTCATGCGCAAGTTGCCACCAACGCGACGTTGACGGCTATCGCCATAACTGCTTCCTCCTCCACCGAAGAAGCTGTCGAAAATACTTCCTCCGCCACCGAAACCACCAAACAGGTCGTTCAAGTGCGAGAGAATATCATCCATTGAGCCATTGTAGCTATATCCGCCACCACCGGGGCCTCCCAAACCTTGATGACCAAATTGGTCATATCGAGCACGTTTGTTCTCGTCGCTCAACACTTCGTATGCTTCGGCAGCTTCTTTAAATCGCTCCTCGGCATTCTTTTTCTCTTCGTCCGATGCGGTCGACCATTTGTCGGGGTGATATTGAATAGCCTTTTTGCGATAGGCTTTTTTTATCTCGTCGGCTGTTGCTGTTTTGGCAACATCGAGTACTTCGTAGTAATCTCTTTTCTCAGCCATAGTGCGATATATATATTATTGTGCTACAACTACTTTAGGAAATCTGATAACAACATCGTTCAATGTGTAACCCTTTTGGGTGCAGTCGATGATTTTTCCTTTTTGTTCGGGGGTAGGCGCGGGTATTTGGGCTATTGCTTCGTGCTTGTCGGCATCAAACTCTACGCCATCTGTTTCCATCTCTTTTACACCATTTTGCTCAAGATAAGCACGGAACTTGTTGTAAATAAGTTCAACACCGGTTTTCAATGATTCAATATCATTGCTATTTTCTACGGCTTGCATGGCGCGTTCTATGTCATCAATAACAGGGAGTATTGCTTTCATGCAACTCTCGCCACCGGTCTTTATCAAGTCGGCCTTCTCGCGCAGGGTGCGACGACGATAATTGTCAAACTCTGCCATCAAGCGCAGGTAATCATCTTTTTGTTTTTCTATTTGAGCTTTCAAGTCGTCTACTTCGGCTGTCAGTTTGGCAGTCTCATCCATCTCCTCAGCGGGGAGTTCTTCTTCCATGTTTTCGCTTTGTTCAGCCTCTGCTGTTGCTTCGATATCAATATTTTCTATTTTAATATCTTTAGTATCAGTATCTTGCATTTTGTTTTCTTTCGCTTTTTTGCTCATGTCTATTTTGTTTTATATTTTACATAATGAGGATGCGACTACGTTGCAGTCGTCACATTATTAAATAACAAATATTTTGCCAAATCAGCTTTCTCGGTCGGTGTGTCATAAAGTCAGCTACACCTTACATTCGCCATGCCACACAAAGCAATCGGCAAAAGCATCGGTATAGTTTCCATCGGTGTCAAATATGCCAAATACCGACGAGCCCGAGCCCGACATCGATGCGTAAAGTGCGCCCATATCATACAGGCGTTGCTTGATAGCCCCTATGCGAGGATGTGTTGGGAATACACTCTTTTCGAAGTCGTTCGATATGCACTCTTTCCATTGCTCGATAGGTGTTGTAAGTCCCTCGGCAAGAGGTGTTTGTGGCGTCTGTGGCGTAACATGTGCATATGCCTCGGCGGTAGATACTGCAATAGAGGGCTTGACGAGCACTATATACTTGCCTTTCAGCGAAAATGATGTCGATGTAAAGCAGTCGCCTATACCTGTAGCTATTAGTGGCCGGTTGTAGATAAAGAACGGGCAGTCGGCGCCCAATCGGGCTGCAAGTTTGGCCAACTCATCATCATTGAGTGGTAGGGCGAACATATCGCGCAACATAGTCAGTGCATATGCCGCATCGGCCGAGCCGCCTCCGAGTCCTGCTCCAAAAGGTATCACCTTGTGCAGATGTATCTCCACAGCCGGCAGATTATAAGTCGACTGTAACAATCGGTAGGCACGCATTACAAGGTTTTGCTCGGCATCTCCATCCACAGCTATACCTGTTACGGTAAGGGTTGTTTGTTCTCCCTTTGCCGGTACAATATCCAGTATATCACGCAGTTCGATAGGGTAGAAGAGTGTCTCGAGGTTATGATATCCGTCGGGGCGACGACTGGTGACGTACAGTCCTATATTTATTTTGGCGTTAGGAAATGTTATCATGAAAGGTTCTATTTTTACTTTTGCAAAAGTACACTTATTCGTCGACAAATGCAACTGTTACATCACATTGCCTGAGGTTTTCATCACATATACACACTTGTCGTTGACAGGCGGTTGATAAAAAAGCATCGTTTAGCAGTTGGTTATTCTCTTATTTTGTTTAATTTTGTGTCCAATGATATAAAATAAGGAGAACAGCATATGGCACCCATGAAACGATATTCATCGCGAAATAGTAAAAAAGAGACAAACTATATGCCCGACATGTCGGAGTTGGGTAAGCTGCCTCCTCAGGATACTGAGGTCGAGGAGGCTGTTCTCGGTGCGCTCATGCTTGAGAAAGATGCATATAC
Organism: Bacteroidaceae bacterium; assembly: GCA_017935645.1. Taxonomy (GTDB): domain Bacteria; phylum Bacteroidota; class Bacteroidia; order Bacteroidales; family Barnesiellaceae_A; genus Barnesiella_A. The sequence continues at coordinate 478 of JAGBHF010000093.1, read as the reverse complement.
CCGCATCTGCGATATGCTCAAGCCCGAGTGTTTCTACGACCCTGCCAATCAGAAGATATACAAGGCTATAGCCGACTTGGCTGCCTATCAACGTCCCATCGATATGCTCACCGTTACCGATCAATTGCGCAGTAACGGTACACTCGACGAGGTAGGTGGTGCATTGCGTATAAGCGAGTTGACAGGTCGTGTAGTGTCGGCTTCGCACGTCGAGTACCATGCCCGCATCGTCTCGCAGAAGTATCTGGCTCGTGAACTTATCTCTTTCTCGAGCGAAGTGCAAGCCAAGGCCTTCGACGATACACAAGACGTTGACGACCTGATGCAATTGGCCGAGGAGAAGCTCTTCCGTATCTCGCAAAATAACCTCAAAAAAGATGTCGTACAGATATGCTATTTTATTGACCATTGCTTTTTGTTCGGTATTCCGCTTGCCAAAAATTCCCGGAACGGTTGCTTCTTTTGTTGCAAATCCCTT
>JAGBHF010000092.1 GCA_017935645.1 Bacteroidaceae bacterium | reverse complement strand
TGCTCAATGGTATTGATGGGTTGTTTCTCTACGGCCTGTGCAATACCGTTGCGGAGGGGATTTTCAGCCTCACGCTCGGCGGCTATTTGGCGGTTGCGGTTGGCAAGGTAACGGTCAATGTCGGCAATCTCGGCAGTTGTGTGATTGATAATGTCGAGAGCCTCGGAGCGGGTGGCTTGCAGGGCTTCGTTGTACTTACGCTCTTCGCGCTTCATCTGTGCATAGTCGGGATATCGTGATGCGTCGAAGGGTTTAACCTTGGCGTTGAGAGTCTTTTGCGACTTGTCGCGCTCCTTGGTAAGAATGCCTTTGCGCCATGTGGCGTATTGGTCGGCTTCTTCGACTCCACGACGTTGTGTGATGGCTTGAATGGCATCACCTGCAGGGAGCGTAGCTATGTGCTCGTCGAATTGCTCGTCGGCTCTCTCTAATTGACTTTCTAAAATATAAATCTGTTTGAGTGTTTTTGCGAAGTCAAAGATGAGGTTGGGGTCATCTTTGTTATCAGAAACATTGTCTCTAAACCACTTTAATGTTTTTAGTTTGTTTGAGCCGAGTTTTATAAAAGTTTTTTCATATAAATCTATTCCATCTCGAAAATCATATCCCAATTGGTCATTAAGAATATCTGCCAAATAATCTAATTCATATTCTATAGTCTCTGCTTTGGCTCGCAAATTTTCAATATCTTCTTTAAGAGTAGATAAAACATTTTCGTCTAAAATGTTGTTATTTAGCGAAGAAGTAGTATCTTTGTCGGTAGAAACGGATTTATTAGAATCAGATACAGAGTTTGGTGTAGGAACAAGGTCCGACCCCTCGTTAAGAGGCTCAATTAAGCGACCATCAGAATTGAGGAACTTACTATTAAGGTGTAGCAATTTCGATTGTTGCACCTTTTTTGTAAGAACTGACTCATTTACTTCGTGGCTACTTATAGATACTTCGAGACTATCTTTCTTAACTGTAACGGATTCAAAATGCACATATCTACTACCGTCGGCTTTTATAAAAGTTTTTACAAAGAGATATTTGCTTTCTCTTTCGGCATTGTCTTTGGGGTCGTACTCTTCTAAAACAATATCGGGGTTACTCAATGTGGGTTTAATCATTCCCAAATATTGTGCTCGATTTTTCTTGAAGAGTTTAAGATATTGATTTTCGCCCATTTTGACAGAGCCGATGGGTGTATCGACTGTACCGTCCTCGCCGAAAAGGTTTATCCAATTTTCGGGTGTTAATTCTACCTCGGGTGCTACTTCGGCGTTTTGATCCATTTGTGCTATGAGGTTTTGTGACTCTTCGGCAGATAGAGAACGACCAATGACGCTCGATGCGGGTGAGTCAAATATAGGACTTGCTTGTTCAGCAGAGACCGTAGAGTCTATAGAGTCTTTAGGGTCTTTAGTGTCGACGGGGGTAGTCGGCTGTGTTTGCTCGGTTGACTGTGCCACTTCGGCTTGGGCTTGTGCTTGCTCGGCATTGATGAGGTTTTGTACCGGCGTGTATATGCGAGCTGTTGTCTCATCGATGAGTTGCTGTGTGGGTGTAACAGTACCGGGCGTGATGTCTTCGGCAACGGCTTGTTGTATGATCCATTGTCCGTCGGGCGACTTGGTGCGTACTTGGTAGATGTTGCCGGCAGGGAGTGTGGCTTCAGTGCTACCATCGGGCAAATCGTTGATGTCGGCAGTGCCTGAAACGAGGTATCCGTCTTGACCTCTGAATGTGACCTTAACGGTATAGTCGGAGTCGCGGAGGGCGTTGGCTTGGATGTCGGCGAGTTCGGCTTCGGCTTGTGGTGCTACGCGCTCCTTGAGGCCTTGAATCATGGCGTTGTAGTTGGTGCCGGCTACTACATAGTCGCGCTGTATGGTAAGCTCGTTGAAGCGGTTGTTGATTTGTGTGAGAGCCATCACAGCCTGTTGGTCGTAAGGCGAAAGTTCGTTAAACTCTTCCTCTGTAGAGTTTTCCTTGGCAAGGTATTGACGAGCCTCGGGAGAGAGAGAATTTTCAATCTCGGCACTACGGATAGCGAGGGTGCGCATGGTGCGCGTAATAGAAGACACCCACTTGGCCGTGTTTTGCGGGTTGTCGATGGCGATATCGTTGAGGGCTTGTATTTCGAGGTTGGAGTATTTGAGTTTTTCCAAGTTGTGATTGGCTTGTGCAAAAGCTTTGTTCACATCGTGGTGAACCTTGGCAGATAGTGCTGCACCCATGCCACCCATAAAGAGCGAGATTACGCCGGTAGTGATAGCGGTGTCGATAAGGTTGTCTTTGTCGAGTACATCGGCAACAGATTGGTCGCCTACGATGAGTGCGTTGGCAAGTCCGTCGAGAACTTCTTCGGCAAATTCGGACGGTGCACCATTGAAGCCGATAGCATCGAGCATGGGTTTGAGTCCGCGTTTAGATACAGCCTCGCGGAAACGATTATAGAAACGAGGTGGTTGAATTTGTTTGCCTGTAAGTTTGGTATAACCCTTGCCGAGTCCGGAGAGCGCACCGCCACCGATTTTGTTGAATATGAATTGCAGACCTTCGCCACCGATACCTTCGGTGATATTGGTGATGAAGGTAGATGCGAGACCATTGCGAATGGCATCGGCAGTATTGTCGGCATCGATGCGACCGGTGTATTGTAAACCCCCTCGGCTATTAACCCCTCCGTCACTGCGTGACACCTCCCCTATCCCTTCGGGCAGAGGAGGAGTATTTGCCTCGCTATTGCTCGCAGAGGGAGAATAACCGAGTGTACCGATTTGTCGCTCGATGATATCGTTGTATAGAGAGGGTTGCAGGGGAGTCTGTGCAAGAGCCTTGAGAGTACCGGCTGAGAGTTTAGAGATGCCATTGCCGAGTGCGCGAATAGCTTTGTTTGCTATCTTACCACCATTCTTGAGTGCGAGGTTGTTGATGTACTTAGTTACAGTCTTGCCAATGGCCTTATTTGCACCTTTGGTAAGCGCACCGGCTATGCCACGCGATAGGGCGAATTGTAGCATATAGGGTATGCTCTCTCCAACTCCTTGGCCTATGTTGTACCAACGACTGCCGGGAAGTGCAGCTTCGGTGAATTGCTTGTATAGAGCGGCGTTGATGAGAGCTTCTTCGGCTTGAGATAGCGGTTGGTCGGCATCGGCTTTTTCGAGAATAGCCTTGAGTGTGAAGTTCTTGGCGAGGCTGTCGAGACCGAGGGTAAGTGTGTCGATGTCGAATAGTGCATCACCGACACCTGCAGCAGCTTGTCTCAAACCGTTGCGAGCTTGATTTTTCCTAACGGTCTCGATGTGTTTCTCGGCATCGTCGAGAAAATCGATTGTGAGGCGATACATGTTTGCCTCGTGGTCGGAGTGCAGGTTGGGTGCATGTACTCCCGGAGTGGTCATGGGGGCATATCCATATTGCGATGGAGAACCCAGCCATTGAGAATCGTTGAAAGCCTCGGAAGAATTGCGCAGTTCTTCGGTTCTTGCTTTAAGGTTCTTTAGGGCGTTTTCTCGCATACCGCTAATAGAGTTGAGGGTATCGCGTTGCCATGCTTGCGATGCAGCCTTTCCTATGAGGTCTTGAGAGATGGCTTGTTGGATATTGTCGGGAGATTTTGGAAGGCCGGAAGGGGCATTAAGGCCGGCAAGGGTCTCGGTATTGCGTTGTAGGACTTCGGAAACCTCGGGCATGGGTTGTACGTCGTCGAATGTAAGAGCCGCTTTGTTGCCTATGTTTTGCGAGGCTTGAACATCGCCTATGGGCTTGGCAGATTGTGTGCGTAGAGCAGGGTTTACCTTGGCTATGGGGTGAGCCATAGCGAGAGCGATATTCTCTTGCAGGGGTTGAGGGATAGCATCCTGAGCAGAATAGGACCACTTTCTAAACTTATTTTTGAAAGATTGTTGTTTAGAAAGTGGTATACTATATCGTTGATTGTTGGCATATAGTTCGATACTCGCCGATGGGTGAGCTTTCTCGAATGCTGTTATTTTCTCGTCGGGTATATTATACCGTTGGTTGTTGAGTGTGTATATAGGCATATAATAATAATTAGTTAATTACATATTGAGAAAAGTCATCGTCGGAGTCAGTTCCAACAATATATTGAGAAAAATCGTCCTCGGCATTGTTTTGCGGACGCAATGCAATTGCGTCCCTACTTGCGGATTGTGAGGAAACATTGGCAGGGGTGAAATATGTGTTGAAAATGTCGAGAGCGTCTTGGTAGGTATTGGCATTGACTTGAATGTCTCCATTGAGTACTGCGCGTAGGATAGCCATGTGTAGGGCTGTACCTGATAGTTTTGCGCCGTATCGGGTAAAGTCTTCGGGATATATAGCATTATCGGAATTGTTGACAAGGTTGCCAACGGCCGAAGAGAAATCTTTGCGCATATTGGCCGGCAAACGATAAGAGCTACCATCAAAGTCGAACAAGTCGTACTTGTTGGCACCACTTCCACCACCGCCATAAGCACGAATGTTGGTTTGCTTAATAGCTGTTGCGTTGCGCTCTATGGCAATGCGTGTGCGATTTTGTCGGTTTCGTTCGCCTTCGATGATGCGATTTTCTTGAGTGTCGTAGTGCTTATTAATGTTGAGGCGCATGCGGTCGGCTTCGGTCTTGGCTTGTTGGCGTTGACGTGCGAGGTCGGTGCGTGCTTGTTGTTGTCGTTGAGTGATGTGTCGCAACTGTGTGGCGTAGTCCTGGTCGGCTTGTTGTTGCGCTGCGTAGAGTCGGTCGGCAATGGTGTTTTGTTGTGCCTGTGCCGATGTGAGTTGAGGTGAAGGGGGCGTAGTCTTACCCGCCATTGAAGCGGCCGATCCGATGAGTTGAATGGTGTCGTATAGAGAGCCGAGAGCCTGACGAGCTTGAACGGCACGAGGATCTACCACCTTACGGCGAGAGACGGTCTTGTGGAGGTTGTCGATGATGTCGAGCTGGTCGTCGTACTCTTGGTTGAGGTCTTGGTAGTTGCGGTTGATGTGTTCAAGGTCGGCTTGTCGTTGAGCTTCGAGCGCACCGAGTTGTTGTTGCAGGTCGGGAGTTGCGGAGGTATTGTCCGCATCCGTAGTAACCGGCAGAGGAGTCAATTCGTCGTTGATTGTATATATGCTCATAATTGATAATGGTTTATAAGCGTTTGTTACTAAAGGCCAATAGAGCCTGTAAGGGCTGCTATGTTATGCCATGTTTTCGGGGTTGATGTCGTTGTGCTTGGGGCTGAAGGGTGTGTATTGTGTGGCCGGAGTCTCGGCTGTTGCGGGGGTGTACTTGGCATCGATGGCAGAGCCGATGGTGTTGATTCCTTGTGCGCCGATGGCGAATGCTTGGTTGGCGAAGTTGGTCCAATTCTGTGCCTGTTGGGTGTAAGATTCCATCCAATCGGCAAAGGATTGGTTCTTGCCTGCTTGGTATCCGGCGAGAGCAGCATCCTTTCGTTGGCTGTTGGTGGCGTCGATACCGGCAATGGCATCGGCGTATGCACGAGCGTTAGCCTCTTTGGTGGCTGCAACGGCTTCGGGCGTTTGTCCGGTGATGACAGCGGTGTTGGCTTGTTGCTTGACGGTATCGCGCATGTTGTTGCGGAGTTGTCGGAGGAAGTGTTGAGTGTCGTTGCGCGAGATAGCGTCTTGGTAGTATTGACGATTGAAGATGTTGCGGTTGAATTCGTCACGCTCGCGTTGCATGCGTGCAGCCTCTTGTGCTTGCTTGTTGGACTGTGCGAGTCCCGCAATACCAGATGCGAGACCACCTGCGGCAGATATACCGCCGAGTATAAGAGAAATTGGATCCATATTGACTGTTATTAATATTAATGTGCAAATATGTGTATATGGGATGTAGTGTGAGGGTTGATTTTGGATTTTGAGACTTAAAGGGGCTTAAAGTAGGTGGTAAGAAAATCCAATAATGAGCGTGTGAGGAGTGAGGATGAGGATAAATTTGGGGTAAAGAATATATATAATATGAGAAAGCGAATAGAAATAGGTGGCATAGAGCGACAGTTGAGCGTGAGTAACATGGCCGATGGGTCGCTGTATGGCATGGTAGGAGCACGTCACCTTGACGGTAATATACGTCCGGCGCAAGGTCTTGATGAGTTGAGCGATGTGAGCTTGGCAGAAGGCGAGCGACTTGTATATGTGCACAGGTATGGAG
>JAGBHF010000091.1 GCA_017935645.1 Bacteroidaceae bacterium | reverse complement strand
GAAATACCGCTAAATGCTATACAAAATATTAAGAAAGACATTACTCACACTCATAGCCGCGCTACTGTGCGGTAGTGCATGGGCACAGACCGAGGAGAGCGATACCGAGATGGTGTTGCCCGACCTTGAGCAGATAAGAATGGAGGTAAACGATGTGCAATCGCCCTATTACTACCCTACCCTTACCGCCAAGTACTACTCGAACGACACAACAATGACGCTCGACGAGTATAGTTACTACTATCTGGGCTATACGTTTCAGGAGGATTACAACCCCTATCGCAAGTCGGAGTATGCTCACCAGATAGACCACCTATACAAGCAAGGTCGCAAATTGAGTGTTGCCGAATATGAAAACCTCATCAAGTTTGCCCAACAGACGCTCAACGATGACCCGTTCGACTTGCGTCAGATAAACATACTTATCTATGCACTGAAGGGTGTAAACCGCTATAAAGAGGCCTCGGTGTGGCAATATCGCCTCGACCACCTTGTCGACGCCATATTGAGAACAGGCGACGGACTCACCCCCGAGACAGCCTGGCACGTAATATACCCCGGTCACGAGTATATCATACTCAATTGTCTGGGTATGAAAGGGGTAGAATTTGTCTTTGTAGCACCCTGCTACGACTACATAGAGATAGAAGAGAACAACCGACGCATCGAGGGCTTCTACTTCAACGTAGAGCGCATCCTTGATGTGTACGACACCAAATATTGCCACGAAGAGGGCAACGAATAGGATTAATAACAATTAAAAAAATAACGAAGATGAAAATTGAAAACGGAAAATGGGTAGAACTCGAATATGAGTTGTATGCCTATACCGACGGTGAAGCCGAAGAGTTGATGTTCAGCACCGAGCCCGAGGCTCCCGAGTGCTTTGTATATGGTGTAGACGAAGCCGTAGTGCCCAAGTTTATGGAGCGCATAGCCGGTCTTGAAGAGGGCGAGAGCTTTGACTTTACATTGAGCGTCGATGAGGCCTTCGGCCCTCGTTCACAAGAGCACATGATGAAACTCGACCGTGAAGTGTTTGAAAATGAGGAAGGTGAAATAGACAAGCGCGTATTCCCCGGTGCACAAATCCCCATGCGCACTACCGAAGGTGCTATCGTGTACGGTATTGTATTGATGATAGAGAAGGATGGCGTAACAGTAGACTTCAACCACCCCCTCGCCGGCGAAAACCTCCACTACAAAGGCGTAGTAAAAGTAGTGCGCGAGGCAACCGAAGAGGAGCTTAACCCCAAACATGGTTGCTGCGGTTGCGGTAGCCACGGCTGTGGCGACGGCGGATGCAGCGATAGCTGTTGCGATGGTTGCAACGGAGGCTGCAACTAATTGAGAGTCACACAACACACAAGCATAACTCAGGTAGAAAGATTACCGATAGGTCTTTGGAGCCACATGTGGCTCTAAAGACCTTTACCATTATACACACATGAGCCACGAAGCCCGCAAAGGCGCATTCTACAACTACCTCAACCTGTTCCTGATAACAGTAACAGGTATGTTTCTTACGCCCTTTATTGTGCGCAACCTCGGAGCTTCGCAATATGGTGTGTACACACTTGTGGGCGCAATGTTGCCCTACCTCATGCTGATCGACATGGGCATGAGCAAGACTATCACCCGCTATGTGGCACACTATCGGGCGCATAACGATACCGAGAGCGAGGCACGATTTCTTACCACCACCATAGGCATATATGGCTTTATCAGCATCTTACTTCTTGTATGCGGCGGTAGCATATACTACTTCAGCGACAAGATATGGAGTGAGCAATTTACCCCGGATGAGTTGCAATGCGTGCGCCAAATGATATTGGTGGTTGTGGTTTCTTACGCTATTATCATCCCCGGCAGCGCCTTTACGTCGATATGCAACGGATGTGGCAAGTTTGCCTTTCCGCGTATAGTACAGCCCATTCGTCACCTCATCAAGGTAATTTGTTCCGTTGCCCTCCTACTATTAGGATTCAAGGCACTAGCCCTCATGACCTTAGAGATGGCACTGAGCATAGGCATCGTTGTAGCCACATTGCTATACGTGCGCAAACACATAGGTCGCAAACACATCTTTGCCTCGTCGCGACTCGATTATACACCAATACTGAAGTATACCGGTTGGATGGCACTATACGCCGCCACATGCGCTATGCAATGGAATGCAGGCATGATAATAGCCGGCATGCAACTGGATGCAAGCAGTGTGGGAGTGATGGGTCTGGGTATCATGATAGGCAACATGTATGGCTACTTTGCCGAGACCATCAACCGCATGACATTGCCGCGTGCGACACGCCTTATCAAAGAGAATCCAACAGGCAAAGAGATAACACAAAGTATGATAGAGGTAGGTCGCATCATAGCCATCGTGCAGATGGGAGTATTGAGCGCATTTTTCGTCTTTGGTGAGAGCTTTGTGGAGAAATGGGTGGGGCAAGAATATAGCAAATCTTATATAATAGCCCTGATAATGATGGCGTCGTGGCTAATGCAACTATCTGAGGATTACGGCAATGCACTTATAGAAGCAAAAGGACGAGTAAGAACTATGGCTATTATCAATTTTATTGCTATCTTTGTCGGCGTTATAGCGTCGTACTATGCTACCCCACGTTACGGAGTTATAGGATTGATAGGCTCTTTATCGGGCGGAACACTATTGGCAACAATTGCCAACAATATTTACTATAAGCATCTGCTACAGTTGAATATAGGGAATTACATCGCACGCGTGTATGGCAGATTGACAGTAAGTACTATAGCCTGTGTTACGGCATTTGTCGTCATCCGACAATATGCTGTCGACACAACATCGTGGGCTTGGCTTTTAGGAGGAATTGCCACTTATGTAGTCATATATACAACAAGCATATACTTGGGCGTACTGACAAAAGAGGAAAAACAAGCGATAAAAAAATATGTGCAAAACAAGAGAGGATAAGCAACACTCACCCACCGTAACGGTAGTAATGGGTGTGTATAATAGTGCCACAAGCTTGCACCGAGCTGTGACATCGATTATAACACAGACCTACACCGACTGGGAGATGATAATATGCGACGATGCCTCGACCGACAACAGCTACCATATAGCTTGTGAACTTGCACAGGAAGACAGCCGTATCAAAGTATTGCGCAACGAAAAGAACATGGGTTGCAACATCGTTCTCAACCGTTGTATCGAAATGGCTCGAGGTCAATATATTGCCATTATGGATAGTGACGATGTTTCGCTCCCTACACGATTTGAGAAAGAGGTGGATATATTAGACAAAAATCCTCAATATGCCATTGTTGGCGGACTGGCCAGACACTTCAACAAAGACGGCGAATACATGACCTCGACATTCAATGAGCGTCCGCGACCTATAGACTTTACGCATGGCATTACCCACAGCCACCCCACCTGTATGATCCGTCGCAAGGCTATGATGGACATAGGCATGTATACCTGCGACAAGAACATGCACCGCGTAGAGGACTACTATATGATGGCCAAACTCTATGCTCATGGATATCGCGGATATAACATCCCCGAGGTACTTCTCAAGTATCGCGACGACGAAGCTTCCTTTGCCAACCGCAAGTGGCAAAATCGCCTCAACGAGGTGTACACTTATTGGCATGCCTATCACAAGTTGCGCATTCCCTTTTGGCGCTACTACAGGTTATTACGACCCATATTGGTGGGTCTGCTCCCCCGCCCATTGTACAATTACTTGCACCGCCGTCCTTGGCAATAATCTATCACTTATTGTTATAAAAAAAGCACCCCCGCTACAGCGAGGGCACTACATCACAACCTATATCGTATCACAGATATGACCCGACACGACGCACCGGGCCATGCGCCATAAATATGTCGTGCCTAAGCATGGCTATTGCCGCATCGCAGAGTTGTTGCTCGCGGGCAGCCACAGCCTGTAGTCGCACTTCATACCAACACGACAACACATGGGTCGCAATAGCACGCAACAATTCGTGCCGGATGAGAGCATCTACCGAAGCATTGCGACACGTGGGCAACGTGAATACAAAAGTATAGGGTTCGTCCTCAAATTGAGTTTCTTCGGCTATATAGGCAGCCAGCCGCGTAACAATATCGGCACAAGCCTGTGTCACTTGCTCTACAATGAAGGGTTTGTCATCTTCGGTAATAATAAGCGGGGTTACTTGTGGCTTCTCGGCAGCTACATCATAAAGCGAACGAGCAATATAAGAACTATCGGACATGACGGTCTCCTCAACAGCTGTATAGGTAAAGGCAAAAGATACCTTTTCCAACATCGGATTACACTTGTTTTTCATCTTGCAGATTATTAAAAATTTTATTACGATTTTTTCTTTGGCGTTGCCGACGCAACGCGCACAACATATTGTAAGCACTTCTCTCACTGATATAAAAACGAGGAGCCGGATACTCCGACAATACCGCCATCAAAGCACCGTTGAAGTCATCGGCATATCGCTTGTGACGGCGTTGGTAGTCGATAGTAAGGCGTGCAATGTCGGCATACATCTGCATCTTCAGCTTGTTGTTGCAATCGGTGTGCAGCCCACGCAACAAGGCTCTGACATTGCGACGCGCCATCTCGTAGGTAATGTAAAACTTGGGGGCAGGACTATGAACAGCCTTTGACACCAACTCACGTGGCGACATAAAAAGAGCCTCCTTACCGCTATCCTTTACAATCTGTTCATACACCTTCAGAAAGTCACGTTCAAAATCGTTTCGGAAATACATTTTCATTCTCAATATACACTATTACATTATACAATCAATATACACAATGTCGAGGATCGACGTGACAAAGATAATATTATAATGGTAGTTTTACCAAATATTTTTAGGGTATTTTTACCATTTATTTTATTTTTAATTCTCACTCATTAAAATAGAGATGTTTAACACTTAAGTTTCACAAAAAATCGCTACATTTGAGGATGCAAAAGCAAACGGCAATGAAATGGAGCACTCCCATAGCGATTGAAGAGAAAAAAGGCTATCTGCAACATGGTAGCCCCATGCTATTGCTGGGCTCATGCTTTGCCGATAACGTAGGCGAATATCTACATAGAGCCAAGTTTGATATCGAAATCAACCCCTTCGGGACACTGTACAACCCCGAGTCGATAGCCAATGCCCTCGAGCGGTTGATGAGTGGCGAAAGATACCGTGCCGACGAACTACAGCAAAGTGGTGGTTTATGGTATTCCTACCATCACCATGGTAAATTCTCAAGCACTTCAGCCGAAACAACTCTGCAGAACATCAACAACAGCTATGAGCGAGCCTCGTCCATGTTGAGTCGATGTGAACGTCTTGTCATTACCTTCGGAACAGCATACGTATATCGATTAGCAAGCAATGGCGAGATAGTAGCTAACTGCCACAAGCAACCGGCACAGCTCTTCGAACGCACCCGCCTGACGGTAGATGAGATAGTAACCCGCTGGGATGCACTACTACAAAAACTCACCTCGCACGCTCCTCAATGCAAGGTACTCTTTACAGTGAGTCCTATACGACAAATGAGCGACGGTGCGCACAACAATCAACTGAGCAAGGCTACATTACTATTGGCAGCAGATGAGTTATGCAAGCGTCATAGCGAGTGGTGCGACTACTTCCCGGCCTACGAGATAGTACTCGACGAGCTACGTGACTATCGCTTCTATGCCGATGACATGGCACACCCCTCATCGCAAGCAGTAGCATATATATGCGAACGACTGGGCGACACCTACTTTACCGACGAAACCCGCGACAAGGTGGAACAATGCTTGAAGATAGACCGCAGCCTTCACCACCGCCCTCTCAACGGTATTGACAACGATGCATATCGACATTTTGCCCAAAAGCTTATCACCCAAATGCAACAGGTCGAGCTAAAAGAGAAAAACATCGACTACCGAAAAGAGATAGAAGAATTGAAACAATTAATATCACAATAAGATGAACTACACAACTTCGCAAATAGCGACCATCATCAAGGCTACATGCAACCTACACACCGATTGTTCACTATCGGTACTGCTCACCGATAGCCGTTCGCTAACATTTCCCGAAGAGAGCATCTTCTTTGCCCTCGTCACCGAACGTAACGACGGACACAGATATATCAAAGAATTGTATGACAAAGGGGTACGCAACTTTGTCGTTAACTATAAACCCACCGAGTCCGACGAGATGCCCGAGGCCAACTTTCTACAAGTGACCAACACCCTTGTCGCCATGCAGATGTTGGCAGCGCACCACCGTCGCCAGTTCGACATCCCGGTAATAGGCATTACGGGCAGTAATGGTAAAACCTCGGTAAAGGAGTGGTTACACCAATTACTACAAGACGACTACAACATTGTACGCTCGCCTCGTAGCTATAATTCGCAAACCGGTGTTCCGCTATCGGTGTGGCAAATGAACGAAAAGACCGAATTAGCTCTCTTTGAGGCCGGTATATCACGTCCCGACGAGATGCACCGCCTGGAGGAGATAATACACCCCACTATCGGATTGATAACCAACATTGGCGATGCCCATCAAGAGGGATTTGCGTCGGTACAACAAAAGTGCATGGAGAAACTCACGCTGTTGCAAGGTTGCGATTGTATCATCTACGATGGTGACAATGAGATAATAAGAGATTGTATCGAGAAACGTTGCTTGGGCGCATACGAGATAGCATGGTCGCGCAAAGACCGTGACAAACCGCTGTATATATCATCTATCGAAAAAGGCGAAAACAGCACGCTCATACAATACACCTACCTACAATATCTGCTTGAGGTCACTATCCCCTATACCGACGACGCTTCGATACAAAATGCCATTCATTGCTTGGCTATCATGCTTTACCTCAATCGTCAACCCGATATAATAAGCGAAAGGATGCAACGATTGGAGCCTCTTGCCATGCGCATGGAGGTGAAGGAAGGCAACAACAACTGCCTGATAATCAACGATAGCTACAATAGCGACATGGACTCGCTTACGATAGCACTCGACTTTCAGGCACGTCGTGCCGCGTCGGGCAACATGAAACGTACACTTATCTTATCGGATATATTCCAAACCGGACTTCCACCCGCAGCACTATACCGCAAAGTGTCGGACTTGCTCAAACGCAAAGGTATAGAACGACTCATCGGTATAGGTCCCATTATATCGGACAACGCCTACCTCTTTGATATCGAAAAAGAGTTTTATGGCAGTACCCGCGAGTTCAACGAGGCTCTTACCCCCAACATGTTTCACAACGAGTTGATACTCATTAAAGGTGCAAGAGACTTTCACTTTGAACTCATATCGGAGGCTTTAGAGTTGAAACAACACGAAACCATCCTTGAGGTAAACCTCGATGCGCTTGTAAACAACCTGAATAGTTATCGCAGCCTGCTACACAACGACACCAAGGTAGTGTGCATGGTAAAAGCCTTTGGTTACGGAGCCGGATCATACGAGATAGCAAAGACCCTGCAAGAACACGGTGTCGATTACTTAGCAGTGGCTGTAGCCGACGAAGGCGCCGAATTGCGCAAGGCGGGTATTACCATGCCCATTATCGTCATGAACCCCGAGATAAGCAGTTTCCGTACGCTCTTCAGCTACCGACTTGAGCCGGAAATATACAGCTTCAACCTTCTGAATGCGCTTCTTGCCGAGGGTGAGAAATTGGGCGTGTCGGGCTATCCCATACACATTAAAATCGATTCGGGTATGCATCGTCTTGGCTTCACAGCCAATCAGATTGACGAGCTGGCCGGCATCTTGCAATCGCAAATCGTACTCATGGCGCGCTCGGTGTTTACCCACCTTGCCGGCAGCGATGAGGAAGTACACGACAGCTACACCGAACAACAAATAGCCACCTTCACACACTGTGCAGACATCATACAAAATGCCTCGAAGCACAAGGTATTGCGTCATGTACTCAACACAGCGGGCATCACACGATTTACCGAGCATCAAATGGATATGGTGCGACTCGGTATTGGTCTGTATGGCGTATCGCCCATGAAGACGACACAGATACTACGCCCTGTAAGTACACTGAAAACCACCATATTGCAAATACACGAATATGAGGCAGGTACAACAATAGGATACGGACGCAACGGTATACTATGTCGCACATCGCGTATAGCGGCTATTCCTATCGGATATGCTGACGGATTTGACCGCCGATTGGGCAATGGCCGAGGAGAGGTGCTGGTAAACGGACACCGAGCACCTATCGTAGGCAACGTATGCATGGACATATGTATGATAGATGTTACCGACATACCTTGCAACGAAGGCGACCGCGTAGAGATATTTGGCGAAAACCTTCCCGTACAAGAGTTGGCACAACGACTCGACACCATTGCATACGAAGTATTGACTTCAATATCAAGTCGCGTAAAACGCATATACTACCGCGAGTAGAAGTCGGTCGATGAGATATACAATGATAATAAATTGTAAAAAGGTGTGATAAATTTCATATTATCACACCTTTATTATAATTTTGTAGCCAAATCAAACAAAACAAATAAAATATATGGAGTCAATACCTTTTATACAATGGTGTATCGAAAATCTTAATGAATGGACCATCATCTTGCTGATGACAATAGAGAGTTCATTTATCCCCTTTCCATCGGAAATTGTTGTACCTCCTGCAGCCTACTTTGGCGAGATGAGCCTCATAATGGTTGTTTTATGTGCAACAATCGGAGCAGATTTAGGAGCTATTATCAACTACTTCTTGGCTCAATGGATAGGTCGCCCCATTGTCTACAAGTTTGCCGACAGTCGCATAGGTCACATGTGCCTGCTCAGTTCAGAGAAGATAGCACATGCCGAGGCATTCTTCAACAAGCATGGTGTAATATCAACATTGATAGGTCGCCTCGTGCCCGGTGTGCGCCAACTTATATCAATCCCTGCCGGTTTGGCACGCATGAATTTTGGCAAATTTATCCTATACACCACCATCGGTGCCGGCACATGGAACACCGTGCTCGCCCTCATTGGCTACGGTTTACGCTCAGTAGTATCACCCGAGCAGCTCAACGCAACAGTTGATGAGTTCAGCCACTACATCAAGATAGGTATATGGGCCGTGCTCGCATTGGTAGCATTATTCTTCGCTGTTCGTTTCTTTACCCACAAGAAAAAAGAGAACTAAGCAACATATTCACCTTGATATACAAGAAACGCGGCCACTTTTATGGTCGCGTTTCTTATTTTATATCGCTGAGGGGCAATTACTCTTCGACCGAGAACTTGTACACACAAGCAGCCCTGTATGTCTCGCCGGCACGCAACACAGGCGAAGGCCAATGAGGATAATTGGGACTATTGGGGAACTTCTGTGTCTCCAATACCATTGCAGAACGATAGTTACAAGGAACATTTCCTTTGCCTATAACCGTACCATTGAGGAAGTTACCCGAGTAGACTTGCAATCCGGGCTGGTCGGTATATACTTCCAGCACTATACCTGTAGCCGGAGAGGTAAGGCGGGCAGCCACTTGCGACATGTCGCCTTGAGTATCGAGCACCCAATTATGGTCGTATCCCATACCATAGCGCAACTGTTCAGTGGCGTCGTCGATGCGAGCGCCCACAGCCGTGGGAGTGCGGAAATCCATAGGCGTACCCTCTACGGCAAGAATATCGCCGGTGGTCATCAATGTAGAGTCGACAGGTGTATATCCCGAGGCGTTGATATAAAAGAGATAATCGGCATTGCTCTTGGATGCATCACCGTCGAGGTTAAAGTAAGCATGATTGGCCAGATTGACTATGGTAGTCTTATCGGTAGTTGCACTATATTGTATATCTATCGCATTGTCGTGTGTGAGTGTATAAGCTACTCGGCACATCACATTGCCGGGGAAACCCTCCTCGCCATCGGCTGCAAGATATGTCATAACAATAGTGGTATCGGTTACCGACTCAACATCGAATACTTGTGTTTGAAAGCCGTTAGGACCGCCATGCAGACAGTGTCCATAGTTGTTGCAAGGCAACTGATACACCTCACCATCGAGCGATATGCGGCCATGATCGATGCGGTTGGCATAACGACCTACAGTGGCGCCAAAATCTGTTGCCATATTAACATAACCCGCAATCGAGTCAAATCCCAACACCACATCACGCAAGATACCATCGCGGTCGGGTACCATAACCGACACAATGCGTGCTCCATGATTTGTGAAACACACCTCTACGCCATTAGCATTATTGAGCACATACAAGTCGGTCATCTTACCGTCTATCTCTGCTACGAAATTTTCACGTTGCAGACCCGAGAGTGTTTTACTTGGTTGCACTCCACCACAAGCCACAAGCAAGAGGCTTGTCAAGAGTATCAAAATATAACTTCTCATTTTCATTGTCAATTCTTCAATTATCACTTCACAACTTCTGCTTCAAAGGGTGTTGTAGCGAGACCTTCGCTGTTATAGAGGTTGGCATCATCGGGATTATCAGCCCAAGCATAACGCACCTTAACGGGTATGGCAACTTTGTCACACCACACAGTCACCTCATTCTTATTGGTAAGCAACGCTTGTGCATAATGGTACACTCCATCCTCACCGGCTACAGCAAAGCCACAGAGATAGCCGTAACGACCATGCACTTGCAATCCATCGGCAACATTATCAAATGTAACAACCAACTTATTATTGTTGCGAACCACTTGCTTACACATCGGGCTGAAATGATAAACCTCTTGCATACCATAGTCGTTGTGCAAGGCATGACGAGCCAATCGAGCACCTACATCTTGCTTGTTACGGGGGTGAATATCGTTGGCTTCACCAAGGTCTATGATAACAGCCTGACCGGTATTGGGCAGTGCAAGAGTAGCTGTTTGCGCATCACGCAGACGTGCCCAGTCGCTTTCGGCAGGCACCTCAACAGGTTGCATGAAGTTGGCCAATTGTACCCAATAGAAGGGGAAGTCATTACCCCAACGAGCACGCCAATCATTTATCATTGCAGGGAAGAGGTCGTAATATTGTTGCGCACGATCGGTATTATTGCAACCTTGGTACCATATAACACCACGCATACCCAACCCTATCATAGGATGAATCATACCATTGAAGAGAAGTGATGGGAATGAGTTAGGACCGACATTGGTAAAATTAAACTCGGCATTAGATACCGATACTTTGTAGCTCCAATCGCCACACAACGATATACGTCGACCATCGACCATGATATACAAGTCGGAAGCATTACCCCATATACCGCCACCGCTGCCACCATCGGTAACTTTCACAACAATCTCATTTTCTTGAGCCAAAGCCTCGGCCGGAACAATATAAGTACGCAACACATTATAGCCATGAGTTTCGCCAATAAAGTTTCCGTTTACCCAAGTTCTATCCGAGTCATCGACACAAGCCAACGACAAAACAGCATTCTTGCCAAGCAACTCTTGAGGCAATGTAAACTTATAGCTCATCCACACAACTCCATCGAGAGAGCCAAGCTCCTCATTATTCCACAAAGTAGGCGCTTTGTGTGTATTCCATCCCGAACGATTGTGAGTGGGCATATACCATTGCTCCTGCTCACCAATATCCTCGCGCAAGGCTTTTTCGAAGGCACGATATTGCTCTTGACTATTGGCCAAATATGCCTCCAAGCCATTCGATTGCAAGAAGGACAATTGCTCATTATATTGCGGAAATTTGCTTATCGATTCGAGGCTCATCCATGTCTCAATATCAGTACCGCCCCATGACGAATTGATAAATCCCACGGGAACACCGGTATTGACATGTACGTTAAGGGCAAAGAAATATGCCACAGCTGAGAAGTCATGTGCTGTAGCCGATGAGCACACTTGCCATTGACCCTTCAGGTCGCTTTGAGGCTCATACTCCATAGCTTGAGCAACGTTGAATGAACGCATCATCGGATAGTTGGCATTAGCCACCTCTATCTCGGCATTGCGTACATCGCGCAATCGCCACTCCATATTCGACTGACCACTACACAACCACACTTCACCCATCAGAACATCCTCAAAGGTAATAGACTCCTTACCCGATTTCACCACCATAGTATAAGGTCCACCGGCTTGCAAAGCGCGTAACGACACACTCCAACGACCGGTTTTGTCGGCCTTGGCTGAGGCTTTCTTGCCTGCCAGCTCTACTGTTACACGCTTACCGGGAGCAGCTTCGCCCCACACTTTTACCGGAACATCACGTTGCAATACCATGTGATCGCCAAAGAACGCCGGCAATCGCAACTGTGCCATAGCCACTACTACGCAGCATAACACGACCGAAAGAGCCCAAAATCTTTTCATGATTTTAATAAATTAAATGTTTGAGAAGAGAGTAGCTGTAGCGACTCCTTTTTACCTTAAATATTCTTTATGTGCAAATTTAATAATAAAAACAAAGTA
Organism: Bacteroidaceae bacterium; assembly: GCA_017935645.1. Taxonomy (GTDB): domain Bacteria; phylum Bacteroidota; class Bacteroidia; order Bacteroidales; family Barnesiellaceae_A; genus Barnesiella_A. Next base: position 18,370 of record JAGBHF010000091.1, on the reverse strand, counting down.
AACATAAAATTAGACAAAAAATAATAGATGATAAAAACAACCAAATCCACACTGCCATAAAAAACAAGGAGGTTATGCCATCCGGCATAACCTCCTGTTATAGGGTTGTATAACCTTTCGTTATTATTTAACACGCTCGATATAGTCGCCTGAACGAGTATCGATGCGTACCTTATCACCTGTGTTGATGAAGAGAGGAACACGTACCTCGGCACCTGTCTCAACAGTAGCAGGTTTCAAAGTGTTGGTAGCAGTATCACCCTTGATACCGGGCTCGGTATAAGTTACCTCGAGCACAACGTTGAGGGGCATTTCGCAAGTGAGGATTGTATCGGTAGCAGCGTGTACCATAGCCTCGCAGATATCACCTTCTTTCAAGAATTTAACACCGTCGATGCTCTCACCGGGGATAGATACTTGCTCGTATGTCTCAGTGTGCATGAAGTTGTAGCCCATATCATCTTTGTAGAGATATTGGTAGGGACGACGCTCGATGCGAACTTCTTCAACTTTCACACCAGAGTTCCAAGTCTTGTCAAGGATACGACCTGTTACTACGTTGCGGAGTTTGGTACGCACGAAGGCAGGACCTTTACCGGGTTTAACGTGAAGGAATTCAACAATGAAGTAGTAAGTACCATCGATATCGAGGCACATACCGTTTTTAAAATCAGCTGTAGTTGCCATAATATTATTTTTTGATTTAAAATTTTTCTCTATCTAAATGCCTTACTTTTAGGCAGTGCAAAGGTAGTTATTTTTGCAATACTTTGCAATACACACTCACACAAAGTAAGCAAAAAACTTATCGTATCAATCACGTGCAAGCAATAGGCCAACGAGCATCATCAAGGCGCGTTGTGTGGCACGCTCGATGATGTATGTGCGCGAGCCGGCAAAGTTCATGCACTCCGACACAACTTTCTCACCGCAGCTCACTGCCATCCACACAGTTCCCACAGGTTTTTCGGGTGTTCCGCCGTCGGGACCGGCAATGCCCGATGTCGCTATAGCACAAGTTGTATTGGCCAATTGCATTACGCCTGTAGCCATTGCTTCGACTACGGGTTGGCTCACCGCACCATTGGCGGCCAACACCTCTTCCGACACACCCAATACACGTTGCTTTACATCATTACTGTATGCTACGACCGAGCCGTTGAAATAGGCCGAACTACCGGCTATAGCTGTTATCTCATGCGCGATATTTCCACCGGTACAGCTCTCGGCAGTAGCAATGGTAAGCCCTTTTTGTTTCAGTATCTTACCCAGTGCTCCGGCCAATGTCGTATCCTCATCACAAAATATATCATCACCCAGTATTGCACGGAGTTTTTCGACCATTTCATCGAGAATTTTCAGCAAAGATGCTTCGTCATTACCTCTTGCAGTAAGACGCAAGCGCACTACTCCGGGCATAGGCAGGTAAGCAAGTTTGATACTCGAAGGCAATTGTGCCTCGAATGATGCCAATCGCTCGGACAAGCCCGACTCGGTATTGCGAAAAACCATGAGTGTGCGATGTAAGATTGCATCATGGTCGCCATAGTGACGACGAAGTCGCTCCAACACATCGCCTTTCATCGCCACACGCATTTCGTGCGGTACACCGGGCATGGCCACAAGTACCCTTGAACCCTGCTCAAACCACATAATGGGTGCTGTACCTACGGGATTGGGTATTACCGTACACACATCGGGCACTTCGGCTTGTCGACGTGTTGACTCGTTCATTTGCAAACCCCGACCGGCAAAGTATCGCATATTTTGCTCATAAACAGCGTTATCAAAAATCATCTTACCGCCAAAGTATTCACACAGTACCGGCTTGGTAACGTCGTCGGAGGTAGGGCCAAGGCCACCTGTCATCAGCACGACATCGACACGCGAAAAAGCCGATGAAATGGCCTCTTTTATATCATCAGCACCATCGCTGATGGTAGTAATACGAGTTACTTCCCAACCCTGCTTGTTGAGCTCCGAAGCCATCCACTTCGAATTGGTGTCAATAACTTGACCGATGAGCAATTCATCGCCAATAACAATAATTTCGCTTTTCATTATATTACAATTCTACGCGAGCAAAGGGTGCCTTGCTCATGTCACAAAAGTCTTTATCTTGATATTTATAATAACCTGTAATGGCTACCATGGCAGCATTGTCGGTAGTAAATGACAGACGGGGTAAATGTATGCGCCATCCATACTTCTGAGCATACTGCTCAAAGGCTGCACGCACAGCCGAATTGGCCGACACGCCACCTGCGACTGCCACCTCTTTGATACCGGTTTGCAACACGGCTTTATTCAACTTATCCATGAGTATAGCAACGATAGTCGCTTGCAAAGAAGCGCACAGATCGCACTTGTTTTTTTCGATGAAATCGGCATCTTCCTTCAATCGATCGCGAAGGAGATAGAGGAATGATGTTTTCAATCCGCTGAAACTATAATCCAAATCCGGGATGTGGGGCTTGCTGAAAGTAAAGGCCTTAGGATTACCCTCTTGAGCCAGTCGGTCAATAACAGGGCCACCGGGGTAAGGCAATCCCATCACCTTGGCACACTTGTCAAACGCTTCACCGGCCGCATCGTCGATGGTCTGACCTATCACTTCCATCTTATTGTATGACGATACTTTTATTATCTGCGAGTTACCACCCGATACCAAAAGACACAAGAAAGGAAATCGCGGAGGGTTGTATTCAGCACCCGGTTGTTCGATGAAATGGGCTAAAACATGCGCTTGCAAGTGATTGACATCGACCATAGGTATGTCAAGTGCCGAGGCCAAACCCTTGGCAAAAGATGTACCCACCAACAATGAGCCCATAAGACCCGGTCCTCGGGTAAATGCGATTGCATCAATCTCACTCTTATCAATACCGGCACGCTTTATGGCCTCCGATACCACCGGCACTATGTTTTGCTGATGCGCACGTGAGGCCAACTCCGGCACAACACCGCCATAAGCCTCATGAACAGCCTGTCCGGCTATCACATTCGACAATAGAACACCATCTCGTATCACTGCCGACGATGTATCGTCGCATGACGATTCTATACCCAATATTGTAATACTCATATCTTTTACCTTTCTGATGCGCCATAACGCACCTATCACTAAGAGATGCAAAATTAAATATTTTATGCGAAAGAAAGAAAGTTTTAGCAACATCAATCATGGCGATATATCAAAATTTAGCTAACTTTGTACGCTTATGCATCAAGAATGAGAAAGTATTTCAGAATAATAAAGCGTATATTTCAAGTGTCGATACTGACACTTGCAGCAATATACGTGATATTATACTTGGTCATTTCTCTGCCCAATATCCAAGACTCGTTACGCTCAAAGGCTGAGGATGAGTTGAGTAAGCTCCTCGAAGTACCTCTTACAATATCGCGTATTGAGTTTTCGCCATTCAATCGCATTGAACTATTCAATGTTACGATACCCGATCAACAAGGCAACACCCTTCTATATGCCAACAAAATAGGCGTAGGTATATCGCTCGACGAATTAATCCTCAACAATCGCATTTGTCTCAACAACATCCAGCTATTCGGTATGGATGCCAACATAACCCAAGAGACCCCTACGAGCGATACCAATTTACAATTTATCATTGATGCGTTCCAGCCTCAAACTCCTCAAGAACCCAAGGCCATCGATCTACGTATCAATTCGGCCATGATACGTCGCAGCCGGGTATCATACAATGTACTATCCGAACCCCATAAGCCCGACAGTTGCTTCGATATCAATCACATAAGCCTAAGCGAGTTGAGTACAACCATTAACATACGTGCACTGAAGAAGGACTCACTCAACGTACACATCAAGCGACTATCATGCAAAGAACACTCGGGATTAAGCATCGAGCGTCTCACCCTGCAAGCCATCGCCAATACCCGCCAAGCACACATATCCGACTTTACATTGCAGCTACCCAACACCTACGTTGAACCACAGATAGAAGCGAACTTTTCAAACATCGTAAAGTTTAAAGACCTATTAGACAACTCACACTTTCACGTAAAAATCGACAATTCAAAAATAACCCTATCGGACATAGCTCCGTTAGTACCTCAACTACACGAGTTCGACTCACCAATATCTTTAGAGTGTGACATAGAAGGTGCTATCGATGACTTAACAGCACACGCTATAAACATCAACATGGCCAATAGGGCTGTCGTACTGGACACAGACTTCGCTATACAGAACATACAGAGCCTTAAGGACCTGAATATCTCGAAAAGCAACATACGACTGCACACAAAGAAACATGGTCCACAGCTTATAGCGCAAAACATCGAGGTTTCAGACTCTATCCTACTCAATCTCCTATCCAATGCTGCAGAGATGGAGTTCAACAGCAATATTTCGGGCTCAATATCCAACTTGAATACCCGCATATCGTTATCAAGTGGCATAGGCGACTTTGCCACCAACCTCACACTCTCGGGCGACAGCAGTTTGTCACGCTTGGCATGTAACGGATATATCGAGAGCAACGGTATTGATTTTGTCAAGATCTTAGGAGAGACCTCCCCTCTTGGCACAGTGGCTCTTAATGCCGACATCAAAGGAAAAATGCACAACAACAAAGTGAAGCAAGCAACATTCGATGGAATCATAGCACGTTGCGATTTCAACCAATATAGCTACAAGGATATTGTTGTAGATGCCGAGATAAACAAGAATCGCTACAGCGGTAAAGTTGAGCTACTCGACCCCAATGGCAAGTTAAACATCGATGGATTTGTTCAACTCTTACCCAACGACACCACTGCCGGTGTGAGTGTTTCTTGCGAAGAGATTGACTTGGCTGCATTGAACTTTGTTCCGCAAGCCAACGGAAATAAACTCTCATTCAACCTCAACGCCAACCTTGCCGGCTCGCAACTCGACAAGGCCAATGGATATGTACACATCGACAATATTTTCTATGGCAACAAAGAGGACAATTTTAAATGGAAAAAACTAAACATCGACTCCGATATCACAACTGAGCAACAACAAATATCTATCACATCGGACTTTATCAATGGTAAGATAGCGGGCGAATACACCTTTAAAGAGCTTATACAGTCACTCAAAAACATTGTATCGCAATACATACCGGCAGTTATACCGCCTATATCCGATACAAAACAAGAGTTCAACAACAACAACAATTTCAATTGGCATCTTACCGTCAATCCACACATCAAGGTAGCCCAATTGCTCAAACTTCCCATAATACTCACCGACACAGCCAGCATCGATGGATATGTGGGCGACAGTGTGCAAACTATGCAAGTTAATGTGTCTATACCCTACATGTTGGCAGGTGTTACACAATTAAAGGAGGTCAATATCAACCTTGGCAACACAAATAACAATCTGCAATTAAACGCACAAGCCAATATCCTCAATATAGAGAATGAAGCAACACACTTGCAGGTGAATGGTAGTGCCGAGAACGACAGTCTCCGATTGGCCATTGACTGGGATGCACACTCACAACCCGTATATAATGGCAGTGTTCGGTTAGGGTCGAAATTGTCGAAAGACGCAAACGACAGCCTGAACATTGCGATAGACATACACCCCACCAACTTCACCATAAACGACTCGATATGGGATATTAAACCCGCATCGATATCGATTAAAGAGAAGATGATAGATGTTAACAACCTTGAGATATCACGCCCGTCACAACATCTATACATCAGCGGTATGGTGTCGTCCAATCCACAAGACACCCTACATGTCGACCTACAGGATATAAACCTCGACTATATCTTTAAGACACTCAATATCGACTTTGTTACATTTGGTGGTGATGCTACCGGTCGTGTCGATATTGCCGACATATATGGCGAATCGCCCTATATATGTACTCGCAAACTCGACATCAACAACTTCTCTTACAACAACGCCGTCTTTGGCAACCTTTCGGCCTTCAGTCAACTTGAAACCGACGAGATGGGTATCCTCATTAAGGGAGTAATAAGCAATAAGGATAAAAAAGATAGCTATGTCGATGGATACATCTTCCCCACTCGCGACTCTATATCAATAGCATTTGACGTAGAAGAGATTCCTCTCAAATTTATACGTCCGTTCCTCAACACTATCCTTATAGATGCCGACGGCACTGCATCGGGATACGTCGTGCTGGAAGGAAACTTTGAGCGCATATACATCTATGGTGATGCCTTCGCACATGAATTCTCTTTCGGTGTACCTTTTATCAACACACGCTACCATCTATCCGACAGCATTCACTTTACCAAGGATAGGATATTCTTCGACAATGTTACGGTATACGATGTTAACAATCACACCGCCAAAGGCAGAGGCTCGATAAAGCACAAATATTTTACTCAAACCGAATACGACATAGACATCTACGATGCCGACAGGATGTTGGTCTTTGACGTGCAACGCACGGTAGGCATTCCTTATTATGGCACAATATTCGGGTCGGGCAATGTCAAAGTATCGGGCAACGACTACAACACCAACATTGCGGTTAATATGACCCCAAACCGCAACTCCAACTTTACATTCGTGCTAACCAACACAACCAGCGCGGCAGACTACCCATTCCTGACCTTCTCCAATAAGCGCGAAGAAACTATTAAAGAGGAAGTGCATATAAGCGAAATTGATAGTTTCGTAATGCACAACAACATGCTGCTAAAGAAGAAAACAATCAATCCGATACAAAACATCCTTGACCTAACCATTACGGCCGACATCACACCCGAGTCGGAAATTAATATCGTAATGAACGAAATTACCGGCGATAAGATGCAGGCATACGGTGAAGGTACTATGCGACTCGATTTCAACACGGCCGACAACCAGATAATGATGTATGGCAACATGAGTGTCGACAAGGGTACATACGACTTCAGTATCGAAGATATTATTACCCGTAACTTTAAGATTCGACAAGGCGGTAGTGTATCATTCCAAGGCAACCCGCTCGAAGCTACCTTAGACATCAGTGCCTCATACTCACTGCAAGCCAATCTTGCCGACTTGGATGCATCGTTTACCAACGATAGCGAAATAACCCGAACAAACGTACCTGTTAACGCCATCCTACTCATTAACGGACCGCTCATGAAGCCCGATATAGACTTTGATATTGAGTTACCCACCCTCAGTTCCGACGCAGAGGCCCGTATGAACAGCATCATCAATACCGATGAGATGATGACTCGACAAATCATATACCTATTGGCAATGAACCGATTCTACACCTCCGAATATAGTTCCAATCAACAATCATACAACGAGTTGGGAGCAATGGCGGCATCGACACTATCTTCATCTATAGGAGCTCTAATGGGACAACTGAGCGACAACTGGAGCATATCGCCCAAAGTGCGTAGCGAAAGAGGTGACTTTACCGACCTTGAGGTCGACTTGTACTTGTCGAGCCAATTGCTCAACAATCGTCTCATATTCAATGGTAGCTTTGGCTATCGCGACAGCCGATACAACACAACCAATTTTATCGGCGACTTCGATATAGAATATCTATTGACCGAGAACGGCAACCTGCGCTTGAAAGGTTACAACCACTTCAACGACCGCAACCACACCATGCGCACGGCTATTACCACCCAAGGACTGGGTCTTATATACAAACACGACTTCAATACGTGGAAGAACTTCTTTGAATTCTCCAACATAAAACTCTTTACAGAGGAGGATGAGTACGAGGAAGAAGAGTATGAAGAGGAAGAGATTGATGAGTACGAAGTTACTCAACCTACCGACACGGTTATCACCATTACGCCCGACATTCTGGAGTAAATTCGCACCCCTATTTTTTCATTATATCGGTGTACGATAAAAACCACTGAATGTGACATCCTCTCCCATTCGCATTGGATATATACAGCTATACACCAACAGCGCAACCCCCTATTGAGGATTGCGCTGTTGATGTATCGAATACTTTGGAATCCAATCTTAAATCGGACTCATAATCGTGTCGTTCCGACAGGATTATTTCTTGTACATTTCGTCCGATACTGTGAGTACTTTGCGACCTTTAGCGCGACGGCTTGCGAGAACACGACGACCATTAGCGGTAGACATTCTCAAGCGGAAACCGTGCTTGTTTACTCTCTTTCTGTTTGAGGGTTGGAATGTTCTTTTCATTGCCTGATATTTTTTGTGTTATTATTTTCTATTTATCGGAGTGCAAAATTAGCTACTTTTTTTGAATATAGCAACTTTTTATGCCACTCTTTTTTCATTTATACACAATTCGCTGATTATTAGCGCCTTACAACACCTTCGGAAGTAATTATATAGTGCATTACCTTGTCGTGCGCCTCGGCAGGGATAGATGGCAACAGCTGACAGTTGTAACAAACACCTATGCATGTAGCCGACGTGCGCGACAGCAAACGGTCGTAGTAACCTTTGCCTCGACCCAATCGATTGCCTGTACTATCAAAAGCCACACCCGGCACGATGATAAGTTGCAACACATCGGTATCGACATCCGAGCCGGTAGGCTCCATAATATTAAACTCGCCTTGCTGCATGGCCTCACGAGTATAACGACGTACCACCAAATCGTCGCCTATCACTACGGGCAGATAAATGGTCTTGCCCAACTCCACCCAACGATCTAATACTTGATGAGTGCTCAACTCATCGGGTAATGAGTGATACAACAGTATATGTTGTGCCTCGGCAAATGCGGTGGTTGCCTCTACATGTTGCCACACAGCACTGCTCTCGGCACTCTTCTGTTCGGGTGTAAGCGAGGCCTTGGCTTGTCGCATCTGACGACGTAGACTTGCTTTATCGATTGTCATGACTATCTGTTTTTCTTTACTTATTGTTCTATTTCGGCATCCTCGGGTTGTTCGGGCAACTCGGGGAAGGCTCTATCTTCTTTTATAATACGACAGGCCTCCTCTATCACATCATCGTTGCTCATAAAGATAGGATAGAAGGCCTCATCGCCCATCACATCACGCGCTATATAAGCCTGCAAGAGACGTATAAGCTCCGAGCGCGAGATATTAATATCGCCATATCGAGCAGGAACACCGTTACGCTCGGCATAAGCTATAAAGTCAGCAAGCAACTTGTGTTCGTTGAGCATCTTCAGCAACTCTTTGTAGTTCTCGGCTTGTGCCAATCGTTCACGATGTTCATCGACATACTCAAAGGCATATTTGTACAACAGACTCTTGTTTATCACGTCGCTATAATAGGGCGTAACATGTGTCGTATCGCTGGGAATAAACACATCGGGCATTATACCACCACCGCCATACACGGTGCGGCCTCCGGCTGTGGTATACACCTCATCGGTGTGCTGATGTATACTATCGGCATTGAAGAACTCTCCTCGGTTATAGCGATTGATGATATCCATATTATACGACTCATCATCGCCCATGTTATACTCCTTCTGGATACAACGTCCCGAAGGGGTGTGATAACGCGCTACCGTAAGACGAACAGCCGAGCCATCAGAAAGAGGCAATTGACTCTGCACCAAACCCTTACCAAATGTACGACGACCCACTATCATACCGCGATCGTTGTCCTGTATAGCTCCGGCAAATATCTCACTTGCCGATGCCGACCACTCGTCGGTAAGTACCACGATAGGACTCTCCTTGAACGATCCCATGCCATTGGCCACCGCATCCTCACGCGGGAAGGCGCGACCTTCGGTGTAAACGATAAGTTCACCTGCCAACATAAATTCGTTGACCATATTGATAGCAGCATCCATGTAGCCACCACCGTTACCACGCAAGTCGATTATATAACTCTCGGCACCCTCGTTGCGCAAGCGAGCCAATGCTACAAGAAATTCCTCAAAAGTGGTGCGACCAAACTTGCTAACAAGAATATAACCGATTGTAGGCTCTATCATATAGGCTGCATCGACACTGTGCAGGGGTATATCGCCACGCTCTACCTCGAAGGTAAGCAACTCGTCTTCGCCCTTACGTTGCACTCCCAGCTTCACCACCGAGCCTTTGGCTCCACGCAAGTTCTTCATCACCTTTTCGTTGGTAATACTCTTACCTGCATAGAGCGAATCATCGACAGTAATAATGCGGTCGCCGGGAAGGAGTCCGCATCGCTCCGATGGGCCACCCGATATGACATCTACTACATTGATAGTATCATTGAGCAAGTTAAACTGGATACCGATGCCTGAGAAGGAGCCTTCGAGTTCCTCATTGACACTCTCCAAGTCCTCGGCCGGAATATAAGCCGAGTGTGGGTCAAGCTCCTTGAGTATCGAAGCCATCGCATTATCGGTAAGCTCTTTGCTATCGACACTATCGACATATTGTTGCTCGATAATATGCAACAACATATTGAAGTTATTGCGACGTGCATACTCGTAGTCGTAGGTATCATACAACTGATACTCCGAAGAGTTGGAGTTCCAGTTGCCTATACACATACCTATTACCAATGTTACCGAAGCCCAGAAGGGCAACCATGCATAATTGAATTGGGGTTCTTTCATTATTTTACTCTTTTTCGAGGTCGGTAATATACTCTATCTCTACACCACTGCGCTTTAAGAGGTCGACACCGTCGGTGTTATGATATAACTCTGAAAAGACGACACGACGTATACCGGCTTGGATTATCAACTTTGAGCACTCGATACAGGGTGAGCAAGTAACATATAAGGTTGCGCCCTCACTACTGTTATTGCTTCGAGCCACCTTAGTTATCGCATTGGCCTCGGCATGCAACACATAGGGCTTGGTGCGACCATTTTCATCTTCGCATATATTTTCAAATCCTGCAGGTGTTCCGTTGAAACCATCCGATATAATCATCTTCTCCTTAACAATGAGCGCACCCACTTGGCGACGCTTACAATAGGAGTTTTCGCCCCATATGCGAGCCATGCGTATATAACGTTCATCGAGCAAGCGCTGTTTGTTCTTATCTTCCATTATTTTTGCAATTATTGCCTATCAAGGCATATTTGCACAAAAATACGACATTTTTATTACAACCACACCATATACAACATTTTTTATACAATTTGCCCCGATAGAGAGGGTTGCACCTGCCTATCGGGACATATATTTCAAGTTATAAAACTCTTTTACTTAATCATACCACCCAATATGTGGGGAATGGCTGTATTCTCCATCCAACCTTGATTTTCGAAACGTTCTGCACCGGCACCTATTGCAAAGAAAGGAACGGGATTTCCACTGTGACTGTAGGTAGTCCACCCCAATCCACACTTGCACGAATAGAGCGTGTATATAAGATTGGTTAGGTGGTCAAAGTTGGCATAGAGAGTCTTTACATCTTTGCCTCGGCTATCGATAACATCCTGCAAGGCTACCATAAGTGCGCCTTCTTCTCCGGGTGTAATGGCTATTACCGAACCAAGGCCTAACGATTCTTCCATAAATTGACGCACATCACGCCACTGCACTTTCGATCCTTTGCTCTTAAGGAGTTCACGCAACGCATTGCTAAACTCACCTTTCGAACGATGAGCATATTGCAGGTTGTCCAACGCCGGCCCGCGACTACCTTCTACACCGAGAGCAAGCCCCCCTGTTTCGTGGTCGGCTGTAATAATAATGAGTGTTTCGCGAGGATGACGTTTGTAGAACTCATACGCCTCTCGTACTGCGGCATCAAATTGGAGCATTTCGCCCAAAAGTCCCGACGGGTCGTTTGAGTGTCCCATGTGGTCTATTGCACCTCCCTCGGCCATCATAAAGAAACCTCGGGGATAACGCTTATAAAGATATTCGATACCGGCACGCACCATGCAAGGCAGTGTCATGTCGCCATTATCGCCATCAATGGCATAGCCTATGCAATTTTCGGTCGTGGTATCGTTATCAAGCCACAGCACTCGCGAGGCTTCTTGAGGCAAAGTATAACCGTCACGCCCTCGCACAAGGGTATAACCGGCAGCCTCATACTCGGCAAAGACATTACCGGGAGTGTGAGCACGCACACCGTAAGGGTCGCGGAAGTATGCACCAGCCAAAATATCAAAGCCCGAAGCAACTCCCTGACGCGCTATTGCGTAATAATCATGGCGCGAAGGTCGCGAAGCATAGAAAGCTGCAGGAGTTGCATCATCGATACACACACTGCTCATGACAGCCACACCTCGTCCGGCAGCCTTCATCTTCTTGGCCACCGATGTAAGCGCCACTGTATCGGCATTCATACCTATCATACCATTGCGTGTTTTACCACCGCAGGCAAGTGCAGTACCGGCTGCTGCCGAGTCGGTAATATCACTATCGGCCGAATAGGTAGCGACAATGCCCGCTACAGGAAAATCGTAGAAATGCACCAATGGAGCAAGCGAATCGTTAACTGTCTTGAAATATGTGCGTAGCGCCTGCACTTGACCCAAGCCCATACCATCGCCTATAAAATAGAATATATACTTAGGTGTTGCAGCCCATGCAGTAGCACAGACAAGGAGCATAATCGATACAAGAAGGTTTCGAAGATTTTTCATATCTTATTGATTTACAAATATGTATTAAAACTATTCTATTATTTCACTCGCGCTCTGCGCATATAGTTCCGTAAGACTGTGGCGTTAACATCGGAGGGTGTAGATATAGCCAAAATAGCAGGAGTATCGTTCTCGGCAAAAAATCGAGGTAATACCTCCCGCAAGTCATCTTCACAATCGGCATGAAAGTACTTAAATCCGTGCAATTGTGCATACCCCTCAATAGGCAGTCGGCGTTGTACCTCGAAACACTCTTCGAGTTCGGGCAAATCGGAAGGCCCTTTGATAAAGCGGAATATACCACCGCCACCATTATCTATTACAACAATCTTGAAACGAGGTGATTCCAAGCCGGTTGCCAACGCTCCGGTATCGTAACCAAAACTCATGTCACCGGTAATAAGCAGATGCGTAGCCTCATCGACCATCGAAGCACCCAAGGCTGTCGAGGTAGAGCCATCAATACCACTCACACCTCTATTGCAGTATGAAGCTGCCACTTGCGGTGTATCGAAAAGTTGGGCATAACGGATAGATGTTCCATTAGAAAGGTGCAACACCACACCTTGCGGGATTGCCGGCAAGAGAGACGCAAATGCTCGCAAATCGCACCAAGGCGCAACATCGACCACTCGATTATGGAGTGCTGTTGCCACTATCTCTCTATCACTCCACCTGACTGCATAACAAGATGCAGCAGGCTTACATAGGGGCACTATCTGAGCAAACAACGAAGCGGCATCCATCGGCAATCGGCGAGTCAGCGATTGCATCGTATCTATCACATGACTTTCACAGCCTATGCGCCAGTGTTCGACAGGTGTATATTGTCGCAAAAACTCTTTGACCATGCGCGATACAGGTGCACCACCCAACGTTATGAGCAATTGCGGAGCAAAATCAGGTTTTTCGCTATTGTCGATAGCCGTCAACACTCGATCGATGGTAGGAATAAATGCCTCGTCATGTAGGTTGGCAATACTCTCGGTAAGGACTACAACTTGAGGCAATTTTGCCAATTCGCTCAACGCCTCTTGCAACGCGGGCGAAGGGTTGTTCATCGTAGCCAATACCATCACCCTTTCGGCATGAGATATCGTAGAAGCCAAACGAGAGGCATCGGCAGGAGAGAGTCTCTGTTCGGGTCGCATATCGTCAACACAAACAGGCTCCTCGGGGGCTACATCGACCACCTCACAGAGTGCGCCTCCAAGAGGCACATTGATATGTACCGGTGCCGCACACGTCGCAACAGCCTGCAGAAGAGCATCGTTGATAAGTCGGCGTGCATACCACAATGAGGTATCGTCGGTGTGCGTGGGCAGATGATATGATTGCTTGACAAAAGCTCCCAACACCCCCTGTTGACGGATGGTTTGGCTGTCATCTTGATCTATCCACTCGTCGGGTCGGTCGGCCGAGATAACAATGAGCGGCACATGGCGATAATAGGCCTCAGCCACGGCCGGAGCATAGTTGAGCAATGCCGTACCTGAAGTACACACAAGTGCCACAGGCTCACCGCTGCGAGTAGCCATACCCAAGGCTATAAAGCCCGCAACACGCTCATCTACTACCACGTGATGTTCAATAGCTTTCGCGCGAGCAAAGGCAACCAACAACGGAGCATTACGCGACCCGGGCGACAACACCACGCGACGTACTCCGTGCGACAAACACAGGGCAACCAACTGTCTACAAATGGTATATGAGGTATTCTCCATGGGCGTTCTTATGATTAAAATGCCGAGAGCAGGGTTTGCGACTTGGCACAAGTTTCGTTCCATTCATCTTCCGCTACCGATTGGGCTGTCAATCCACCTCCTACATAGAGTCGTACCGCATCGGAAGTAAACTCCATACTACGCAGATTGACATACAATTTACAACTACCATCAGACCATGCTTCGCCCAGGTAGCCTCCGTAGTATCTTCGGGACAACTTCTCCACCGAATCTATTACACTCATCACGTAGGGCATAGGCACACCCGCCACTGCGGGCGTCGGATGCAAACTCGACAACAAACGGTCGCGTAGGAAAGCCTCATGCTCTACTTTTATATCGAAATGGGTACAAAGATGTTCCACTTGTGCCGCCTGCTTGGTGTAGGTGTGCATGGTTACATCATTAAGTCCGCATTGTTGCAATTTGTCGGCTATATATTGTGTAACATATTGCTGTTCTTCAATCTCTTTACTACCCCACTCCTCGGTGCTACCGGCTTTTCTTGTACCGGCCAGTGCCATTGTGGAATAACCTTGGGGGTGCGACACTAATAAAACTTCGGGCGTTGCACCTATCCAGCCACACACGCCGGGGTAATGCACAATAAATACATACGCCGAACTATAGAGATTGCACAGACGTGCAAAATATTGTGGCAAGAAAGTTTTGGTATCGCAAAGGCGAGTAATGGTACGCGAATAGACCAACTTTGAAAAATCCTTTCCGGTCTCCATCATATCTAAGAGCCAATTCACACAGCCTATATAGCTATCATAGTCTATATCCTCACCCACCAATGGACGCTCCTCGACATTTCGTGCCGGCAATGCCAGCAGGCGTTCTTTATCGACAGGGAATGTGTCGGGATAAATAGAGAAGGGCATATCGGAACTTCTCATGTCAAACGGCATAACACGAAAACCGTTATCCAAGCGATGAACGGGATAAGTGCGTACCTGCGCACCGAAACGGCATTGCTCCTCATCGGGGTAACGACACACATAGAACGGCACATTCTTCGCCAAGCAGCAAGCAATGAGTTCACTTGCATCATCGACTGAGCAATATGGCGAAAATTCGTTCATCTTATCAACAGGGACGTGCTATAAGGTCGAAAGGCAATGCCTCAACAATCTCAACATCGCAGAATGTACCGGGCTCTAACGATTGTGTCTTTTCAATCAGCACCTCGTTATCGACCTCGGGCGAGTCATATTGCGTACGACCCACATAATAATCGGGCTCCTCACGGTCTATGAGTACGCGTTGCACAGAGCCTCGCTTCGTAGCATTTATTTCGGCAGCTATCTCCTCTTGTACAGCCATAAGGCTGTCAAGACGACGCTGTTTGGTATCATCATCTATATCATCGGCATAGTGACGAGCGGCATATGTACCCTCCTCCTCACAATAGGCAAAAGCGCCCATTCGCTCAAAGCGTGCATCACGAACAAACTGCAACAACTCCTCAAAGTCTTGCTCTGTCTCGCCGGGATGACCCACCATAAGAGTCGTGCGCAAATGTATGCCGGGCACTTCGCGACGGATGCGTTCAATAAGGTCGTATGTCTCTTGCTTGGTGACGTGGCGCAACATCTTATCGAGCATATTGTCACTGATGTGTTGCAACGCTATGTCGAGATACTTACACACATTGTCATGGCGCGCCATTACAGGCAACAAGTCGTAGGGGAAGCCAGCCGGATAGGCATAGTGCAGACGTATCCACTCAACACCCTCAATTTGCGCCATGTTGTCTATCAGTTGGGCTAAGCGATTTTCGCCATACAAGTCCTCGCCATAGTACGAGAGGTCTTGTGCAATAATCTGAAACTCCTTGACACCCTCAGCCAGCAGAGCACGCACCTCGTCGAGTATCTGCTCCATAGGGTACGACTGAAAACGACCGGTAATAAGCGGTATGGCACAATAAGAACAGAATCGATTGCAACCCTCGGCTATCTTGATGTAGGCATAGTGCGAGGGAGTTGTGAGGATGCGAGCTGTAGAACAAGTTACCTCGCTATGACCCAAATCGGCCAAAAGACTATCCCAATCAAACTTGCCATAAAAACGGTCAACCTCGGGAATCTCCTCGGTGAGTTCTTGTCGATAACGCTCCGACAAACAACCCATAACAAAGATTTTGCCTACACGACGACGTTTCTTTGCCTCGGCAAGCTGCAATATCATTTCGATACTCTCTTCCTTGGCATCGCCTATAAAGCCACAAGTATTCACTACAACAATCTCGCCCGATACACGATCGGCATCGTGAAACACCTCATAACCGGCATCGGCAAAACGTCGCATAAGTCGCTCCGAATCCACAAGATTCTTTGAGCACCCCAATGAAACAATATCGACTCTGTTGCGTTTCATATCAATCACCAAAGAGTGTATCGACAAAGGCTGCACGGCGGAACACTTGAAGGTCTTCCATACCCTCGCCCAATCCAATATATTTTACCGGAATCTTAAACTGGTCCGATATACCTATCACCACGCCACCCTTGGCTGTACCGTCAAGTTTGGTGATAGCCAACTCGTTAACCTCGGTAGCGGCAGTAAATTGCTTGGCTTGTTCAAAGGCATTTTGGCCGGTCGAGCCATCGAGCACCAAAAGCACCTCATGGGGAGCATCGGGCAACACCTTCGACATTACATTCTTAATCTTGGTAAGCTCATTCATCAAGCCTATCTTGTTGTGCAAGCGACCGGCGGTGTCGATAATTACGACATCGGCATTATTGGCCTTGGCCGAACTAAGTGTATCGTATGCAACCGAGGCCGGATCGGAGCCCATTTTTTGCTTAACAACAGGCACACCCACGCGATCGCCCCAAGCCACCAATTGCTCAACAGCAGCAGCACGGAACGTATCGGCAGCACCCAAATAGACCGAATAGCCTTTTTTCTTATATTGATATGCCAACTTACCGATGGTCGTAGTCTTACCTACACCATTCACACCTACCACCATGATGACATAGGGGCGCTTATTGGCAGGAATAGCAAAGTCCTCTTCGTCATCATCGCCGGTCTCGGTGAGCAATGCCGTAATCTCTTCACGCAAGATGCGATTAAGCTCCTTAGTACCCAGATACTTATCGCGCGACACACGCTCCTCGATGCGCTCAATAATACGCAAGGTAGTATCGACACCCACGTCCGAGGTGATAAGCACCTCTTCGAGATTGTCGAGCACTTCATCGTCTACACGGTCTTTACCGGCAACAGCACGAGCCAGCTTCGAGAAGACACCCTCTTTGGTTTTAGACAAGCCCTTGTCGAGCGTCTCTTTTTTCTCTTTACTAAAGAAATTAAACCAAGCCATATATCAATATTATTTTAGTTATTCAATCCATAAAGTGCGCAATGCGCCAAATATCATGCAAATTTACGAAAAACAGCATATAAAAAAAACTTCCTTGCACATTTTTTGCGCAAGGAAGTTTTTATAACTTGTATTATAATCTATCAAATGAAGATTATGCTTTCAAAGCAGCATCAACGTTCTCTTTGAGGATCATTTCCTCTTGGAACATATAGGCACCGGTCTTGGGCGATTTCACCACTTTGATTACTTTCGCATAAGCACGGCTATCGCCTTTTTGCAGTGTTGCAACGGTTTTCTTTGCCATGGGTCAGACCTCCTTATTATTTAATTTCTTTGTGAACGGTTACTTTTCTGAGGATGGGGTTGTATTTCTTCAACTCCAAACGCTCGGTGGTATTTTTACGGTTTTTGGTTGTAATATAACGCGAAGTGCCGGGCATACCACTTGCCTTGTGCTCGGTGCATTCGAGAATTACTTGCACTCTATTACCTTTAGCTTTCTTTGCCATATTAGTTCATCATTTTTATTTCGGTTAAATACCCTTTCTCGACTGCATACTTAATGGCAGCGTCCAAGCCCATCTTGTTGATGAGACGAAGACCGGCGGCCGAAATATTAAGGCTGATCCAGCAGTCTTGCTCTACCCAATAGAATTTCTTGCTAAAGAGGTTAACATTGAAACGGCGTTTCGTGCGACGTTTCGAGTGCGAAACGTTATTGCCAACCATAGCTTTCTTACCAGTAATTTGACAAATCTTTGACATCGCTATCTTTT
>JAGBHF010000090.1 GCA_017935645.1 Bacteroidaceae bacterium | reverse complement strand
TATAAGCGTGCGATGCACGGGTCGTAGCTCCGTAAGGAGCGAGAATGAATAACCCCGTACGAGCCTACGAGCGTAGCGAGTGGCGAAGTGCGGGGTGTCGTCACCATCCCCGTGCAATCGTCTGGAAGACGGGATTTTTTATAGACATATGGACAAAAGATACAAAAGAAATACACACGCAAAAGAACATAAGATACATATATAAGCGTGCGATGCACGGGTTGTAGCTCCTTAAGGAGTAAGAGCGAATACTTGTTGTATACAAGCGTGTGTTAATCCGGCCGAGTATATAATTACTTCAATACAAAAAAGCCCGAGGAGCGCCACAATCGACGCTCCTCGGGTATATTATAGTGTTGTGTTATGTAGGTTTATATCACAACCTTGTGTGTTGTGCCGTCTATTTGCACAAGGTATATGCCTTGGGGTAACTCTATCTCGCTGACGTTAGTGGCTGTTGTGTGGTGTAACAACATTCCGCACAATGAGTAGATGTTTACCACGGCGTCATCTTTTGCACCGACGATTGTTATATGGCCGTTATATGTACCTACTTTTATGGTTGTGTTGCAAAGAACATCTTCTACACTTGAGTCTTCGTTGATGTTGGTAAATTCGCTCCAATAGGGGGCGTTTCTATAAGCCTCACCACAGCCTTTGGGTACATTTACCGGTATCGTTCTTTTTACACCATCAAAAGTGTTGGCGTAGATAACGGGCGGGGTGGTTGCCAGTATATCCAGTTGCGACAGTCTATCACACATGGCAAAAGCCTCTTCGCCTATCTCGGCGATACTCTCGGGCAGTGCGATTGCGTATAGCTCGCCACTATTGTAGAACGCATCTTTACCAATACCTGTAACGGTGTAGCTGTTTTCTTTGTATTCGATGGTTGTGGGTATTTCCATTAGGCTATAATACTCGCCTGAGTAGTGGTCGCGGCTCACGCCTTTGTAGGTTACCTCTACCTGCTTGTCGGTCTCGTTTATAATGTTGTAGTAGATGTATTTATAGACTACAATCTCACGATTTGAGTACACGATGTCGTGGATTGCCTGGAACCACCATGAGTCATCAATGGCATTACCTACTCCGAATGTGTAATCGTTGGCAAAGGCTATCTCTATTGCGTCACCATTTTTATATACACTCATCTGGGCAATACCGGTTGTATTGGGAGCAGCAGCGCTATTGGTCGATGTTGCTGCTATCAAGTTGTATTTGTCGTTGTCGGTGTAGAGGGTTTGTCCCAAGGGCATTTCTATGGTACTGTTTACCCCGTCGAATGTGGCGTAAGCGGGCTTGATATCCTCAACAGCAATGTTATGTATCTTGCACACGGGGGTTATCCACAATTTGTTGTTGTCGTTTTCATCTACCGTAATCGACACCTTCCACTCCTCGTTGGGGAAGTCTTTGAACGAGCTGTTGGCATAGGCATAATACTCTCCGGCTATTGTACCGGGTGTAAGGCTGATGACGTTGATATAGAAGCCTTTGTTTATCCACTCGCCGGTGTGTGTGTCGGTAACTCTTATAGTCACATACTTGAACATATCACTATCGGTAATAGGCTCAGTGCTGACAAGTGTGCCATCTACAATATCGTAGGGCGATTGAGTATAGTTGAGGTCTTTGTCTTTGGGTCCAAATACCTCATAGCTTATTACTGCTTCGGGATTTTGTGTTGTGACAATAACGTCGGCCAGAGGTGCACCCACCGCTACATCGGAATAGAAATCGGTTGTGCTCAATTCTATATCGAGTAGGGGGGCTTTCTCTTGTGTGATGCGGTATTTGTTAAGGCTTTGTTGCCATTCATTGTTTTTATTGACATCAGCGGCTCCCAATATATATAGGGGGTCGATGCTTATCTCCTTTTTGGTATCGCTTACATACACTTTTAGTATCACATCGCCCGTAGTCGATATGTTCTTGCCATCGTACGATATGGCGTTTACGATATTAAAACCACTGCGCTTAAACATTTTTTGACCCAAAGGCATGGTAAGTTCTCTCTTTGTGGCATCGTATGTTGCATAGACGGGGTTGATGTGTTGTGCTTCGAGATTTTTGAAGTAGCACAACGGTTGCAACCACACTTTATAGGGGTCGTTCTCGTCGGTAGTGATGTTTATTTGCCACTCCTCTTTTACATCTTCGTTTGTAGTATTTGTGGCCGTGGCGGTGTATGTACCGGCTATATCGGTAGCATCTTGCGAGGTGAGGTATATATTATACTCTTTCTCATAGCTCTTGCCATTGTTGGTATTTGTTACCTTGATATATACATACTTAAATGCATTGTCGTTGGTAATAGTCTCGGTTGTGATGAGTTGGTTATTCTCAATCTTATAGGGCGATACGATGTTGCCGTCGTTATCCTTTCTGCTATAGAGTTCGTAGCTGTATGCTGCCTCTTTGTCGCCACACAGTACCTTTACGTCAGCCAATACAGTGCCCGGTTCTGTCCCCAACAAGAATTGGGTGTTGCTTAACAACACATCGTAGGGTGTTGTTGTGGGTGCACCTATACCTACTACTGCCGAATGGCCTGCTTGAAATCCCATTCCTTGATAAGAGTCGGTCATATTGTTGATGTTGAAGTAGCCATTACCTATACCACCCCAACCCCAGTTGCAGTGAACCATCTGAGTCGATTGTTTCCAGCCATCCACGTTCCAGCAGTGACCGGCACTACTACTCTGACCGCGATATACTACGGCACGACCCTCCGAGAGTTCGCCCAATATTGTTTTCAACCATTTATCTATATCGCTGGTCTTCTTTACATAGCGTATTACATTGGCATCGTATCCGAAGTTGCGAGGAAGTGCTGTCGCTACAAGTTCGGTAAGAGTACCCGAAGCTGTCAGGCTGTACATCATATCAACCGACACACCACAGTGGAAGGCCAGTCGAGCTATCTCGTCGTTGTTGCCATTATACATCGCATCCCAGTCGTAGGGGCGCTCCTTGTCGTAGTTGATGCTGTGACCGGCTCCGTCACCGGTCGATTCGCCGTAGCTGTACGAGTGTTTACCTTGTGGGGCATGAGGATACCTTTGTACCATCAGGGCTTGTGTCATGGCTACAGCCACACAACCCACCAGACACTTTTCGCCATCTATCTCGGGGCAATAGCTGTTGAATGGAGCCGATTGGTCGAGGTTTATCTTAATAAGAGGTGCCACATCGGGGGTTGTATTGATATCCTCTTGCGGAGCTTTGCGCTCTCTTATGCGTTTCCACTCCTTGTGTTCAACGGTTGTCTTCTCTTGGGCACGAGCTACTATTACTTGTGCATTGATGTCGAGCAGCTGTTTCATCGGTTCGGGGGCTGCATACTCACCCTTGGTGTTATAGCCTATAATGGGGTTTGATGTCGATTGAGCCGATACGATAGCCCATCCACCCGCCGAGTACTCTATAACATAGTATGCCGGGGTGTCATTGTGCTCAACAAGGCGTATTGTGGCTTCGTTTTCGCCATGCCATTCGTTGTCGAGTGTCATAAAGGTGTTGGCTGTTTCTTGGGCGCACTCGGTCGATATAACCTCGGCCGACAGTGGCATGCACATTATTGATGCAACGATTAAGCTGCACAGGATAGATAGTTTCTTCATTATTCTATTTATGTTAGGTTACGATAGGTTTGCTATAAGTGCATTATTATAATGCGTCCGCGAAGTTATGGAAAAAATCCAATAAATAAAAACGATAGGTCGCCGAGTTGTTGCATTTGCTGTTGGACTCTACAATGGGGTGGCTATACTCTTTTTATGGAAGATCTGACAGAAGCATAAGCCCCCGCCTGAGGGTTTTTATAGACATAAGGACAAAAGGTACAAAAGCCCTCGCATGTGTTTATTTTCTTGGACATAAGGACAAAAGAGACATAAGAATTTTACCCACAAAAACCCATGTTCCTTATGTTCTTATGTCTTAATAAATTTTATGTCTACGTGAGGGCAAAACCACGCCGGGGTGTTAGGGTATTGATAGGCGTTGTCCTATCCTGATGTTGTCGCCTTTGATGTTGTTGGCTTTCTTAATGCGCTGTACGGTAGTACCATACTTGCGTGCGATGGTCGAGAGGGTTTCGCCTTTGCGTACTTTGTGATATGTAGCTTTGGTGGTGCTTGATGATACCGCCTTCTGGCTGCTTGACTTCACGGCAGGTACGCCATTGCTCCATCCTACAATGAGTCGTTGACCTATGCGTAGTCGGTCGCTCTTGATGCCTGTCCAACGCTTGATGTTCTTAACTGTAGTGCTATACTTGCGTGCAATGGTCGAGAGGGTTTCGCCACTGCGTACCTTGTGGTATATGGGTGAAGGCTCGGCCGATATTTCATCTTCGGTAATGCCTTTGGCTTCGAAGTCTTTCTTGGCAAAAGCGAGGATAGAGTCTTGCATCAACGAGTATACGAACGCTTGTTGCGAGGGTAGGGTGAGGCTGTAGGGCTTGCTGTCGCTACCGGGAATGATGTCGCAACGATATTGGGGGTTGAGCTCCTTGAGGGCTTCGAGTTCGATGTTCATGACCGTAGCAATGTGCTCGAAGTAGAGTTTGTGGCGTATCATAACGGTATCGGTAGTGAGAGGCTTGACGGGGAGTATAGGCTCGACGTTGTGCTCGCGGTAGTATGTCATGGCGTAGTTGGCCGCTATAAACAGGGGCACGTACATGCGGGTCTCGGAGGGGAGGGTGTAGTATATATCCCAAAAGTCCTTCTTGCCGGTAGAGTTGATAGCACGAGCGATGCGACCGGGACCACAGTTGTAGGCGGCCAATGCCAAGTGCCAGTCGCCAAACATCTCGTAGAGGTCCTTGAGGTATTGTGCTGCGGCAACCGATGACTTATAGGGGTCGCGGCGTTCGTCGACAAGAGTACTGATGTGTAGGTTGTACATGCGACCGGTTGCGGGCATGAATTGCCACAATCCGGCAGCACCCACGCGCGATGTAGCACTCGGACGCAGTGCCGACTCGACAACCGAGAGGTATTTCAGTTCGAGAGGCAGTCCGGCTTCTTCGAGAGCTTGCTCAAAGATGGGCATGTACAGTATGCTACGCCCCAACATAGCGCCCAACGAGTTGTTGTGGTTGCGCATATAGCGGTCGATACAGTTACGCACAACTTGATTGTAGGGCATGTCGATACTTGTTTCCATCTCGCTAAGGCGCTTGCGATATATCGAGTCGGGATAGTTGGCGCTGTGTGTTATGGCATGACCCTGCGGAGTGTATGCGGCATAGTTGCGTAGATACCAATCGTTGAGGTTTTGCTCGAGGTTGGCAACATACTCGTCGGGGAGTCGGAAGTTGACATCGGTAATCGTATCGCGAGCCATAACGGGCTCGGTTTCTTGTGCTATAGAAGTGGTAGCAAATGTGATGATAATAGCAAGTATCGATAATGTACGTTTCATCTTGAATAGTTAGAATGTTATGGCACACTGTAAGCCCAATGCCGGCCTAAGTGTGAGTGATGTGGGTATCAGGGCGGGTTTCACGTTCATGCCAAGTTCGGTAGAGATGTCGAAGTGATACATCTCGGCATCGACATAGGCATCAATGATGCACACCAAGTAGAGAGCAACCATGCCCACAATACAGTAGTCGCGATAGTGTCGGTAGGCATCCTTGCGTGTCTTCAGCACGTTTTTGAGCCACGCTTGGTCTATCATGTCTTCGGTATAATAGGGCGGGAAGAAATCCATGTAGCTATTGGTGTTGGGGTCGGTATCCATCACATCGAGGTAGGCTTGTTGATAGTCGGTAAACATGCGACCGTTCCATGTAGTAGCATATATAAGACCGGCAAAACCACCCACGACGATGGGCAACTTCCAGTATCGATGGTTGTAAATCTGTCCCAATCCGGGGCATAGAGCCGATAGCCACACGGCACGCATGGCATCGGGGTCGAAGGTCGATACCGATATATCACGACTCAATGTGTCGACGGCAATAGCGGTGCTATCGATGAGCATTGAGGTGGTAGACAATGAGTCGAGCGACGATGAGAACGAGTGTATCGCACTATCGGGCATTATACTGTGTGGCTCTATTGCGGCTATCTTCTTGTCGATGCTATCTTGTGGCGCAACATCTTGAGCATAGGCCGCAGTGTGCGTGATAAACATACATAGCAATAGTGCAATGAGGTATCTCACCGCTCCTATATGTTGTGCTATGTAGTTTCTCTTGGTCATCTATTTGAGTTTGTCAAGTAAGCCAACAATTCTTTCCAACTCCTCTTCATTCTTGAAGGGGATACTAATCTTACCCTTACCCTTGTCATCGCACGAGAATTGCACTTTTGTACCGAAGAAGTTCGATAAATGGTTGCGTAGCAAATTATACTCTTTGCGTTGAGCGCTACTGCGAGCCACCTTTGTAGCAGCCTTTGCCGGAGCTTGCGCCATGGCACGTGCCAACTCCTCGACCTTGCGCACCGATAGACCTTCGGTAACAATAGCCTTATACAGCTCGAGTTGTACGGTAGCATTCTCAACCGAAAGTAGAGCACGCGCATGTCCCATGTCGATAGTCTTGTCGCGTAGTCCTATTTGTACCTCGGCAGGGAGCTTGAGCAGACGCAGATAGTTGGCAACGGTAGTGCGCTTTTTGCCAACACGCTCACTCAGTTGTTCTTGGGTAAGGTCGTATTGCTCGATGAGTTTCTTAAACGAGAGTGCTATTTCAATAGCATTGAGGTCTTCGCGCTGAATGTTTTCGATAAGAGCCATTTCCATGGCGGCCTCATCCTCGACAGTGCGTATATAAGCCGGGATAGTAGCGAGACCCGCCAATAAAGCGGCGCGATAACGACGTTCGCCGGCAATGATTTGATATGAGCCATTGGGTTGTTGACGCAGTGAAATGGGTTGTACGATACCTATTTCGCGAATAGATGCAGCCAACTCCTCAAGGCTCTCGTCGTCAAATTCGCGACGAGGTTGGTCGGGGTTGGGTTGTATGCGCGATAACTCAATTTCGTTGATAGATGACGTTCCCGAGGTTTCAATCTCACCCATGTCGATGAGGGCATCAAGACCTCTTCCCAAGGCATTACGTTTGTTAATAGCTGCCATATAGTTACTTGTCGTTATTTCGTTTAATCAATTCTTTGGCGAGTTGCATGTGGTTGATACTACCACGCGACTCACTGTCGTACATCACCACCGGCAAGCCGTGGCTGGGAGCTTCGCTGAGACGGATGTTACGTTGTATAACCGTGTCGAAAACCATTCGTCCAAAGTGTCCCTTCAACTCTTCGTATATTTGGTTGGCAAGTCTCAGGCGCGAGTCGTACATCGTCAAGAGGAAGCCCTCAATCTCAAGTCGGGTGTTGAGTTTTGCCTTGATAATCTTGATTGTATTCAGTAGCTTGCTGATACCTTCAAGCGCAAAGTATTCGGCCTGAACAGGAATTATCACCGAGTCGGCTGCGGTAAGGGCGTTGACGGTAATCAATCCCAATGAGGGTGAGCAGTCGATGATAATATAATCGTATAAGCCGCGAATGGGAGCAAAAAGAGCCTCCATGCGACGCTCGCGTTGAGGCATGTTGAGCAATTCCAGCTCGGCGCCTACGAGGTTGATATGCGAGGGTACAATGCTCATGCCCGGGACAGGGCTGTCGCACACCGACTCCTCAATGGTGCTGTGGTTTATTAAACATTCGTATATTGAATTCTTTACCGAGCGAACATCTACACCAAGACCCGAAGAAGCGTTGGCTTGAGGGTCGGCATCGACAAGCAAAACTTTCTTGTCGAGCAGGGCTAACGAGGCTGCAAGATTCATCGATGTGGTAGTCTTTCCCACACCTCCTTTTTGGTTGGCTATAGCAATGATTTTACCCATATAAATCTTTTTTATCCATGCAAAGAAAAGATAAATTTGCCTATCGGCACGCCTCTTTTATGGTGAATTTGCTCAAATTGTTGATAAGTCGCTCTTTTTGTTAATAAACTCAGTTGCAAAAAACTACGCGAAGATAATGCAAAACTCACGCATGGCGAAATTTAATGTGTTATTTTATAATTATTTTCGAAAATTGGCAACCCGATAAGCTTTCGAGCATAAAGGAGTGTTTTTTATAAATAATATATTCAACACTTCAATAAAAAGCTTAACTTTGCGTAAAGTTGCTAAATAATGGGGTTAGTCATGAAAGATAGTCTGATAGAATTCGATGAGGAAAAAGTGCCGACAGTGTCGGCAGAATTTATATCTTTGTAGAGTAGGTCTTCTTTTATACAAAAAAATGCCCTGTAGAAAGATAAACAGTTAACCTGTTAAATTTAAATTATGTACAAAGAAAAAATAACACGAGGTTCGCGACCTCTTATATTGGTGACAAATGATGATGGTATCAATGCCCGTGGTATCAAGACGTTGGCCGAATTTCTTATGCCGCTGGGCGATGTAGTGGTTGTGGCTCCCGATGGTGCTCGCTCGGGGCAGTCGGCTGCTATTACTGTCAAGGAGCCGTTGCGCATGGCTATGGTGGAAAATCGCGAGGGTTATAAAGCGCTCAAGACTACCGGCACGCCGGTCGATTGTGTCAAGTTGGCTCTCAATGTACTCTTTGCCGACCGTCCCGACCTCGTGGTGTCGGGTATCAACCACGGTAGTAACTCGGGTGTGAGTGTGATGTATTCGGGTACGATGGGTGCTGTGTTTGAGGGGGTGGTTAATGGTATTCCCTCTATAGGCTTTTCGTTGTGTAGCTTCGATGCCGATGCCGACTTCTCGATATGCAGTGAAGTAGTGGAGACATTGTGTTCCCGAGCCCTTAAGAACGGCATGCCCGAGGGTATGGGATTGAATGTTAATATTCCATCGACCAAGCACTTGGCGGGTATGAAAGTGTGTCGTGCAGCTCGTGGACGTTGGACTGCCGAATATGATTCTCGCATTGATCCTATGGGGCGTCCATACTATTGGTTGACCGGTTATTTCGACAATGCCGAGCCGGATGCTCCCGACACCGACGAGTATGTAATGGCGCACAACTATGCTTCGGTAGTACCCGTTACACCCGACCGCAGTTTGTCCGAAATAGACCCTCGCGTGGTCGAGTGGATGGCACTCTAACTTAAAACTGCTTAAATAACGCTATTATATACGCTTAATTTAACAAAAAAGTCTTACCTTCGTTGTCTGTATGGAAGAGTGGATGCAACGCACATCACTCCTACTGAGTGAGGAGATGACTATCCGCCTGCAATCCTGCCGTGTGCTGGTTGTGGGGGTAGGTGGTGTAGGTGCATACGCTGCCGAAATGTTGGTGCGTGTCGGTGTGGGACGTATGACTATCATCGATAGTGATAGTGTGGCGCTCTCTAATATCAACCGCCAGCTGGTAGCACTGCACTCAACCGTAGGGCTGGACAAGGTAGATGTGTTGGCAAAACGCCTCAACGATATCAATCCTCACCTTGAGCTATCGGCACGCAAGTGTTATCTCGATGTTGAGGGTGTGGATGTTTTGTTGCAAGAGGGTTATGATTTCGTTATCGATGCTATCGATACAGTGGCCCCCAAAGTGGCACTTTTGGCTGCATGTATGCGACAAGGCATACCTGTCGTGTCGTCGATGGGAGCCGGTGCGCGCATAGACCCTTCGCAGATACGCTATGCCGATATAGCCGATACATTCCATTGTGGATTGGCTCGTGCTGTACGCACCCGCTTGCGCAAGATGGGTGTAAAGGGTAAGCTACCCGTTGTATTCTCTACCGAAGTACCTCGTGCCGAAGCTGTGCAAGAGGTAACAGGCGAGCGCAACAAACGCACTACGGTGGGTACGGTTTCGTATATGCCCGCCATTTTTGGTTGCTACTTGGCAGCCTATGTAATAAGGATATTGACACAACAATGATAGAGATAAAAAATATAACCAAGAGGTTCGACAACTTGGAGGTTCTCAAAGGGGTAGACATTACAATCCCCGACCACGAGATTGTATCGATTGTGGGTGCAAGTGGTGCCGGCAAGACGACTTTGCTACAAATAGTCGGTACGCTCGACACCCCTACATCGGGCACAATTCTCTATGATGGTAAGCGTGTCGATAATATGCCCGATAATGAGATGGCACGTTTTCGCAATGCCAATATCGGTTTCGTTTTTCAGTTTCACCAACTTTTGCCCGAGTTTACAGCGTTGGAAAATGTGATGATACCGGCAATGATAGGAGGCAGTAGCAGTCGAGTAGCCGAGAAACGTGCATGTGAGTTGCTTAAATATCTGGGGCTTGCCGACCGCCAGTCGCACAAGCCGGCTCAACTTTCGGGTGGTGAGAAACAGCGTGTTGCCGTAGCGCGTGCATTGGTAAACTCACCTTCGGTTGTGCTCGCCGACGAGCCTTCGGGAAGTCTTGATACTCACAACAAAACAGAGCTGCACAATCTATTTTTTGATTTGCGTCGAGAGTTTGGTCACACATTTGTCATCGTAACACACGATGAGACTCTTGCCAACTTGTCCGATCGCACTATCCGATTGCAAGACGGATTGGTAATAGCCGATAACTATAATAACGAAGAAAAACAAAAATAAGAAATGAATACTTTGCTAAGACTTATACACAAAATCGCACTGATAGGCATTGTTGTGACCTTGATAGGTTGTGACCTTGAGGGTGAAAATACCCCCGGTGTATATTATACCGATTTCGTTACGACACATGTCAACCTCGATAAAACACTCTACTTCGAGCATGTCTTACGCAATGACTTGGGTAGTGTGTTGCTCGACCCTAATCCCGATATCAAGGCCGACCTTTATGAAGGACAGCGTGTAATATTGCAGTATTATGTTAACGAGGAGAAACCCGATAACAGTAAGGAAGTTGAGGTTATAGAGATATATTCGGTACGTCACGACACCATTAATGATGTACATCCCGACACTTTAGCGGCCTATCCCAACGATCCCCTCAAGATCAACACTATATCGCGCACAGGCAATTATATCAATCTCGATATGTCTATTGAGTATTTCAACAAGCCTCACGGATTGGACCTTTTTAGCAATCCCATGCAAGCCTCAAGCGACACAATCGATGTTATATTGCGCCACAACCGCAACGATGATGTGTTTGGATATTGGGTTGCTGCTTATGCATCTTTTTATATACCCGACTTGGCGAGCTACAAAGCCATGCGCGTGTATGCCAATACCCCCAATGACCCGTTGGGTTACTTTGTCATCAATCTCAAAGATTAATTATTAAAAACAAATTATATCATGGAAGAAAAGAAAGGTTTACAAATTGAACTTACCCCCGAAGTTGCTGAGGGTACTTACTCAAACTTGGCTATCATATCACACTCTTCATCGGAGTTTGTAATAGACTTTGCACGTACTATGCCCGGTGTTCCCAAAGCTCCTGTAAAATCACGTGTAATACTCGCTCCCGAGCATGCCAAGAGACTGTTGCTTGCTTTGCAAGACAATCTTGCCAAGTATGAGAAGCAACATGGTGCCATCCTCGATCCTCGTGGCGGATTTATTCCTTTTGTTGGCCCCGGTGGTAAAGCGTAAATAGATAATCATAAATGGCACAAGGCATAGTCGTAAGAAGTACCGGTAGCTGGTACACTGTAAAGACCGATGAAGGTGCTGTGGTCGATTGCAAGGTGAAGGGTAAATTTCGCCTGCGAGGCATCCGCAGTACCAATCCGGTAGCCGTGGGCGACCGTGTACATATCACGGTGGCCGATGATGGCTCGGCTTTTATTACCGAGGTGGAGGAGCGTCGTAACTATATCGTTCGTCGTGCGTCCAATCTCTCGAAAGAGAGTCATATCATTGCTGCCAATCTCGATGCTGCAGTGTTGGTGGTGACGGTCGAACACCCGCGCACCAACTTGGTCTTTATCGACCGTTTCCTTGCCACTGCCGAGGCTTATGCTGTGCCCGTATATGTGGTTATAAACAAGTGTGACATATATACCGAGGAAGAGTTGGAGTATGCACAAGGTGTGCAACACCTGTATAGTACAATCGGATATCCTACTCGTCTTATTTCGGCAACAACCGGTGAGGGTGTAGAGTGGTTGGCCGGCGAAATCAAAGACAAACTTACATTGTTCTCCGGCAATTCGGGCGTAGGCAAGTCGTCGCTTATCAACCGGCTCATTCCCGGGCTCAATCTTAAGACGGGAGCCTTGTCGGTACAGCACGACACCGGTATGCACACCACAACTTTCTCTCAGATGTTCGATTTGCCTCAAGGAGGATACATTATAGATACTCCGGGTATCAAGGGATTTGGTACGATTGATTTCGAGCCTACTACAGTAGCCCATTATTTCCCGGAAATATTTGCTGCATCGCACAATTGCCGATTTAACAATTGCACACATCGCAATGAGCCGGGCTGTGCTGTGCTTGAAGCCCTCGAGAAACACTATATCAGTGAGTCGCGCTATGCCTCATATTTGAGTATCATCGATGATAGCTCCGATGGCAAGTATCGTGTATAGTTGCCCCTGCTGAAAAAATTAAGTATACTATTTGACCTATCAGTATGTTTGACGGAATATTAACCCTACCCATTGAGAACCCGGTACTCATCTTTTTTATCGTGCTCTCTATTATATTGTTGGCCCCTATTTTGCTCAACAAGTTTCGTATACCACACATCATAGGTCTTATTATTGCCGGTATCATTATAGGACCGCATGGACTCAATCTGCTGGCTCGCGATAGTAGTTTTGAGATTTTTGGTCAGGTAGGTATTCTCTACTTGATGTTCTTGGCGGGTATCGAGATGGATATATTTTCGCTCATTCGCAATCGCAAGCCGGGTACGATATTCGGACTGCTCACCTTTGGTGTACCTATGGTGTTGGGTACGGTGGCGAGCCATTATCTGTTGCAACTCGACTGGCTTACGTCGATGTTGCTGTCGAGTATGTTTGCCTCGCACACTCTTATTTCCTATCCTATTGTGAGCCGTTATGGCATCAACCGATATGCGCCGGTAACGGTAGCAGTAGCCGGTACGATATTTGCCATACTTGGTTCTCTGGTGGTCTTTGCGATAGTTACAGGCTCGCTGTCGGGTAATACAAGTACTGCCTATTGGGTGAAATTTGTGATTATGGTAATTGCGTATGCACTTTTCATCATATTTGTATATCCGCATCTTATTAAATGGTTTTTCAAGACCTATAGCGACAATGTCATGCAGTTTATTTTTGTATTGGCATTGGTGTTCCTTTCGTCATTTATCGCCGAGTCGATAGGGTTGCTATCAATTATCGGAGCTTTCTTTGCCGGTATTATACTCAACCGATATATACCTTCGGTATCGCCCCTGATGAATCGTCTGGAGTTTGTGGGTAATGCTCTTTTCATTCCCTACTTCTTGATAGGTGTAGGTATGATGATAGACTTAGGCATTATCATTGAGCATCCCGAGGTGTTGTTGGTAGCCGTTATAATGTGCTTTATTGCGATAAGTACCAAGTGGATAGCAGCCTGGCTCATACAACTCATATTCCATTATACACCTACCGACCGCCGACTTATCGTAGGTATTACAACCGCCAAGGCCGCTGTTTCGTTGGCTGCTGTTATTGTAGGTCGTCAATTGGGGGTGTTTGATGATGCCATACTCAATGGTACAATTATCATGATATTGGTTACATGTACGGTGAGCTCTATACTCACCGAGCGTGCCGCAAGTAAAATCGTGGTACAGTTGCAAGACCAAGATGTGCCCGAAATAGCCGAAACCACTACCAATGAGGAGCGCATACTCATACCTGTTGCCAATCCGGCCACGGTAGAGCGTCTTGTCAATATGGCGTTGTTGATGAAAAATCCCAAGAAGAACACCCCTATTTATGCGCTGTATGTCAATGACGACTCAAAAGTCGGTAATCAATATGCCTCTAAGCGCATCCTTGAGCAGGCTACCAAAGCGGCCTCTGCTGCCGATGCTCAATTGATTTCCATATCGCGATACGACCTCAATATCGCAAGTGGTATATTGAATACCGTTAAAGAGAATGATATCAGCGAGATTGTGTTGGGATTGCACCATAAGGCCAATATTGTAGACTCATTCTTCGGCTCGAAGATTGAAAACATGTTGCGTGGTACACACAAGATGATATGGATTACCAAGTGTTCGACTCCGCCCGATACTACCTCGCGCATGATTGTTTCGGTACCTCCTATGGCCGAGTATGAAACAGGCTTTGCTACATGGATCGATCGCTTGGCCAATATCTCGCAACAGATAGGTTGTCGCATCTGTTTCTATGCTTATCAAGGTACCATACCGCACATTCGTGGCTTACTCGATCGCCGTCCTCACAAGGTAAGACAAGAGTATCATACCGTCGAGTCGTGGGACGATATGTTGTCATTGAGCAATGTTGTCAGCGACGACGATTTGTTTGTTGTTGTTTCGGCTCGTCGCGCCTCGGTATCGTTCAATACCGACTATGAAAAGCTCCCGGCTTTCTTGTCGCAATACTTTGCCGATAACAACCTCATTGTGCTATATCCCGAGCAGTTTGGCAAGGCCAATCCTGTAACAACTACATTCCACGACCCGTTGGCACAGTCGCCCGAGTCAAGCTCGCATGGCTTGTTGGGCATGCGCGATGCTATGGAAGCTATGGGCCGATGGAAAAGAAAGATTATTGAGAAGTTAAAGTCGTGATAGAGAAAAAACCGAGCGGTCTCAATACACATATCGTGGTGTTGAGACCGCTCGCTTTATGGGGCTACAGCTACATTGCAGCTTGGTAGTTAGTTGTATTTTCCGTCAAATTTTACTTTGGCATCGTTTACAAATTGACGTATGCGTTTTTCATTCTCACGAGGGCATATAAGAAGTACGTTTTCCGACTCGGCAACAAGATAGTCATTCAAGCCATCTAATACTACAAGTTTGTCCCCTTTTACAGCCACAAGGTTGTTGGTGCTGTCATACAACATGGTTTTGCAACGTTGTGTGACATTACCGGTTTCGGTCTTAGGAGATATTTCATACAATCCGTTCCAAGTACCTAAGTCGCTCCATCCAAGGTCGGCACATATTACACAAGCATTGGAGGTTTGCTCCATAATGCCAAAGTCGACAGATATAGTCAGGCATCGTTCATACACCTTGTCGATAGCCTCTTTTTCGTGGGCGGTAAGTATGCTGTCTGATGCCTTTTCGAATAGGGTTGCTATGTCGGGCAAATGTTTTTCTAAAGCATCGATAATGGTGTGTACATTCCATAGGAACATACCCGAATTCCACAGAAATTCGCCACTCTCTACCAATACGCGTGCCATATCGTCGTCGGGCTTCTCCACAAAAGTCTTCACATTACATACACCATCGGTGCATGTGTCACTCACTTGTATATATCCATAGCCTGTCTCGGGGCGCTTGGGTGGTATGCCTATTGTTAGCAGGCGGTTGTTGTGTCGGACAAACTCAAATCCACGCTCAATGGTGCGGGCAAACTCATCCTCGCGAAAAATGATGTGGTCACAAGGGGCTACCAACATTACTGCTTGGGGGTTGAGCTTGCGTATATGGTATGAGGCCCAAGCTATACATGGGGCTGTATTGCGACGTTGCGACTCAAGCAATATGTTGCTATGCGATACTTCCGGCAGTTGTTGATAGGTAATATCGGCATACTCCTCGTTGGTAACGATATAGATATTCTCGGCCGGTATGATGTGGGAAATGCGGTCGTAGGTCATTTGCAACAATGTACGTCCCATTCCGAAGAAGTCTAAAAACTGTTTTGGGCATGATGTGCGGCTGAAAGGCCAAAATCGGCTTCCTACACCTCCACTCATGATGATACAATAGCGGTTTTCCATGGTATAAAAGTTGTGTTCTGTCAGGACTGCTAATGTACTAATTTTTTTGCTATTTACCACGATATTATATCTTTTTTATTCCTATTTACCATTATATACATTTATAACATTGCGCGTGGGCTATAAAATTACTTCTTGATATATGCGATTGTGTGAATATCTTATGAAAACGTTTGCGTTGAAAAGTCGTTTTTTTATAACGTTCCATAATTCTTTTTGATAATTTTTTTGAGTTTCTTTGCTATTGTTAATATAGTGTATATCAAATGTTTGTTAATATCTATGTGTAGATTGATGAGCCGAATAATATTGCTATTGTTGTCGATATTTTCAATACAATCGTTACATGCGGCAACTTTTATAGGAAACAGAGATGACTTTCGCGATGAGACCATCTATTTTGTGATGACCACACGGTTTTACGATGGTGATTCCTCCAATAATACACAATGTTGGGACAACCAAGATCGCAATGAGGGCGATCCGGCTTGGCGTGGCGATTTCAAGGGCTTGATAGAAAAACTTGATTACATTAAGGCTCTCGGTTTTACTGCCGTATGGATAACTCCGGTGGTAGAGAATGCCTCGGGATATGACTATCATGGTTATCATGCGTTCAACTTTAGCAGAGTAGATAGCCGATATGAAAGCTCCGATGTCGACTTCCAAGACCTTATTGATGCCGCGCATGAACGCGACATGAAGATAATTCTTGATATTGTACTTAATCACACGGGCAATTTTGGTGAAGAAAATCTGTGTAAACTCTTTGAGCGCAATAGGAGTGCCAATCAGGCCACCCTTGATGAGTGTATGATACCTCTTACCAAAAAAGATGGTGGAAAACTTCCCGACAACTATCAAGACTTGTCAGGCTCGGAGCAATATGCCAAGCGACTTGCCGAAATGAAAAATACCGATGGACAAAATCATGATGTAAACAACTATTGGCATCATGTGGGCAATGAATGGAATTGGGATGACTATTCGCGTTGGTATGGTCAGATTGCAGGCGATTGTGTTGACCTTAATACCGAGAATCCCTATGTTACCAACTACTTGGTGCAATGTTATGGCGAATTTATAAAAATGGGCGTCGATGGTTTTCGTATTGATACCTCGGGACATATATCGCGCCTTACATTCAATAAGGCTTTTATTCCACAATTTCATGAACTTGCCGAGCAGTACAAGGATAAACGTAATGGAGGCCCGTTCTTTATCTATGGCGAGGTATGTGCCCGTGAACGCAATGTGACTTATCGCAATCATGAGAATTGTTCACCTTACTTCTATACATGGAAAGAGTCGAAATCTTATGCATGGGATTATAGCGAAACCTCGTGGAATGGAATTGTGGTAAGGGAAGGAAGTAAAGGCAATCACACCAATATCTCATCGGTAGATGCTCAAGGTGTCGACTATCAAGATGATAACGGCATGCCCGAGTCAGCCAATGCCTTTCTCGAAGGCAATACTTATCATACTCCCGATTATTCGCAATACTCGGGTATGAGTGTTATTGACTTTCCTATGCATTGGAACTTCCGCACAGCTACTGAGGCTTTCAGTGTAAAGTATGGAGATAAATACTATAATGATGCAACATACAATGTTGTATATGTCGACTCGCACGATTATGCTCCCGACGGAGCACCCGAAGGTACTCGTTTTAATCAGAATGAGGATGTATGGGCCGAGAACTTATCGTTGATGTTTACCTTTCGAGGTATTCCTTGTATCTATTATGGCTCAGAGATACAATTTCGCAAGGGTGCTGTAATAGATAATGGCCCTAATATAGCATTGAGCCAGACCGGACGGGCTTATTATGGGGGGTATATCAAAGGGGATGTTGTAGTCGATGATTTTGCTCAGTATAGCCGGGCAAGTGGCAATATCGCAGCAACTTTGTCTCATCCGCTTGCCATGCACATTCAACGTCTCAATCGCATTCGTGCTGCTGTTCCGGCACTGCGTAAGGGACAATATAGTACCCAAGGTTGTTCGGGTAGCTTTGCATTCAAGCGTCGCTACACCGATAGTACTACCGACTCGTATGCTCTTGTTACAATCAGTGGCGGAGCCACTTTTACAGGTGTTGAAAATGGTACTTACGTGGATGTGATTACCGGTGATACAAAGACTGTCACTAATGGCACACTTACAGCTACATGCTCGGGCAAGGGTAATATGCGCATATATGTGCTCAATACATCCAAAACTTCGGCTCCCGGCAAGGTGGGTGATGATGGTAAGTACCTATACCGGACCTCGTCAAATGCCGGTGTGCAAGAGGCATACGACGGCACGCAGGAGGAGCGTTCGAGTGTCAATGGAGGCAGTGACCCAGAAGGTGGAAATACCGAGCCCGACGAACCTATCGCCCCATCGATGAGCGAAGGTGAGCAGGCTGCATTCTTTGAGAACAGTGCCGACTGGGATGGTAAAATACGTGCTTGGGTGTGGAGTAGTTCCAAGAACTATACCGGTGGTACTTGGCCCGGGCAAACTTGTACTTATTTAGGCAATAATATATGGAAATGGAGCTATACGGGGACAGACAAAATTCCCGACGGTGCAGGTATAATATTTAACAACGGGGCAGCCCAAACAAGTGACATGACTTGGGTGAACGGTGGATACTATAATGCCAACGGCTATGTGAAGACAATAGAAGGTGCCGGAGAAATTCCCGACGAGCCTGTTGTGCCCGATAATCCACAACAAAGGACAGCCTATTACAATGACACCAATTGGGGCAGTTCTACGGTGTATGCCTACGTGTGGGATGCCGGTGATGGAAATAAAGAATACTTGGGCTCTTGGCCGGGTAAGGCTATGACTCGTAACAATGAGGGTTTGTGGCAAATAAACTTTACCTCTACTGGTACACTTATCTCGCCCATGATTATCTTCAATAATGGTCAGGGTGGTAATGGCAACCAAACAGCCGACCTTGTTTTTGTCAACAACGGTGTGTACAATTACGAGGGTTTCTTATATGCAGGTATTGAACGGCAAGAATTACCCGACATGACTATCTACACATCGGGAGGCGTATTGTATGTGAAATCCCCGACAAACTCAATGATAAAGATTGTGAGAGCCGATGGCGTGGTTATATACAAGCACGTTCGGGTGGGAATAAATGTTATAGACGACCTTGAGCGAGGTTTTTATATAGTTGAGCGTCGCAAAGTGATATTGTAAAACATATTATATCTCGTATGCAACCCCTAATTTCCTGTGGGGTTGCTTTTTTTATATCTTATCGTTACCTTTGCTGTAAAAATAATTTTATGGCAAAACGTGAATATATAGAGGCTAACAAGGCGTGGTTACAGGCCAAGTCGCAAGAGGAGGGTGTAAAGGCCTTACCTATGGGCATATACTATAAGGTGTTGGCAAAAGGAAATGCCGCAAGCCCTACTCCTTCCCGTCGCAGTGTTGTTATAGCGCATTATACCGGTCGTACCATCAATGGCAAGAAGTTCGATAGCAGCCGAGGTGGAGCACCCTTGGCATGTCGATTGAGCGACCTTATACAGGGTTGGATAATTGCCTTGCAACAAATGCACATTGGTGACAAGTGGGAGTTGTATATTCCTGCCGAAATGGGTTACGGTAAGAGTTCGGTTCCCGGTATTCCGGGTGGCTCGACTCTCATTTTCGAGATAGAATTATTGGGTATAGCCTAATGACTAATGTAGCAGAGAATGATAATGATGAAACGTAATATATTGCTCTGTCTAATAACACTTCTGTTGCTTGCTGCATGTGGTGAGCAGAAGGATGTTTTTGTTATTAAAGGCGAAATAAACAACTTGGGCGGTCGTCCGTTGTTTGCTGTATATAACACCGATATAGGTGTAGCTATTGACACTCTCATACCACTCGATGGCAAGATTGAGATGATTGGTACATCGACCGAAGTTGTTCCGGTGCAATTGTATCAGTATGGGTGGCAACCCTTTATGCGTCTGTATCTTTGCAACGGTGAACGTGTAGAATTGAAAGGCGATGCCAAGCTCCCCTATGAGATAGAGATGAAGGGAAATTCACTCAATCGCAACTTGTGGAAATTCGTGTCGGAGCACAACGAGATATTTGCCGATTTCTATGCCTATGGATTGCAGAGCGAGCTTAGCCCGGCTTTGGATAATGTTTATAAGCAGAAGGTGGCTCGTCTTGATTCGTTGTTAATCAGTTATATAGAGAACAATCCGAACGATGTGATGAGCAGTATACTTATCGGCGATTATCTGTTGAGATATGACAACTATGCTCTGTGCGATACATTGTGGCAACAACTTCATGAGAAGGCACGTCTACCGTATATTGCCCGCACAATGGAACATTTGAGCCAAGAACTTTCCATTAACAAAGAGAACAATAAGTTGCCCTACATGCGCATGCTCAATGAGCGCGATTCGATAAGCTATGTATCCACTCGCAATAGCAAAGCAACCCTGTTGTGCATATGGCAGGCTCAAGATAAGGATGCCGAGGTGATGCACCGCGTATTGCAACACTACACCCGCCGTTACGACGAGCAACAGTTACAGGTAGTGGCTATGTCGTTCGACCGCGATACAGCTTCTTGGCATCGCGTAGTCGATAGCGACACATCGCGTGTGGTTGATATGTGGAGCGATGCTCTGTATACATCGGATATGCTTTCTAAGTATAAAGTGACACGATTGCCTGTGTATATGTTGGGCGACTCATTGGGTAATATCTTGGTGCGCACTCCTCAGCTGCCCGACAAGGACTTGGATGCACAGCTCGACTCATTGGTAAGCGTTGAAAAATATGCGATAGAAACACCTATATTCAAACCTTAACATACACTTACACTCATGCTTGTCAAAGTTTTTGGTGCGGCCATGCAGGGCATAGATGCCTTGGTGGTAACAATAGAGGTAAATTGTTCGAAGGGTATCCGTTTTTTGATGGTAGGACTCCCCGACGCAGCTGTTAAAGAGAGCCACGAACGCATACAATCGGCTTTGACTCATAACAACTATAAGTTTCCCCGTCGACAAGTTATTATCAACATGTCGCCGGCCGATATTCGTAAGGAGGGTGCTGCCTATGACCTACCCTTGGCAATAGGTCTGCTGGCGGCCGACGAACAGATTGCTGCCGACAAGCTCTCATCATATATGCTCATGGGCGAGCTATCGCTCGATGGTACAATTCTGCCCATCAAAGGCGCCCTGCCTATGGCGATAAAGGCACGAGAGATGGGTTTCAAGGGTCTTATTGTGCCATACGAGAATGTGCGTGAGGCTGCCGTGGTAAACAACCTCGATGTATATGGGGTAAAGCATGTGAGTGAAGTGATTGAGTTCTTCGATGGCAAGTGCGAGTTGGAGCCTACTGTGATAGATACCCGAGCCGAGTTCTATGCAAGTTTTGCCAAGACCGACCTGGATTTTTGCGACGTGAAGGGTCAGGAAAATGTCAAACGAGCCTTTGAAGTAGCGGCAGCCGGTGGACATAATATTATTTTGGTAGGCCCTCCCGGAGCGGGAAAGTCGATGATGGCCAAGCGTCTGCCTTCGATATTGCCCCCACTCACCCTACAAGAAGCGTTGGAAACAACCAAGATACACAGTGTGGCGGGAAAAATGCGAGGTGGAGAGTCGTTGTTGGCTCAACGACCGTTCCGTGCACCGCACCATACCATTTCGAGTGTGGCGTTGGTGGGTGGTGGTGCTTATCCTCAACCCGGAGAGATAAGTTTGGCACACAACGGGGTGCTGTTTCTTGATGAGTTACCCGAGTTCAGCCGTCAAGTATTGGAGGTGATGCGACAACCTCTTGAAGATAGAAAAATCACGGTATCGCGTGCCAAGTATACCATTGAATATCCTGCCGGAGTGATGCTGGTAGCCTCGATGAATCCCTGTCCGTGCGGCTACTATAATCATCCCACCCGCGAGTGTATATGTGCTCCCGGAGCTGTACAACGCTATCTCAACAAGATATCGGGTCCGCTCCTTGACCGCATTGATTTACAAGTAGAAATAGTACCCGTTCCGTTCGAGAAAATATCATCGACACAGCCCACCGAGCCAAGTAGTGCCATACGCGAGCGCGTGATGCGGGCTCGTGAGCTTCAGGCTATACGATTTGCCAATGAGCCGGGTGTATATTGCAATGCGCAGATGAACACTCGCATGCTCAATCGTTATGCTGTGCCCGACAAGCAGGGGTTGCAACGCCTCAAGATTGCCATGGAGCGCTTTAATCTCTCGGCACGAGCCTACGACCGTATTCTGAAGGTTGCCCGCACCATAGCCGACCTTGCTTGCAGCGACGAAATAACTGTCGAGCACGTCAGCGAGGCTATCAATTACCGCAACCTCGACCGTGCCGGCTGGGCCGGATAAAAAATACATCAATATCTACGGTGATAATGTGGTAGTTTTTTCGAAAAAATCCCTACCTTTGCATGCTTATATAATAATAAGCCGTGAAAAATAAAATCCCGCGTGGGTTGATGTAAAAGATACAATGTCAAAGAAACCTGAACTTATTGTCATGCTTACTTGGCATGACTATACCGTCGAAAATGCACTACAAGTCTTTGAGGAATGTAAAGACTCGATGGCTTGCTGTTGGGGTATGAAGGAACATTCACTACCCGTAGAGCAGATGAAAGAACTGTATGCCCGCATGCGCGCTTGCGGTAAGACAACGTTTCTTGAAGTTGTAGCATACACCGAGGAAGAGGGCCTCATAGGTGCACGAATGGCTGCCGAGTGTGGTTGTGATATTCTCATGGGTACAAAATATGCCGATTCAATCAACCAGTATTGCCAAGAACAAGGATTGAAATATATGCCCTTTGTGGGTGAGATTGTCAATCGTCCATCGGTATTGACCGGTGACATCGACGAGTTGGTTCGTGAGGCCAAGGAGTGTATTGCCCATGGTGTTTATGGTATCAATCTATTGGGTTATCGTTATATCGGTGACATAGATGCCCTATACCATGCCTTTATGCGAGAGATAGAAGTTCCTGTGTGCTTGGCGGGTAGCATCAATAGCTACGACCGACTGGATGAGATTAAGACTCTTGCTCCCTCATTGTTTACTATAGGCAGTGCTTTCTTTGAGCATAAGTTTGGTCAATCTATCTCGGAGCAGATCGACAATGTGTGTCGATACATGCAAGAGTGATAGGGATATAACCATATATTAAGTATTTGTCAATCAGGTAATCAATATATTATGTCGAAAAAAGTCGTTGAGACCCCGCTCATGAAGCAATATTTCGAGATGAAAACAAAGCATCCCGATGCTATATTGTTGTTTCGAGTAGGTGACTTTTACGAGACTTTTTGCGACGATGCCATTTCGGCCTCCGAGATATTGGGTATTACCCTCACGCGTCGAGCCAATGGTTCGGCACAGTCTATCGAATTGGCCGGTTTCCCTCATCATGCGTTAGACACCTACTTACCCAAGTTGGTGCGTGCCGGTAAGCGTGTAGCTATATGTGAGCAACTCGAAGACCCCAAGCTGACCAAGAAGTTGGTAAAACGAGGTATCACCGAGTTGGTAACGCCCGGTGTTTCTATCAATGATAACATACTCAATCATCGCGAAAACAACTTCTTGGCAAGTGTACACATTGCTAAAGGTGGATGCGGTGTTGCTTTTCTTGATATCTCGACCGGCGAATATATGGCAGCCGAAGGCTCTGCCGATTATATAGAGAAACTTCTTAATAATTTTTCGCCCAAGGAGGTGTTGCTCGAGCGTAATAAGCGCAAGACTTTCGATGAACGTTTTGGCTCACGTTTCTTTACCTACGAAATGGAGGACTGGGTATATACCGAAGATGCTGCCACCGATAAGTTGTTGCATCACTTTGGTACACGCAATCTCAAGGGATTTGGCTTGCACAACCAGCCCAATGCCATTATTGCCGCAGGAGCTATTCTCTATTATCTTGATATCACCCAACATACTCACATCGACCATATAACCTCGTTGTCGCGTATTGAGGAGGAAAAGTATGTGCGACTCGATAAGTTTACTATTCACAGTCTTGAACTTGTCGATACCATGAACGAAGGTGGCAAGAGCTTGTTGGATGTTATAGACCGCACAATCAGCCCGATGGGTGCGCGTATGTTGCGCCGTTGGATAATATTCCCGTTGAAGGATGTTGCTCCCATCAATGAACGACTCGATGCAGTAGAGTATTTCTTCCGTCATCCCGATATTGAGGAGGCTATCCGTCCACAATTGGAGTTGATAGGTGATATAGAACGTATCATATCGAAGGTGGCTGTGGGTCGCATCACTCCACGTGAAATGGTGCAATTGCGTGTGGCTCTCTCGGCTATTGCTCCTATCAAGGAGTTGTGCTCGACCATAACCGAAGCGCCGGTGTTAAGACAGATAGGCGATTTGCTCAACCCTTGCGTACAGATATGTGAACGCATCGCGCGAGAGATTAATCCCGATGCTCCTACGTTGCTCAACAAGGGTAGCATTATTAATCGTGGTGTGAACGAAGAGCTCGACTCGTTGCGCGAGATAGCCTATTCGGGCAAGGATTACCTCTTGCGATTGCAACAAAAAGAGGCTGAGCGAACCGGTATTCCCAGCCTTAAGATTAGCTATAACAATGTATTTGGCTACTATATCGAAGTGCGCAATACACACAAAGATAAAGTACCGGCCGAATGGATTCGCAAACAGACCTTGGTCAACGCCGAGCGATATATTACCCAAGAACTCAAGGAGTACGAAGAGAAAATATTGGGTGCCGAGGAGCGTATACTTGCTCTCGAAACACGCATCTTCAACGACCTTGTACTATCTCTTGGCGAGCACATTTCGGCCATTCAACTCAATGCCGGTTTGATAGCACGTCTCGACTGCTTACTATCTTTTGTTGTTGTAGCTCGTGAGAACCGTTACATTCGTCCCGAAGTAAATGACTCGCTCGACATTGATATAACCGAGGGTCGCCACCCTGTTATCGAAAAACAACTTCCCATAGGCGACAGTTATATATCCAACTCTATATCGTTGGGTAATAATTCACAGCAAATCATTATGATTACCGGTCCTAACATGGCCGGTAAGTCGGCTCTGCTACGTCAAACCGCCCTCATTGTGCTCATGGCTCAAATAGGATGTTTTGTTCCGGCCGAAGCTGCCCGTATTGGTGTTGTAGATAAGATATTTACCCGCGTGGGTGCGTCGGACAATATCTCGGTGGGTGAGAGTACCTTTATGGTCGAGATGAATGAGGCGGCTAATATCCTTAATAACATTTCGGAACGAAGTCTTATCCTATTTGACGAGTTGGGACGTGGTACAAGTACCTACGATGGTATATCTATAGCATGGGCTATTGTGGAGCATATACACGAGCATCCCAAGGCACAAGCCAAGACACTCTTTGCAACGCACTATCATGAGTTGAACGAAATGGAGCGCTCGTACAAGCGTATTGCCAACTACAACGTGTCGGTACATGAAGCCGACGGTAAGGTGATTTTCTTGCGCAAGCTGGTGCGTGGCGGTAGTGAGCACAGCTTTGGTATTCATGTGGCTCGGTTGGCCGGTATGCCTCAAAGTATCGTAAAACGTGCCGAACAGATCCTCAAACAACTTGAGTGTGAAAACCGTCAGAGCGGCATATCGAAGAAACCTACAAGTGAGTTGGCTTCTACACGTGGTGGCATGCAGCTTAGCTTTTTCCAACTCGACGATCCTGTTTTGTCGCAAATTCGCGATGAGATACTTCACACCGACATCAATAATCTTACTCCTGTTGAGGCGCTGAATAAACTCAATGACATCAAAAAAATAATTACCGGCAAGGGATAAACCTCTGTACCGGTAATCATTTTATTTACATTATCGCATAGGTTCTATTTGCGACGTTTGCGCGACATGGGCTTTCCGGCTGATATTTCGTAGTTAAAGCTCTCGTTGTTTTCGACACCTTTATTGTC
The DNA here is from genome assembly GCA_017935645.1 of Bacteroidaceae bacterium. Lineage (GTDB taxonomy): Bacteria > Bacteroidota > Bacteroidia > Bacteroidales > Barnesiellaceae_A > Barnesiella_A. The sequence goes on along the minus strand of JAGBHF010000090.1, from coordinate 73,877 downwards.
TTGATGACGACTGCGACGAGTAGGGCGCTCTTCGTTTTGGAAGCGACCTTCACCGCGACGATTGCGTCCGCGTTCATTGCGAGGCTTCTCCTCGTTACGTGCCGAGCGACTGTTGCGACGCTCACCGCGGGGCTTCTCATTATCTTTTACATCACGCTCTTTGCCCTTGCCTTTACCACGATTACCTTCTCCGCCATACTTCTTGTTGGGGTCGGCTATCTCGGCATAGATGCGGTTGCCGTAAAAGTCGGCATGCTTGAGAGCGGCAACCACTCGGCGTGAAAACTTCTCTTCGACATCAATGAGCGAATAACCTGTAAAGAGGTCGATACGACCTATATTGATGCGTACCGGTACATGCTCGTTGATGAGGTCGAGAATGTTGTAAGGTGTGCAACCGGTGGCTTTTCCTTGATTGATATATATGCGGGTATATCCAGGCTCGGCTTGGCATGAGCCTTTCTCTCGGCGGTCATCTTTACCTTTCGACTTGCGTTCGCTACGGGGTTTCTCGTCGGGAAGGTCAATATCCGGAGCATCGCGATAATACTCCAGTAAGCGATTGAATTCGAGCGAAATAAAGCGGCGTATCAAGTCTTGGTCGTCGAGCCACGAAAGGCGACGGAAGATAGGGGGCAACAAAGGCTCAATTTCTGTCTCGTTTACCTCAACCTTCTCGATGCGGTCGACAAGATTGAATAGTTGCTTCTCGCATATTTGCTTGCCCGAGGGTATGTGCTCGCGCTCAAAGGTCTTGCCAATAATCTTTTCGATGGCTCGTATTTTACCCTTCTCACGGCTGTGTACAATTGCAACCGAAACACCCGACTTGCCGGCACGACCGGTACGGCCGCTTCGGTGGGTATAGGTCTCAATATCGTCGGGCAATCCGTAGTTGATAACGTGTGTGAGGTCGGTAACATCCAGTCCGCGGGCTGCAACATCGGTGGCTACAAGTAGTTGTATGTTGCGTACGCGGAATTTCTGCATCACCAAGTCGCGTTGCATCTGCGAGAGGTCGCCGTGCAACGACTCGGCATTATAGCCGTCCGATATGAGAGCGTCGGCAATCTCTTGTGTTTCGCGACGAGTACGACAGAAGATAATACCGTATATGTCGGGGCAATAGTCGGCAATACGTTTCAATGCCAAATATTTGTCATTGGCTTTTACCATATAATATATATGGCGTACATTCTCGGCACCTTCATTGCGGCTACCCACAACTATCTCTTTGGGGTTATTCATGTAGTTGCGAGCTATCTGTTCGATACCGGCGGGCATGGTGGCCGAGAAGAGTAGCATCTTGCGGTTTTCGGGTACAAAAGCCAAAATTTCGTTGATGCTATCAAGGAATCCCATGTTGAGCATTTCGTCAGCCTCGTCCATGATAACGGTAGTAGTCTTACTCAGTGATATACAGCCCCTGTTGATGAGGTCGAGCAATCGTCCGGGAGTAGCAACAACCACGTGGCTACCCTTGCGCAAGGCGCGTATCTGTACTTCGATATTGGCACCACCGTATACAGGTGTAATGTGCAGATTGGGTATATATTTGGCATAGTCGGCCAAGTCGCCGGCAATTTGCAAGCACAACTCACGTGTGGGGGCCATAATGAGTGCCTGCGGATATAACTTGTTGATGTCGATACGTTGCAATAGAGGCAGACCAAAAGCGGCAGTCTTGCCTGTACCGGTTTGAGCCAATGCTATAAGGTCGGTTTCCTCGCCTAATAATAGGGGGATAACTTGCTCTTGCACGGGCATAGGAGACTCGTAACCCATCTCGGCGATGGCTTGTAAAATGGAGGGCACAATACCCAATTCTTCAAATGTCTTCATTGATGGTTGTGTGAAAGTATAAAAAAGCACCCGCTGTGGTTGCGGGTGCAAAGGTAGTAAAAAATGATGTTATAATTGTGCTCTTATATCATTTTGGGCTGAGTCAAAGGCTTTTTGCTCCTATTGAGGGGTATTATAGGTGTTAGCAAAGGTGTTTTTTGCGCCTTATTTAACGATATTGTGCGGCTATATCTTGGGGTAAATAGTTCTCTTGACTCATGCACACTTTCGATGAGAAGTCCAGAGCATATTGCACAATAGTAGCCCACTCATCGAGGGTAAGAGTATTGAGGTTGTCGAGGGTAACATTGTGGCGTATAAGACCAAAGATAATACCGGCATTGAACGTGTCGCCTGCACCTATGGTGCTGACAGGTTTGTCGATAACCGGAGCATCGAAGTGGCGCTGTCCTTGCGGACAATAGAATTCTACTCCTTTTCCTCCACGTGTGTAGATGAAATTGGGGCAATAGAACTTTATCTTGTCAATATATACTTTATCGGGGTTGTCGAGTTTATAGAGCGTCTCAAAGTCTTCATCCGAGCCGCGTACGATATTGGCGTACTCTAAGTTTTCTATAATCGAAGGCATGAGTTTCATTGCCTCGTGGCTGTGAGCCTTGCGGAAGTTGGGGTCGTAATAAACAATGGCCTTGCGAGTATTGGCAAATTCGAGAATTTCGGTAATGCGATTGCGCAAGACGGGATTAACCGCAAAGTATGAGCCAAAGATAACGATATCGCCCTCGTTAATAAGGGGGATGGCAACATTGAGGCGGTCGGTAGGGAATTGGTGGTAGAAGGTATACTCGGCATTGTTGTTCTCGTCAAGAAAAGCCAACGATACCGGTGTCTTGCCATCTTTAGGGTTATATATATCGATGTGGTTGGTATCTACACCATTTTGTTGCATAAACTCCATGATGTCTTTACCTACACGGTCGTTGCCCAATTCGGTTACTAAAGTTGTGTTCATGCCCAGTCGGCCCAGTGTGATGATAGAATTAAATGTAGAGCCTCCGGCTACCGACTTTTGAGGTTGCCATTCACCGTTTTGATTCTTGCGAAAGAGAATGTCGAGTATGGTCTCGCCTATTCCTATAATTTTTCTCATAGCCTTTTATGATGTTCTTATGTTTTAAATCTGTATTATTTCTTGGTCAGATCCGAGCCTTCAAATTGTCGGATAGCATCCTTCCATTCATCGCTGATAGGAGCACTCACACCGGCTTCAACATCAAATCCTACCATGATGGTGCGACATATGCCTTTTACTTCGCCGGTAGTAGTGTTGACAATGCGTTGCATCAATTTGAAGCTGCGGTTGCCTATCTCGATGCAGCAGGTTTCTACTGCTATCTGCTCATATGAGTATATGGGTGAGAGGAAGTCGGCATTGACATTGGCTATAACCACGTCGGCCTTACGCCAGTCGATTGATTGTTTTTTTACGGTCTCAAAGTAACGACTTTTACCCAAGTCGTAGAATGTGAAATAAACCGAGTTGTTCACGTGTCCCAGAGAATCTATGTCGTTAAAACGAAGTTGTAGCGGATAGCTGTGGTGAAAGGTGGGAAATTGCTTGTCTTGTTCCATTTTTGTATCTCTATTTGAAATATATATTTTTAATAACAGGTCGGCCGATGTGTGTATTCAGTCGGTCGATGAGCATGCGTCGGTTCATAAATAATTCATTGCGTAGTACTGCCGATGATAGTTTTACTTGCAGCGTACCTTTATCAAAGTGCAGTGCCATGGTGCATTTGTCTACGGCTTCACCCATAGTCTCTTTCCATGCGGCTCTTGCGCGCGCGGCATCAAGACCTATATCGAGATGATTCTCTCGCAGTATCTCGTCGAGTATTTCGCTCAATGCTTGTGCTTCTTTTCGTTTCATTTCATCAAGGCATTAGGGTAAATTCTCCGTTTGACACGCTGTATAAAGAGTGTTGTGCAGTAGTGCGTCGCACAATGCGGTCGAGGTATTCGCGATTGGTGTCGGTAATGAATATCTGGCCAAATATATCACTCGATACGAGTTGCATGATGCGTTCGACACGCTCCGAGTCGAGCTTGTCAAACAGGTCATCAAGTAACAGTATCGGTGTCGTGTTGCCGTTGTGGGCAAGGAAATCATATTGTGCAAGTTTCAGGGCAATGAGATAGGTTTTGCATTGTCCTTGCGAGCCTATGCGCTTCATGGGGTACTCGTCTAATGTCATCTCCATGTCGTCGCGATGAATACCCTTGGTGGTATAACCGAGTATGAGGTCGCGGTTGCGCGTATCGGCAAGTTGTTGCAGGAGGTTGCCATCGCTCATGTGCGAACGATATGATAGTCCCACTTGCTCATTGCCATTGGATATGAGGTTGTAGAAGCGATTGAATACGGGAATAAACTCGTTGAGAAATCGATTGCGAGTGTCGTATATGATAGTTGCTGCATGTGCCATTTGCTCCTCCCATATCTCATACAACATGGGGTCACTCACCTCTTGTCGCAACAACGTATTGCGTTGTTCAAGAGCCTTATTGTAGCGAATAAGGGTGTCGAGATAGGGTTTGTCCCATTGCGATATAACCATATCGATAAATCGGCGACGCTCTTCACTGCCACCTTGTATCAACGTTATGTCATCGGGCGACACCATTACTAATGGTGCAAATCCGATGTGGTCCGACAATCGGCTATATTCTTTTTTGTTGCGTTTGAATGATTTTTTTTGTCGTCTTCTTATGCCACATGATAACACTTCGGGCATCTCATTACGCTCATATACACCTTGCAGCATAAAGAATTCCTCGCCATGTCGTATGTTTTGTGAGTCGACAACATGGGTGAAACTCTTGCAGAAGGACAAGTAGTATATCGCATCCAGCAAGTTGCTCTTGCCCATACCATTGTTACCCAAAAAACAGTTGATATTATCCGAAAAGCTGAGGTCGGCTTGGGCAATATTCTTGAAGTTGATAATGGATAACTGTTGTAGTATCATGTATTTATGCAATTATAGTAGTTGTGTTACTTTGTCGATAATGGCCGGAACGAATATGCACAAGCCGGCAATGACAGCGGTAATGGCACTGAGTAGTACTGCTGCTGCGGCTATATCCTTGATGCGACCTATTGCTGGGTGTATTTCGGGAGTGACATGGTCACATAGGCGCTCTATGGCGGTATTGAGTGCCTCGGTTATCCACACGCCACCTACCAATATGACGGCTATGGCCCACTCGATAGCTGATAGTGATACCCACCAACCTACAATGACAACACATAGGGTAGCAACAAGGTGAATCCAGGTGTTGTGCTCAAGAAAAAGCAACTTCAATCCGCGTCCGGCGTATACGAAACTGCCAAATCGTTCACGTAGCGAAAATTTATGTTTTGTATCTCTGTCTCTCATAGAAATTGCTCTTTTACCATCCTCCTCGGGCTCCGCCTCCACCGGTCATACCACCGCCAAAGCCACCGCCGAATCCTCCTCCGCCACCGTTGCTCTTGGGTACTACTATCATGGGTATGATGTATGGTACAACTTTGCGCGCGTGGCAGTGTTGGCATGTATATACTTTTTCGCCTCGTCCGGCTGACAGGGTTGTAGCGGGCAGGATGATGTTGTCGTGTGCCATAGTGTAGGCTTTGGCATGACAGTGCGGACATTCGCTATATTGTGTGTAGGCCTTGTCGAAACGGAATACCTCGGTATTGTGGCATTTGTTGCATAGCCACACATCGTAGTCTACCGAACCTATACGTTCTTCGGTATCCTCTTGCGGTGTGAGGAAGTGGTTGTCCTCGCTCTCCGATAATCGGTGCATCTCGTTGCCACACTTATCGCAATTACGAGGTTTGTTGCGCATCTTCTTCATCATACTGTTGCTGTAGATATAGTTGACTATACCCCATAGCGGAAAACATATAGCCATGACGAGCATGACAGTGTGTGTGCTGAATAGCTCTTTGTAGCACTCGTAGGGCTCATTGCTGTGTCGGCGGATGGTGCGATTGAGACGTATGGTGAGTAGCAGTGATATAATAAGGCTGAAGGCCAGATATCCATATAGCAGATTCATTAATATTGCTTTGTCGGCTTCATCAAAAAGTGGCTCTTCGGCCATCAATTCGGCCGAAGCCTCCGGTGTCATGATGATATGCAAGGTCTGTTCTACGGCATCATTCATGCCCTTTCCGTATTCCCCTTCACGAAAGGCGGGTGTGATATATTGTCGAATGATGCGGCTACATAGAATATCGGGCAGAACGCCTTCCAAGCCATAACCGGTGCGTATGACAATCTGACGTTGATCCATGACGGCAATAAATAGCAATCCGTTGTCGTTACTTGCCTTACCAATGCCCCAATGGGTGAAGAGTTCGGTGGCAAAGTTGTCTATATCTTCATTGCCAATAGAAGGGAGTATTACCACAGCGGCCTCGACACTATTGCTGTCGCGTAACTGAGCAAGCATGCTGTTAATGTGCGAGCGTGACGCGCTGTCTATATAGCCGTCGGGGTCGGTAACATATTGAGAGCGGTCGGCGACTTGCACGTTGGGAACACTCTCAACGGTATATTCGCGAGCTTGTAGCGGTAATGCCACAAATAGTAATAGCAATGCGATAGTATGATAAAATGCTCTTTTCATAATTATTTTGTTTTATACTGCCGGCAGACTCATGCCATTGATTTTACGATATAGGTCGAGGGCATATACGTCGGTCATGCCCGATATATAGTCAACAGCGGCCTGTAACTTGCCATAAAGACTCTCGGCGCGGGTCTCGTACTGTTGAGGAACTTTATTAAGAATGAGTTGTGAGTAGTTTTTATCGGGGTAGAGTACCGCATCGATAAGTTTGTCGAGTAATTCGGTTATGATGCGATTACCGGCCAACTCGATGTCGAGTACATCGCTACTGCGGTATATCTTGGCCCAAGCAACCTCCGAGCAGTGTGCGTATGCTTTGCGAGGTGTTTCGGATATGCGGTCGATGAGGCAACCTTCAAATTTTCCGCTAAGGAGTTCCTCCTCATGGTCGACAAAGAGTTGCGAACATTCATCGATAAGCAGTCCTATAACACGTGAGCGCAAGTAGGCTATCTGCTCATTGCGGTCATCGGCAATTTTCAGCACTTCATGAATATGTGGCAACTTCTCGGGCTCGAAGAATTCCATTAACAACTCCTTGGTCTGGTTGGTTGTGAGCAATTTTAGCTTGTGAGCATCCTCTATATCCATGATTTGATAACAGATGTCGTCGGCGGCTTCAACAAGATATACCAATGGGTGTCGATGAAAGCGCAATCCACTATCACCGTCGGGCAGCATGCCCAAGTCGGTGGCTACTCGGCGGAAATCGTCACTCTCTGAGCAGAAGAAGCCCGACTTGCCTTTCTTGGTCGAAAGTGTTGAGGCATAGGGATACTTGACGATAGATGCCAAAGTAGAGTATGTGAGTGCAAAACCGCCTTTGCGACGACCCGTAAATTGATGAGTGAGCAGTCGGAATGCGTTGGCATTGCCCTCAAAGTGGGTAAAGTCGTTCCACTCCCAGTCGCTGAGCATATCCTTTAATGCAAGACCTTTTCCCTCTGAGAAGTAGGTGGCGATAGCGCGTTCGCCCGAATGACCAAATGGAGGATTGCCCAAATCGTGAGCCAAGCAGGCTGCAGCAACGATTGAACCCATGTGCGGAAGTTTCTCTTCGGCTGGCGTGCCGGCATATTTCGATGCAAGTGCTACTGCCACATTTGTGCCCAATGAACGACCTACACACGATACCTCAAGGCTGTGTGTGAGTCGGTTGTGTACGAAGATACTGCCCGGTAACGGAAACACCTGCGTCTTGTTTTGCAAACGACGGAACGGTGCCGAGAATATCAGACGGTCGTAGTCGCGCTGAAAATCGGTGCGTGTGTGTATTCGTTCATCGTGAAACTCTTCCATGCCAAATCGCTTGGCGGTAATGAGCTTTTCCCAGCTCATGCGTTTGGGGGTATCTTTGTCAGGCATCATTGTCGTGTATAATCTTTATGCAAATGTACGAATTTTTGCTCAATACACACGCGATTTTTCTCCTCAACGATGGGCTTTTGTGTTATATGCTGTTAAAGGAATCCTATCGGATAATCCATTGGGCTATTGTACCACTGCCACGACCTCCATGTGAGGCATATAGGCGACATATTGGGAAAAAACATCGCATAGCTCTTGTGGTGAGTCGGTCATTCATAGCCTCTTTGTATATTTGCTGTGCAAATTGGCGTAGCTCGTCATTGTTCTGTTTGTGAGCCTCACGCTGTATATGTGCCGCTAATAAGACTTGGCGATATAGTACAAGTCGCATCAATCGGTGCTTGCGTGTGTGTCCTATCGATGCTATATCCTTCAGCGTGTGTCGTACAGCTTGGTAGAAATTTCGATATCCGTCGATGTTGGTACGTGCTGTGAGGGTGTTTTTGTGCAGATACACTTTGGCAACGGGCGATTCTTTAAACCAATAAATCCTTTGAGTGTAAAGGAGCAGTCTCAATCCCAAGTTCCAATCTTCCCAACCGTTATACGCCTCTTGCCAACCTCCTACCTCGCGGATGAGTTGTGTGCGTACGGCAAAACGTTGAGTCGATAGTGTGCCATGTATGATGTGTGGCTCGGGGTCGGATGAGAAGACTGCCTTGGCAAGAAAGGTCTTTGAGCCGTTGTGGAAGTTGATAGTTGCCCCTATTATGTCGGCATCGGGGTGTGATGCGAAGGCTTGCATGTAGCGCGAAACGGTGTCGCCATGCATCTCGTCGTCGCTATCGAAAAACATCATGTATCGGCTGTCTACCAGCTCCAGACCTCTGTTTCGTGCCGCCGATGCACCGGGTCGCATTTGTTGTACGACCTCTATGCACAGTTGTTCCTCTTGATAAAGTTGTTGCATGTTGTGACACACCGCCAGTGAATTATCGGTAGAGTTATTATCCACCAATATCACCCGCAGAGGTCGGTAGTCTTGTGCCACGATAGATGCCATTGTACGGGGCAATTCCACGGCACGATTGTACACCGGTATCACTATGCTCATTACTTCATTCATGTGTCAAAGATAGTGAAAGGTGAGAGAATAAAAAAACAAGTTTACTTGATTTTTTTACTCCGAACCGCATCCTATCATATATAATGATAGTGATTGTTCGTTTTTTTTCTTATGTTTGCAATATGAAATTAAATGTGCTTATATGTACTCTTAACGAAGGCATTGCTAAGGTGTCGGATATATTGTTACCTCAGCGTGCCGATGTAGACTATATTGTGTCGATGCAATATACGCAAGAGGCATATTTGCAACAAATACCACAGGTATTGCATGAGCGTACCGACGTGCGTGTTGTAACCTTGCCGGGCAAAGGTTTGTCACGTAATCGCAATAATGCCCTGAAGCATGCTTCCGGCGATATTGCTCTTATTGCCGACGACGATGTGCGATATTGTGATGAGTATTTCGACCGAGTTATAGCTGCCTTTGCGAAAGACCAAAAGCTCGATGTTGCTCAGTTCATGATAAAAGCTCTTGATGGAGGATATATCAAGGACTATCCCCAATACTCCTACACCTATCCACGTGTGGCCAAAGGCATGTATGTAACATCGCCCGAAATAGCCTTGCGAGTAGCCTCGGTGCAAGGTCGCCTGTTTTTTGATGAACGCTTTGGGTTGGGTTCGCCCTATTTTGTTTGTGGCGAGGAGGAAGTGCTCTTTTATGATGCTTATCACATGGGGCTCACGATACGATTCTTCCCCGAATATGCAGTAGAAGCACCGTCGGACAGTACAGGCATGCGCACATATACCGATGAAAAGGTAATGATGGCCAAGGGTGCTGTGCACTACTACTTACATGGAGTAACGTCGTGGTTGAGAATGTTTAAGTTTGCCCTTACTTCGGCCTTGTCGCGTCAAGGTCGCTTCGATGTGTTGTTACGCAATACTTTTAAGGGTATAGATTATTATAGAAAGGTAGTACGCTATGAAAATCCTATTGGTAGGTGACGCAAGTAATTTCCATTGGACGTTGTCGCAAGGCTTGCGTCAACTTGGACATCAAGTAACCGTAGTGTCCAATGGTGGCGGATGGATGAGTACCAATTGCGATATTGCTATCCGTCGCAAAAGCTATGGCCCTGTTGATTCGATGATGTACCTTACCAAGATTATGTCGTTGTTGCCCTCATGGCGTAATTATGATGTTGTGCAGATTGCAGGTCATGGATTTTTCAGCCTTCGTCCCGAGAAGAATTTGGCTATTTTTCGTCAATTGCGCCGTCAGAATGAGCGTATATTTATGGAGGCTTTGGCTACCGACCATTATTATACCAAGGCTTGTTTTGATGGAACGACCTATCGTTACTCCGACTACTTTGTAGGTGATAAACCTCTTAATCGCCCCAATTACAACAAAGAGCGTGAGGCATATCTTGAAGGCGCTAATCGCGATGCCAATATTGCCATGGCCGAGGAGTGTAACGGTATCGCAGCCTGTTTGTGGGAGTATTATGTGGCGTATGAGCCGGAGTTCGCTCATAAATTGGCATACATTCCTATCCCTATTAACCTTGATGAGAACCCCTTGCGTAACATTCCCGACAAGATTGAACAACTACGCTTCTTTATAGGCATCCAGCATGATCGCTCCATTCTCAAGGGTACTGATGTGATGTATGATGTGCTTAAGCAGTTGCAGAAAGATTATAAGAACGAATGTCATGTTACAGCCGTTGAGAGCCTACCTTATAAGGAGTACAATCGTGTGATGTATGAGTCGGATGTACTTATAGACCAACTCTACTCTTATACGCCGGCAACCAATGCCCTATTGGCTATGGCCAAAGGTATTGTAGCTGTTAGTGGTGCAGAGCCGGAGTATTGCGATTTTATAGGTGCTCATGACCTGCAACCGGTGGTAAATGTATTGCCCGATGCCGATGCTGTATACCGGACATTGGAAGACCTTATCCTGCATCGCGAACGTATTCCACAGATGTGTCGCGACAGCCGTCTGTTTGTTGAGCAACATCACGATTACCGTAAAGTAGCTCAGCAATTTGTCGATTTCTGGTCTAAGTAGGAATTACCCCATTTCATTGCCTTTCCACTTGCGATATAGGAGTATACCACTTGCCGTAGTTGCTGCAAGGGTAATAATCCATGCTAATGGGCGTACATAGAGGTAGCTCACGAGTGTTGCCACGGCAATAAGTGTGGTGATAGCTGTTGCCATCCATGCTTTGCGACCCGGTTCAATGTGATAGTTGTGTCGGCACACCGCATAGATGATAATGAGATAAAGTATAAATCCTATGGTGTAGGATGCTCCCACACCGGCCAATCCCCAATAGTGATAACCAACAATATTCAGCGCGAGGGTAATGGTGTCGGATAGTAATTCGGTAATGAAGTAGAGCTTGCCACTACCCTTGGCTAATAATACAAATCCGATAGACCACGAGATTGCCTTGAACGAAATACCTTGTATGGCAAGTAGCAGATAGCCGTTAATTGTAAAAAAGTCGGATGTGTACAGCAGTTGCACCATTATAGGGTGTAACACGATAAAGATTGCTATAATAGGGGCCAACATGAGCTGCATCATCTCAACCTGTTTGCCCACGTACTGCGATAGACTTACATTGTCGTTAGCTACACCCGACAATCGAGGGTAGTACTCCATAGCCATTGCCGTAAAAATCAATCCTACATATTTGTTCATGAGGGTAAATCCGGCCTGATAATATCCTACGGTAGCCTCACCACTGCGGGCATTGAGGTAGGCGGCAAAGATGTAAGAGAAGAGGGTAGTGATAAACGAACTTACGGTCATAAATACACCTAACGTTACCATATCACGACCTTGATGTACTGTTTGCTGTAATGATATATCAGACTGTTCTATTGTACGGTCTTTGTATAATAAGGTGACAATGAGTGTGGCCGCTGCATAAAGTATGAGCGAAGGTACAATACCGTCTACCCCCATAAAGTAATAGAGTGGTACTGACACAATCAGTGCTGCAATAGAGCCATATACCGAGCAACGAGCCAGACGTTTCAGTTGTTTGGTACCTTGCAGAATAGCCTGCTCGCCCGAAGCAAGAGCATTGAACAGCAGGGTGCACGATAACCACACAAAACCCCATATGTGTTCATCATCGCCAAAGGTGTATTGGCTAAGCAGGGGTGAGAGTGTTATGAGTACAACAGCTCCCAATAAGCCGACAAACCACGACCAACGGCGCACAATGGTCACAATGCGCGACAATTCGTTGTCGTCTTCACGATTATGAGCCTCCGATATTTCTCGCACCGAACTACTGCGGATACCCAACCCGGTGAGTGCTGTGATGGTTTCGATAGCATTGTTATAGAGTCCGATAATACCTATACCTACACTACCCAATAGCACAGCAATAACCTTTGTGCGTATGACCGAGCATAGGATGCTCACCACTTGCACACCTCCAAAGATAGCTGCCGCCTTGGTGATGACACGATATAGGTTGTTGTCGGAGGGTTGGCTCATAAGTTTATGCGATATGTTTCGTAAATAGTTCCACGTGCACCGAATCCCTCTTTTTGCGACAATAGTCCGCTGTTGAGGTATTTACCACCCTCCTCGGTCGAGATGCCGAAGTCAAAGTAACGGCTTGTGTTATATACCTGCTCGATAAGGTGTGCGAAGAGCATATCCAGCGCACCACACTTTTTACCCTCGGGCGATGCACTGATATATTGGGCATGTGCTACTTGTCCGGTATTGAACACAACACATCCGGCAACCACTTGGTCATTGAGTAGGGCTGTGTGTAGTTGTATGTGTTGTGGGAAACGGCTGTGTAGCAAAGTTATTTCGTCGAGTGAGTGTACGGGTAATACTTGGTGTCGCTCTTGCAAATTCTCTTCTAAAACCTTCCAAAAAGGCGCAAAATCATCACTTTGCGTAATTGTGACACCGCACTTCTGTGCACGCTTAATACCTCGACGACGCAACTTGGCATATCGCAATGGCGTAGTCAGGTCGATAGTCGACGAGAGGTTGCATGCGGTACGTTCGGCTTGCAGGCGATAGAGGGCATACTGCTCGCTATCGTGTGGGTAAGTATGATAAATGTGTGGTACGGGTTTGTAATTCCAACAGGCAATACCTTGTTCACGGAAGTAGTGCGATACGGCTTCAAAGATTTCGAGAATCTGGACAGAGCTGAGTTGCGCTTGCGAAACAAAACCTCCATATGTAAGCCCCCCATGTGAGTTTATCTCGTTGTTGTGGAGTGTAGCAGGAAGGATCGCCACCAATTTGTCTTTGCTGTATATCATCAGCGAAGAGTCGACAAAACGGTGTGCGTGATACTCCATGTAGTCACGCTTAAACAAGAATGTACCATTGGCCGAACACTCGACCATGGTATCCCATGCGTCTTTGTCTTGGGGGGTGTATCTTCTTATTTCGTATGCCGTTGTCATGATATTAAGGTCTTGTGTGGGTTAAATATCGAGCCATAGCTCGGGGTTTAGTTTCTCCATCTCCTTACGTATTTGGAAGGACATTCGAGTGCGGTTGTTGTCTTTGGGATCGCTGTATATTACACCCAAGTCTTGCCTGATTTTGACCTTGTCTCCGGCCTTAACATACACCTCAATAAGACCGGTATATACGGTGTAGTAATTACCATGTCGTATCATAACAGCCTTTTCGGCACCACCGAATGAGAATACTCGTGCTACCTCGCCATCGAATATGGCGCGGGTCTTTGTGCCGGGTGTTGTCTCGATGTCTATACCTAAGTTGTTCTTGTCGAGGTATTTAAACTCGGGATGCTTCTGTAAGCCAAAGTGTCCTACAATGCGATATTGCCCTTGTATGGGGAAGGGAAGTTTGCCTTTATTTTTCTCAAAGCTACCCGACAGCTCACGGTCGGCGCGAGTCATTTGGTATTGAGAGTTGGTTGTCTTTTTGTCGGTTTTCTTCTTATCCGACTCTTTTTTATCCTCTGTCTTAGGTGTACTCTCACCTTGCGATGCAGCTTTTTCTGCTGCAAGGCGTTTGGCCTCGGCTTCAGCCTCAGCGCGTGCTCTCTCGGCTGCTTTGCGAGCCTCTTCGGCAATGATGTCGTCTATCTGTTTATTGAGTTTGTTGATGCGTGCACGTTGTTTATCGGCCTCTTTGCGCAGGGACTTTTCATTCTTGCGCAACTGTGTTACAAATTCGTTCTTTTCTCGTTTTTTGCCTTTGAGTTGGTTGGCCTCTTGGGTGCGAAATTCTATCACACTCTTACGCTCGGCAATAAGTGAGTCGAGGCGAACTTGTTGTTGAGCCAGCTCCTCTTGCTTTACAACAATCTCTTGCGATTGTCGCTTGCGCCATTGCGAGAACTCCTTGAGGTAGCGCATGCGGCGAATTGACTGCTGAAAAGACTCGGCCGAGAAGATAAACAAAAATTGATCATAGTGATTGCCTCGACGACCCATGTTGCGTATGGCCTTGCCGTAGGAGTTTTGTTTATTCTTCAACTCTTTCTTGAGCAAGGCTATCGAGTCTTGCATGGCACGTTGTTGGCGGTTGAGGCGCGACACCTCATTATTGAGCTTTTTGATAAACTTGTCTTGGTCTTTTATCTCGGCATTGAGCAGTTCCATCTCCTTTATCATGCTATTGGCACTCTTCAAGGTCTTTTGCAACTCACGATTGGTCTTGCGCAGCTCGCTTTCGGCCAATTCCTTGTCGTGTCGCAATTCCTCGACATTTTGCGCTGTTGCGCTTCCGATACACAAGAGGAGCAATACCGCTAATAGGGAGAATATCTTTTTGAGAAAATTCATTTGACGAATGACTTGATTAGGTCTAACATGTATACTTCGTTGTAGTTCTTGAACGGACTATCGTCGATGTTTGTCGGAGTGTTGAATGAAGCCGAGGTGTATACAATCTCGCTCGAATAGCTTTTGCTGCTATCCTTTATAGTTACTTGAATAGTGGTTGGCAATATATGACCATCGACAACATTATAGTCGCTGTACTTACACTCAAATGGTTGTGATGCAGTCGACTTACCACCGCTTATGTAGGTAAGCTGCTTGTTCTCGAAGTTAAACATATATGCAACACTTGCACTCTTTTTCTTGGGTGTCATTATCCATTGAGGCAGGGCCAATTCTATATCGAAATCTGTGAAGTTATCGGTTGTAATATCTTCATTACCCAATATAAATGCTTTGCCCAGAAATATACTCTGTAAGTTGCTGAAAGATAGCGTGAAAGGTAGCTTCTCTTGTATGTTGCCGAAGTCGGTTGAAGAGCTCCTCTTGTTCAATTTCTCATAGATATATACCTTGTCGGGGGTAATAATCATGCGTGCTACCTCCATGCCTAAGAAAGGTCGCAAAGATATTTGTATGGCTTTGTTGCGAATCATGCGCAACTCGAATGATGAAGAGAAACCATCCACCGAAATCTCGCCTTTGGTTACAAAAGTCTCCCATGTTCCATAGGTCTCCATCATTTCGTTGTAGCATACCTTCTCTTGCCCCTTCTGTGGTATAACAGTTTCGCTGTCGGATGTAAGTTCTTTATTTCCTTTACATCCTGCAACGAGTGATATGAGAAGGATACCCAATGCTATCCAAATATTCTTTTTCATTCTTCCAAGTATTGCTTTTGCGTGATTTTCTGCTCAATGATTGTACGCTCAGGGGAGAGTTCAAGAGCCTTTTTCCACTGTTCTATGGCCTTGTCGGTTTCGCCCAGCATGGATAGTATATCGCCATAATGCTCATAGTATTCGGCCGAGCCTTCCTCCTCGGGCGAGAGTTTGTCAAGGGCTTTTTCCATGTATATGCGAGCCAGCGAGTAGCTACGCATCTTGAACAACACCCATGCATAGGTATCTATGAATGTTGTGTTGTCGGGGTCTAAGCTGATGCTCTTGTTGCTCATGGTCTCGGCCTTGAGCAGGTCGCCATCGTTGGTGGCAAGTTTGTAGGCGTAGTTGTTGAGTATCATGGCATTGTTGCTGTTATACACCAATGCCGAGTCGTAGTATTGATAACACTTTTCGAGTTCATCCCTGTTGGAATATACCTCGGCAAGTATGCCATATAAGTATGAGCGTTCGTGTCGGTTTGTGGGGGTACAAATGCTGTCAATAGCTGTTCGGGCACACTTCTCGGCCTCTTCATATTGCTTATCGACAAGTAGTGCATTACTCAAGTACACATAGGTCGAGCACTCTTTTCGGCCGGCTTCAATAGCCTTGCGACCGGCATCGATAGCATCCGTGAACTTACCTAAGTCTATGCATATCGTCATGATTTGCTCCCACACTTGACCGTTCTTGTCCGATTGCTCGGCTATGATGGATAGTTGCTTGCAGGCCTCATCCAGACGTTGTGTGTATATGAGCATAAGTGCATAGCTGTCGCGTGGCGCAAGTTCGTAGGGGTATAGTTCTACCAACTTACGGTAGTAGTCGATGATAACCGAGTCGGTAGTAAAGCGAGTAGCTTCGTTGGCAAAATTTTCGAGTGCATTGAACTTGACTTCGCAAGTGATATTCTCGTTATTGAGCAGGCGGTCGTACTCGTTAAAGTAAGCAGCGGTGTCTTTCTCCAAGAGGTAGTATGAAGCCATTTGTATATACACCAACGGCTCTTCGGGGGCTACTTGCTGTACCTTCTGTAGTGTCTCGCGCATCTGATTGTTAAGCCCATAGTGGCGATACACGTCGGTCAGGTATAGCATATAGTAGATATTGTCGGCTTGCTTGGCCACCAGCTCCTCGGCCATGGCTATAGCTGTAGCCGTGTCGCCCAACATGTCGTACAGACTGATGCGATTACCCACCAACTCGGGCGAGTTGCCCATATAAATCTCTACCGAATCGTAGCAGGCGAGAGCCTCTTTGTACTCCTTGTTGCGGGCATAAAGCGCTGCCAACGAATTGTACAGCTCGGGGTGGTCGGGATGATTGGCTATCAATCGCTTGAAGATGCGTCGAGCCTCGTCATACTGTTGCGCGTGTATAGCCGTGTTGGCATATCCCAGATTGAACCAGAAGTGTGTCGTGTCGCTGTCGGCAACCCGTTTCAGCATCTGTGTGGCGGTGTCGACCCTATTGGTCATCATGTACAACTTGGCAAGGCTGTATTGCGCTGCCAAGCCTTCGGGGTGAATGCGTGAGGCTTCGGTAAGCAATGCCATTGCTGCATCAAAGTTGCCCAATGCGTGTTGCTTTTCACCCTCCATATAGAAGTAGTTGTACAATGCCACATCAGCCTCGCCACTGCGAGGTTGCTTGCCACCAATGGCGTGCATAACCATGCCACCTATGATGCAAAACAGTATTATGTACAACAGTCTCTTCATGCGATTGTAGAATTATTTTACACCTGTGTGACCAAAGCCACCGGCACCGCGTTCGGTTTCGTCGAGTGTGTCGGTTTCGTTCCACTCTACACGGCTGTATTGAGCCACCACCATTTGACCCACACGTTCGCCATCCTCAATAACAAACGCCTTGTCCGAGTGGTTGATAAGGATAATACCCACTTCACCGCGATAGTCGGCATCGATAGTGCCGGGCGAGTTGAGTACGGTAATGCCATGCTTGATAGCCAATCCGCTGCGAGGGCGTATTTGAGCCTCGTAGCCTTCGGGCAAGGCAATAAACAATCCGGTAGGGATAAGGCGACGCTCGCCGGGTTGCAAGGTTATGGGTTCCTCAAGATTGGCGCGGATGTCCATACCCGCCGACAGAGGTGTACTATAAGAAGGAAGTGCATGATGCGAACGATTGATAATAGATACTTTTACTGACATATCTGTAGAGTTTTGTATGGTTAATAATCAGCGAGATACCGGCACACTACCGAGCCACCAAGCCCTACTGTGCCACACTATCCCAAATTATTATGCGAATGTACTGAAAACTCTGCAAATCATCCCCATACTTGAGCGCTTTTTTATAAAGTTTTGCGTTTGATTGTTTGGGGATATTTGACTACCCTGCTCGATTAACCCTTAACCAGAGCATGATGCGTGTAAGGAAACAAAAAAGCCTCGGAGTCATTGACTTCGAGGCTTTTGTACCCAGAGCCGGGATCGAACCGGCATGGAAGTGAATCCACTGGTGTTTGAGACCAGCGCGTCTACCAATTCCGCCATCTGGGCTTTTGCGTGGCAAAGGTAATGCTTTTGTATGGACTGTGCAAATTTTTTATTCAAAAATTTTGCGTTTATTTTCAAACTCTCTGTTGTTGTGTTATTTAGCCTTTTTGTTTGCTGAGAGTATTTCGTTATATTGTTGTGGCGACTGCAGTATCTCTATGGCTCGTTGTGTGACGGGTTCACCGCGCAGTCCTACAATAATAGCGCCCTGTTGGTAGTAGTAGCGCGAGGCTATCTCTTGTGTGAGCGATAGTTCTATCTCGCGACGGAAGGTGTCGAGGTCTTTGTTTACATTGTGTTGCAATCGCTCTTCAATCGACTTAACCATTTCGGAGGTCTGTTCGTCCATATAGCCTTCGAAGGTCATGGCTTCGCGTAGCTCTTCGAGTAGTTTGCTGCTCATCTTGTCGTACTTGAAGTCGCGTGAGTGTACAAATTCTTTAAAGGCTTCGTAGTCGGCATCGGTAAGGCGAAACTCATTGGCTGGGGCTATGTTCTCATGGCGACGAGCATAGTTGGTAGCGTAGTCGAAGATGTGCTGACCGGTGTAGAGGTAGTAGTGCAGGTGGCTCATCGTGTCGGACTTAACGGTTATGTCGGGGGTGATACCACCACCATCGCGTACTATACGACCGGCTGCAGTGCGAAATTCGTTGGTGAGTGAGTCGGGCATGCGTGCTACTCGTCCGTCGGCATCGCGCTTGGTGTAGTCGATGGCTTGTATCGAACGACCACTGGGTATGTAATAGTAAGATACGGTAATCTTCAACTGACGGTTGAACGGAAGGGGAAATACTTGTTGTATAAGTCCTTTGCCGAATGAGCGGTCGCCAATGATGACTGCACGGTCGAGGTCTTGCAAGGCTCCGGCTACCACTTCCGAGGCCGATGCTGTGTAGCCATTGATAAGTACAGCTATGGGTATCTTGGTGTCGATGGGTTCTTTCTCGGTCTTGTAGGTGTGGTTGCTGTTTTCCACCTTTCCTCGCGACTCCAATACGGTAGTGCCGCGGGGTAGAAACATGTTGAGTATCTTTATGGCTTCGCCCACCAATCCGCCACCATTGTCGCGCAGGTCGAGTACCAGCGAGGTGATGCCGTAGTTGTTCTTTAGGTCAATAAATGCCTTGCGCACCTCCTCTGAGGCTTTGTCCGAGAATGTTTCGAGCATTATATATCCCACACCGTCGGCTATAGTACCGTAGTACACAACAGGGTTGCGTTGGATGATGCGTCGTGTGATATTTACTTCCATCAGCGAGTCGACACCGGGGCGCTCTATGACCATGCGCAGGTTGGTATTGGGCAGTCCGCGCATGCGTTTACTTACTTCGTCGCTCTTCCATGTCAATACAGTGTCGTTGTCTATCATCACAATTTTGTCGCCGGCTTTCAGGCCTACTTCTTGCGCCGGAGTGTTATCGAAAGGCTCTGATATATACACGGCACTGTCACGTTGCATGATGGTGCAACCCACACCGGCATATTCGCCCGTATTTTGTTCGGCAAACTGCTTGGCCTCCTCCTCGGTAAAGTAGATGGTGTAGGGGTCGAGAGTAGACAGCATGGCCGATATACCATGCTTAACGCTCTTGTCAATATCTACCGTATCGACATAGTGGATATTGAGTTGCTTGAGTACATCCGAGAATACTTCGATGTTTTGCGAATATGCGAACATCTTATTCTCGTTGGCTACAGCATAGCTTACAGCGGCTATATATAATATAAGTAGAGTGATACGTTTCATAAATTCGGTAGTTTGATACTACGAAGATAGTGAATATTCGTGTCAAATGCCGTTTTTTTAACGTTATTTGTTCAAAAACGAGTTCTTTACAACTCCTTACACACCCGTTTTGAGGTAAAAAAGAGAATATTTTGAATATAAACGAAAAAAAATCATGCTATCTATTGCACAATTAATAAAAACGCCTTATCTTTGCACCGCCTTTCGAGGTAAAATCTTCTTCAGTAGCTCAGTCGGTTAGAGCATCTGACTGTTAATCAGAGGGTCGTTGGTTCAAGTCCAACCTGAAGAGCAACTTGTTAAACACTTTTTTATTCTTCAGTAGCTCAGTCGGTTAGAGCATCTGACTGTTAATCAGAGGGTCGTTGGTTCAAGTCCAACCTGAAGAGCAAAAGACCTGCTACTACGGTGCAGGTCTTTTTGTTTTATCTACTATGACACAGCACAAGCGCACTCTCTACATCAGCGACCTTGATGGTACTTTGCTTGACGGCGACTCTCGTATCACGCACACTACGGCACAGTCGCTCAATAGGCTTATTGACAATGGCATGATCTTTACAATTGCTACGGCTCGCACACCGGCCACTGTAGTGGAGTTGATGTCGAATGTGGGGCTTAAGATGCCGGCAATACTCATGACGGGTGCGTTGATATACGATATAGCCACCAACAGCTACTTGTCTGTTTCATCATTTCCACACGAAGTTTCATCGCAACTCATTGATGCCGTTGCCGATAGTGACCTGTCGCCTATGGTCTATTATATCGACAATTCACTGCTGCATGTAGCCTATCGCCACACCGACGATGCGCGTCAGTGTGCTTTTATGGAGTGTCGCATGGGTACTCCTTATAAGAAATATGTCGAAGTAGAAGGTGAATTCGCAGCTCCGCCTATGACTGTGATGATATTTTTCATGGGTGAGTATGGCAAGTTACAACAGGTGCACGACCGCATTGCATCCATACCCGGTCATCGCAGTTATCTGTATTGCGATAGTTTGCAACCCGAGCAGGGTTATCTTGAGATTTACCCTGCAGGAACATCTAAGGCTACCGCCATTAAACAATTGGCACGCCTTGTCGAAGCCGACGAGATTGTTGTGTTTGGGGATAACGTCAACGATATTCCCATGTTCGACATTGCGCACCGTTCATACGCGCCCGACAATGCACTCGATGCTGTGAAACAGCGTGCCACACAAGTCATCGCATCGAATGATAAAGACGGTGTGGTAGAGTTCTTGGAGCAAGATTTCAAGTAGTTATAGATTACCGCCATATATACCGAAACGGGCTGCATCCTTGTGTGCAGCCCGTTTCTATTATATTTATGTCTTCTTACTTAACCTTGTTGGGGTACAAGAGTCGTTGGCAATCGATGCGCATGATGCGATTGGGGCTCTCGTCGAGGGGCATATCTATTACATTCGAAACTACGCGAGCGGTATAGTAGCTGTTGCTCATGCGTTGGTAGATATTGACAAAGGCTACCAACTGTATCACCACGCGGGTAAAGTGACCCTCGGGAAACTCATTGAGTAAGTCGCACACCTCGACATTCATTTCGGCAAAAGAGGCAAATCCCTCGCGAGCAATTGCATTGCCCTCCTCGTCTATCACCTCGCATGCAAGTTGCAACGAAGCATAGTTCTGTCCACGAGCACGACCATCGGCCTTGTCGTAGTCGCTGCGGACGTATGGAGTGGGAAAGAGGCCACGCTCATCGATGCGTGCCAATGATTTGTTCTCGATGCACTGTTCGTATACCTCACGCCCTATAGCGCGATACAACTCATCAAGTGTTATGCCAAAGTTATATGCCATATCTCTCAATCCTTAATTTTGCTACAAAATTAGGCATTAAAAACGAATAAACCTACCTTTACGATGTTTTTCTCATTCTACAGCTTCGTAGCGTTGTATAATACAACCTATCTTCGATGTAGGCTCTACGTCGGTGTTGGCATTTATCGAGTCGAAGTCTTGGTACAGAATAGAAAAATCTACTTCGACCGGTGATGCAACCACTAAAATTTCGGCACCGGCAGGGGCTGAGATAAATCGGGCATATTGCGTAAAGTCGATAGTTGAGTAGGGTGGAATACACAGGTGCGCACAACAGTTGTTGCTTGTGTCAATGGGTAGCAACAGTACTTTGCTACCGTCGGGTCTTATAAGTAAGGCATTGACAAACAGGAATTCGCTACTGCCATTGGTGATGCCTATGGTGTAGAGTTCATTGCTGTCTATGCGGGTAGCGACTGTTCCGTTGCTGTCCTTGAGTGTAAAGGTAATAGGATACTCAACCT
The DNA here is from genome assembly GCA_017935645.1 of Bacteroidaceae bacterium. Classification (GTDB taxonomy): domain Bacteria; phylum Bacteroidota; class Bacteroidia; order Bacteroidales; family Barnesiellaceae_A; genus Barnesiella_A. The sequence continues at coordinate 51,763 of JAGBHF010000090.1, read as the reverse complement.
CCGGAGTATTGTTGCTATGATATTGATTGTGATAGTTGGCGACACTTGCGAGTAGGACTTTGTTGTCGTCATCGGCACGGTAGCTGCCCCCTTGCGACGACATGTCTCTACCTGTATTGGTGGGTGTCTTGCCCGAGATAAGAGTTGATATCAGCTTCTTGCCGAAACTCATAAAGTTTTCCATACTGTTGTCATCGGCACGTTCTACAAGTACTTTAATGCGTTGACGACCTATCTCTTTGAGAGCAATGCGACGGCCTTTGCTGTTCTTTTCGTCATACAGTATAAGACAGCCACCATCGTGTATGGTCACGAATTCATCTTCATCAATATACTCTTTGACACGCACAGCTCGGTTGTTTTCGCCACATGTCACTTTGCCGTAGATTGTGTATACACAATACTCCTTGGCCTCGCATAGCAGCGCGGTCAGTAACAGCATGGCTATTGATAATATGGTGTGTTTCATTTAGTTCGTTATTTGATAAACAAGGGGAAGTCAATCTCCTCGACGTTGCGATATATAGGTTTTTGTTTGTTTTGTGTGAGTTGCGGGATGCGTTTTTCGAGATAGTTGCGCACCTCTATTACCGATATGCGGTTGTCGCCATCGACGTCGGAGTTTTCAAACTCAAACGACTCGATAAGAGCCTGTGTAAATACTCCGTGCTTGTACTTTGCCGACTCCTTCGACTTAACATCCTTGTTGCTCGATGTGTAGATGCAAGTGCCGTTGGGGGTATTGTTCATTTCACGGAAGAAGTTCTCGCTCGATACCGAGCCACGATAGCCTTCAAGGAGTTTGCCCGAATAGCAGGCATCGATGAAAACCAGTAGTTTGCAGTTGATATAGCTGATGTCTTCAACAAACTGACTTGCGCTGTAGCCACCGCGACGAGGAGTGTTGGCATTGGTAATATTGTAGGTCGACAGGTAGTAACGGTCGCGCTCATCGACCAGTCCGTGTCCGGCAAAGAAGATAACAGCCATGTCCGTAGCCGTAGCTTTATCGGCCAAGTTGTTGATTTTCTCCGATATCATTTCGCTTGTCACGTCGCGACCCACGAGCAGTTGAGCATCGATGTTGGCAAATGTGTGTTTGTGTTTCTTCTGAATAGTCGATATCACATCGCGAGCATCCTTCTCGGCATAGTTGAGGTTGCCGAGGTTGGGGTCTTGATAGTCGTTGAGACCTATGGCAAGTATGTGCAGTGTAGCCGACTTTCGTGCCGATGATACACTGTCGTATATGTACTGTATGGTGTGCGGTTCACCACCCACGCACCACATCGTTAGCAGGCAGTCGCGTTGAGGTAGTTCTATCTCGCATACACCGGCCTGCACTACTTGTGCCGGTAGGGTTGTTGTCGCACCGCCATCTATGCGGTATTTGATAGTGTGTGAGTCGTCCGATATAGCAAATCGCACCTCTTGGCGAGTGTCGCTAAAGGTGACTTTCGAGTCAGAAAGGACACGGAGTTGGGGTGCTTCGACCTGGGGAGCGGTATAGGTTGTAGTCGAGGTTAAAGGCTCGATATAGGGAGCCGGTGCGTTGGCTGCTTGGTCTTGTATAGCCTCTTCAATTTGTTGAGAATCCTTCTCAGTGTCGTATGATGATACTCCTGTGAGCAATGTTGGAAGTGATGTCGGTGGATTTACCCCTTTCTCTCTCTCTTTTTCGAGACTCTCTAACGCCAATTTAGCTTCGATATTACCCTGATTGGCAGCAAAAGTCCACCACGCCACAGCCTCCTCCATGTCGTAAGGCACACCTTCGCCCATGGCATAGCAATGTCCCAAGGCATTTTGAGCCTCAGCATTACCTTGTTCGGCAGCTAACTGATACCACTTCACCGCCTCTTTGAAGTCTTTTGTTACACCGTGACCATAATAGTAACAATCGCCTAATTTGTTTTGAGCCTTGATGCTTTGTTGCTCAGCAGCTATTCGAAACCATTTTACTGCTTCGGTATAGTCCTTTGTCACACCATGACCATAATAGTAGCATTTTCCTAAGTTGTTCTGAGATGCTGCATTTCCTTGTTTGACAGCTTCGCGATACCACTTTACAGCCTCGTTGTAATCTTTTATTACACCATGACCATTATAGTAACAATATCCCAGATTGTTCTGAGCTATGGCATGCCCTTGTTCGGCAGCTTTGCGATACCACTTTACCGCCTCGGTGTAGTCTTTTGTTACACCATAACCATCAAAGTAACATTCTCCTAAATAAAATAGCCCCCATTCATTCCCTTGTTCGGCAGCTTTGCGAAACCATTTTACAGCTTCGTTGTAGTCTTTTGTTACACCATCACCAGCATAGTAACAACATCCCAGATTGCTCTGTGCCATGGCATGCCCTTGTTCGGCTGCTTTACGATACCATTTCACGGCTTCGGTGTAATCTTGTTTTATACCAACGCCAGCATAGTAGCAATTGCCTAAATTATTTTGTGCCTCGGCATTACTTTTTTCAGCTGCTTTGCGGAACCATTTCACGGCTTCGGTGTAGTCTTTTGTTACACCATAACCAGCATAGTAGCAATTGCCTAAATTATTTTGTGCCTCAGCATCACCTTGTTCGGCTGCTTTACGATACCATTTCACGGCTTCGGTGTAATCTTGTTTTATACCATCACCAGCATAGTAGCAATTGCCTAAATAATTTTGTGCCACGGCATTACCTTTTTCGGCTGCTTTGCGGAACCATTTCACCGCTTCGGTGTAGTCTTTTGTTACACCGTAACCATAATAGTAACATTCACCTAAATTATTTTGTGCCTCAGCATTACCTTGTTCAGCTGCTTTACGATACCACTTTACAGCCTCCTTGAAATCTTGTTTTATACCTCGACCATCCAAATAACAACCTGCTAAATTGCATTGTGCAGTACTATCGCCCAATTTTGCAGCTTTGGTAAACCATTTTACAGCCAATTTTTCATCTTTGGGAGCAAATGTGCCGGTAGCAAAGCGCACGCCTACTCTGTTTACCAATTCTGCATCGCCAAGTTCGGCTGCTAAGTTGAAGTTTCTCACAGCCTCTTTGGTGTTTTTAGGTACACCATCACCTGAAGTGTAACAAACGCCCATGGCATAGTATCCTAAAGCAAAACCTTGTTCGGCTGATTTTTTATAGAGTTGGAACGCTTTCTTCATGTCATGCTCAACACCTCTACCTTTAGCATAATAAAAACCCAACCAATGTTGTGCTTCGGCATGCCCTCCATTGGCTGCTTTCTCATACCATCCGGCAGCTTCTGTATAATTGAGGTCATCTGCATACATTTCAGCCATTTCAAATTGCGATTGAGCGTCTCCTTCTATAGCCTTTTGGTAGGTCTTTGCATTGATAGCGATGTATGAAGACTCTCTTTTTGATTTATCGGGCATCAATGTGACTTCAACGTATTTATCTTCTTTTTCATTGATTTCAAGAAGTTTGCATCCAATAAAGGCTACGGTAAGAGGCTTTTCTCCCGACGATTCTATTTTGAACCAACCATTTACATTGGTCATAGTGGCTGAGCCATTTTTTTCTATAACTGATGCACCTATGATGGGTTCTCTATTCTCATCATATACATATCCGGTAATGGTTACTTGGGCAGCTACACCAAAAGAAAGCAACAAGAAGATTGTTGCAACAATCGTTCTTCTAATGATATTATCAAACTTATATGCGACTGTCATATCTTGCGGTTTTTGTGAGTTCTTATTTTGTGAATAAAAGATTTTATTTTCTCGGGCAATGTCTCTTTTATTACCATATACAGTTCTACTGTATTGGGTAGTAGAGCCATGGCTGCCATTAATACCAATGGCGAAATGTAGCGGTGTGATGATATGAATATCCAACCACTTGTGCACACTACCAGCAGGGCTGTGGCTACGGGATATATCCAATTGACGATAGCCAAGAGGGTCTTGTAATGGCGTGTATCGCAAAATCTCGAAATGCCCCAATATACTATCACCATGCACCATAGTACCAGTATCTCGAGCAATGCCACCCAGCCCTTTGCCACCGTTTGGGTGGGTTTATCCAAGAGTGTGTCAATGGTGTAAGCATGTATTATTGTGCCATTTATAGCGCCTATAGGGGTGTAATGGCGGTCTTCTTCGCTATTTATATTGCCCACAAGTACGATGCGACCTATTATTTCATCTACATGAGCCGTCAATGAGTCGGCATCTATAATGTTGAAACTTTGGGGCATAAAGTCTATGATGCCATCCTCGGTTGTGCGAGGGGTGGTGCTTCCGCCAAAGGCTCCTCGGTAATGCGAGGCCAGAGCCGATGCGAAAGAGTAAAGGGTGTCGCCGCCGACGTTGCGTGCTATGGTGTAGTTGCGCACAAAGCCTCCCTCACCTACATTCTTGAGGTTGCTGTAGGCGCGTTGTGGTGCTACATCGTCAAGTATCGAGGGGGTAATGCCCTCAAACTGCATTGTCTCTTCGTTGTAACGAGTAAGTTTGGCAATTGCTACAATGTCATTGTTGTGTCGAGCAAGGGTTTCGCGCAGTTGCAGAGTACCCAAGGTGTCGCCTGTGGGGCGGTCGAAGATAATATCAAGTCCCACAATAACAGGCTCGCACGACATCAGCCGGTCGATGGTGGATGCTATCTCGCCACGGGTCTTGTCGGAGGTGTCGACGATAACAATACGATCATTAGGAACGGCCTCGTGGTTGTTGCGATAAATCGAATAATAGAGGTCGGTAAACGAAAATCTATCGAACGATTGCGATAGCGGGTCGAGTGCTCCCCAATTGGGCAGTACTATCATCAACAACCATGAGATTGCTCCTATAAGCAATGTCATGACGATGCAATGTGCACATGAAACAGCAATTTGCCTTATGTTCACAGTGTTTTTCCCCTTGCTCATTATTTTTTATAAATAATATTTATCGTTTGCAAAATTAGCAAGTTTATCGCAACAACAAAATTTGTGGTGCAATATTTAGCAAAGCTACGCATATTAAACTTAAAAACTGTATAAATTTTTCTTATTGACAACAAGTTGTGCTATCTTTGCAACTTGTTACGAATACGCGCGTGCGCGTGAGGCTATCAATGCAAAAACAATAAGATAAGAACTATATGAAACAGTACAATTTACTGAACACCGTGATGGGTTGGGTAGTGTTTGCCATAGCGGCTGTTACCTACATCCTCACATTGGAGCCAACAGCCAGTTTTTGGGACTGTGGCGAGTTTATTGCATCGGCTTACAAGCTCGAAGTGGGTCACCCTCCCGGCAACCCTATCTTTATGCTTACAGGTCGTTTCTTTGCCAACTTTGCATCCGACCCCACTCAGGTTGCTTACATGCTCAACTTGATGTCGGCACTGCTTAGTGCGGCTACTATTTTGTTCCTTTTCTGGACCATCACACACTTGGCCAAGAAGTTGGTTGTTCCGCAAGGTAAGGAGATGACTGTTGCTCGCATGATTACCATCTTGGCAAGTGGTCTTGTAGGTGCTTTGGCTTATACATGGAGCGATACATTCTGGTACTCGGCTGTCGAGGGTGAGGTTTATGCCTATTCATCATTCTGTACAGCTGTGGTATTCTGGCTCATCCTCAAGTGGGAGAGTGTAGCCGACGAGCCTTATGCCAACCGCTTCCTTATTCTCATTGCCTATATCATGGGTGTCTCTATTGCCGTGCACTTGCTCAACTTGTTGTGTATACCGGCTATTGTATTGGTCTACTACTATCGCAAGTTCGACAACGTAAGTGCCAAAGGTTCACTCATTGCATTGTTGGTGTCGTTTGTCGTTATAGCCCTGTTGTTGTTTGGTATCGTACCCGGATTTGTGAAGGTGGCAGGTTGGTTTGAACTCCTGTGCGTCAATGTGTTGGGTATGCCTTATAATACCGGTGTTATCATCTATTTCTTGATAACTATGAGCGTTATAGCATGGTCAATCTACGAGACATTCTCGGGCAAGAGTATCATGCGTACACGCATTCTTTTCTTGTGCAGTATCATCCTTTCGGGTATGCCTTTCATTACCGACAATATCCTTGTAGGATTGGTAATGTGTGGCTTGATTATTGCTACTGTAATGGTGTTCAAGAAGGTTTCGTTCCGCTTGATGAATACTGTGTTGGCTTGTCTCTTGGTGATACTTATCGGCTACTCATCGTATGCGCTTATCCTTATACGTTCGGCTGCCAATACCCCGATGGACCAAAACTCTCCCGAGGATATTTTTACTCTTGGCAGTTACTTGAACCGTGAACAATATGACGAAACACCGTTGTTGTATGGCCAAACATTCGTTTCGAAAGTAAAGCGTGTGAATGGCGAGGCTCAAATTAAAGAGGGTAAAAACATCTATCAAAAGGCTGTAAAAGCTACACCCGAAGAGCGCGACCACTATGTAGTTACCGGAAAGAAGGAGACTTACATCTACGAGAGTGAGTCGCAAATGTTCTTCCCCCGCATGCACAGCAGCAAACCGAATCACATCTCGGCCTATCGCGAATGGTCGGGTGCTTCGGCCGGTGTGAAGCCTACTTTTGCACAAAACATGCAGTTCTTCTTCGATTATCAGCTCAATCACATGTATTGGCGATATTTCTTGTGGAACTTTGCCGGTCGTCAAAATGATATACAAGGTCATGGCGAGGTGGATAAAGGCAATTGGATAAGTGGATTTAACTTTATCGATAAGTTCCGCGTGGGCGATGCATCGCTCCTTCCCGACGATATGGCCAATAATCCCGGTCGCAACGTATTCTATATGTTGCCCCTTATCTTGGGTATTATAGGCCTCTTGTATCAGGCCTTTGCGGGTAAGAATGGTATTGAGCAGTTCTGGGTAACGTTCTTCCTCTTCTTTATGACAGGTATAGCTATTGTCATATACCTCAATCAAACACCCTATCAACCTCGTGAACGCGACTATGCTTATGCCGGCTCGTTCTATGCCTTTACCATCTGGATTGGTTTGGGTGTGATTGCTGTGACTCGTGCACTGGAGTGGGTGTTTGAGAAGGCGCGTCTCAACAACCGCACCATCCCTGCCGTTATTGCATCGATTGTGTGCTTGTGTGTGCCCTTGCAAATGGTGAGCCAAACATGGGACGATCACGACCGCTCGGGTCGTTACGTTGCGCGTGATTTCGGTATGAACTACCTGTCGAGTGTCGAGCCCAATGCTATCATATTCACCAATGGTGATAATGATACCTTCCCCTTGTGGTATGCACAAGAGGTAGAGGGCTTCCGTACCGATGTGCGTGTATGCAACCTATCGTATTTCCAAACCGACTGGTATGCCGACCAAATGAAGCGTCCTGCCTACGAATCTGAGCCGCTGCCCATAACAGCTACTCGCGATGTGTATGCTCACGACAAGATGTCTTATGCCTATCTATTGCCGGTTAACGAGAATCTCTCGTTGTCGGCAACCGATGCTCTCAACTTCTTGTATAGCAAGGATCCTCGTACCAAAAAGACTCAATATGGCGAGCTGAACTACTTGCCCACCGACAAGATTTATAGTCCTGTCGATTCGGCCACTGCTGTGGCTAATGCCGGTATGCCTGCCGGATATGAAGAGCACGTGGTTGGCAGAATTACGCCTAAGTTTACAGGTAAGAATGGTCTTTATTTCTACGAGATTGCAGCATTGGATATGATTAACAACAATATCCAACAAGGATGGGAACGTCCAATATACTATGCTGTAACCGTATCGAACGACCTTTACTTGGGCTTGGATGAGTATTTTGCACTCACCGGTTTGGCCAATCATGTAGTACCCATGAAGACAGCGGCTTGTGGTGGTGTCGACACCGAGCGTATGTATGACAACATGATGAACAAGTTCCGTTGGGGCGGTCTTGAGGAGGCTACCCAGGAAGATCCCATCTATCTGGATGAGAATATTCGTCGCATGTGTCAAACCACACGTGTCATGTTTGGTGAATTGATTGATCAACTCATTGTCGAAGGCCAAAACGAAAAAGCCCTCAAGGCATTGGATTTTATCAACGAGAAGATGCCCGCATGGTTGATTCCTTACGAAGCCTTGTCGATACAAATGGCCAACAACTACATCACCTTGGGTGAGAACGAAAAGGCCAAAGAGTTGCTTGTCGACAATATCAATCGTAGCTTGCAGTACTTGCGTTGGTATCAAACACTCACACCCTCGCAATACCGCTCGGTAGGTGATAAGGATTTGCATCAATATATCATGCAAGCCGGACTCACACTACTATATGAAAACGGCATGCAAACCACAGCCGAAGAGATTATTACCGAGGCTCAAGCCAACGGAATATTATAAAAACAGAGAGGTGTGGCTCGTGAGGTCACACCTCTTTTCTACTTTTCGATTGTATGTTTATAGAGCGCCCTCCCATTTTATATCGAATGTTTTTTTCGGAGGCAATATGGCGTGTGCCCCGAAAGGAAAAGACGGTATATCTGACCTTCGATGATGGACCTATACCTCAAGTTACCCCATGGGTGCTGGAGGTGTTGGCTCAATATGGTGTGCGTGCCACATTCTTCTGTACAGGCGACAATGTAGCTCGCAATCCTCACCTGTTTGCATCGTTGCGTGCCGCCGGACATCAGGTTGGCAACCACACCATGAGTCATGTCAAGGGGATCAATATGAACACTCCCGATTATATGCGTAACATTGAGAAGGCGCATGACCTTATCCAGAGTCCGCTGTTCCGTCCGCCGCATGGTTTTATTCGTCCCAGCCAATTTACGGCTATCAAGGAGAAGTATATGACTGTGATGTGGGATGTTGTTACGCGCGATTATAGTCGCAATCTCAATGGAGAGCAGGTGCTCGACAACGTGCGTAAATACACGCGCAACGGCTCTATTATTGTTTTTCACGACTCTCTTAAGGCCGAAAAAAATCTGCGTTATGCACTGCCACGAGCTATAGAGTGGTTACGCGACAATGGATACCAATTCGAGATACTCTGATATCGTTGATGCCATACGTGCGAAGGCACAGGAGATAGGCTTCGCGGCATGTGGCTTTGCATCGGTAGGCGATGTGCCCGATGCTGTATATAAGCATTGGCAGGAGTGGATAGCCGCCGGCAAGCATGCCTCGATGAGCTACATGGAGCGGCATGCTGCGTTGCGTCGCAATCCGCAAGAGCTGTTACCCGGTGCACGTACGGTTATATCGTTGGCTCTCAATTATTATCCGGCCGAGAGTATGCCTGCCGCTAATCCTCGCTTTGCCCGGTATGCTTATGGAGAGGATTATCATGACGTTATGCGCCGAATGATGGGTGAGCTGGTACAGTATATACAATCGTTGCAATGTTGCGATTGTCGATGTTGTTGCGACACAGCTCCCATTTTCGAGCGTTATTGGGCAGTACAAGCCGGAGTCGGCTTTATAGGGCGCAACAGTCAGCTGATAATTCCCGACCATGGTAGTTATTTCTTCTTGGGTGAGGTACTCACGACCCTTGAACTTCCTGCCTCACAACCCCTATTGTCGCAATGTGGTAGTTGTCGTAAGTGTATCGATGCCTGTCCTGTAGGTGCAATATCCGAGGATAGGAGTATCGACGCCCGTCGTTGTATATCGTGTCAAACGATAGAGAATCGTGGCGTAATACCTGCCGAAGTGGCACAACGCATGGGGCGTAGGGTATATGGATGTGATACTTGTCAAGAAGTGTGCCCGCATAACAGCCAAGCCACCCCCACGACCGTAGAATCGTTCAAGCCCAATGAAGAGTTTTCAACCCTCACCTATCAACGTCTGTGTCGACTCACACAGGACGATTTCAGTCGCATCTTTGCCCGCTCGGCAGTAAAGCGAGCCAAGTATCAAGGTCTCATGCGCAATGTCGAGGCGTTAGACCCCAAGTTGTTTGAATAGTATACACATCTATATATAATAAAGGAGGTTGCATCGCGCGATGCAACCTCCACTCTATATCACAATAATCTTATATTATTTGCGAAGTGAGATTTCGCCAATTTTCAAAGGAGCACATTGCTCTATTGAAGTAGGTATCTCACCCATAGCAGCTTTAATACGCTTGGGAGCAGCAGCACCATTGTCTGCAGGCTCAAGAGTTACGTCATACAAGTATGTGAAGAGATAAGCATTACCTTCATAAATGAACCAAAATACAGCTTGTGTGGCGTCACACTCTATTTCGGTATCAGAGAGTGCAACAAACTCAAGCATATAGATACTATTCTCTGACAAATCACCCAGCAAGAGTTCTACTTCAAATTCATTTCCTGCTTCATCTTCCATGGTAGTAGTACCAATACCACTATAGAGGTACTCGCTATCGGCGTCTTTATCTACAAACGAGAGAATTTCATATAAAACATCCTCATCTTCCATGGTATAGCTTACAGCACCCACGTTGTCATTTGCAACATTCAACAATCCGGCATCGGCCATGAAGCCCGACATGCTCCAGTCTATACCGGTTATACCACTTGCTTCTGAACCGTAAATTTCCGAGAGATCAAATGTACCTTCTGCTACAAGATTGCATTTTGTAGAGAAAGGTTGAGTTTCAGTTTCAGATACAGGAACATTAAAGTTCCATACATAAGCACCGGGATTAAAGAAAGTGAAGTCGCCTGCAGGAGTATCAGCTTTCTCTCTTGTGATTCTCTCTATATTGGCAATGGGCATTGCAAATGTAGCCTCTTTGGTAAGTGTAACCTCGATAATAGCTTGATACCACCATTCGTTGGCAAGACCATCACCAACACCGAAGATGTATTCGTTAGCAAATGAAATTACGTCGTCGGCAATTTCCATAACAACATTACCTTTTGTATCAACTGTTGAGCCATCAACCGAAGTACCGGTAATCATATTAACGCCTTGACCTTCATAGAGAGATTGACCCAAAGGCATAGTGAGTGTGCCTTTTGCCTCATCATAAGTAGCGTAAACGGGGTTGATATCTTCGGCACCAAGACCGCCAAACATACAAATGGGTTGTATCCACACTTTGCTGTTGTCTGCCTCATCGCGAGTGATAGTAACTGTCCACTCTTCGTCGGGATAACCTTCGAATGCGCTATGTGCATATGCTGCATAAGTACCGCTGATAGCATCATTGGTATAATTGAGAGTATTAGTTACACACATCTCACCTTCAACCTCGTTGAAGTAGAGTTGTGATGCTTTTACACGGATAGGTGACTCTCCGCCCTTCTCATAGATGTATACGAAGGGAATGGGGTTTTCTTTAGCGTAAGTAACGTTGTAAATGGCTTGATACCACCATTCGTTACCAATTGCGTTACCAACACCGAAGAATGTTTCCTCAGCAAATGAAATTACAACACCTTTTTCGTCTTTAACGACCGACATTGTTATCTCACCTTCTGTGTCGATAGTTCTGCCATCGGCCGAACTACCGATAATAAATTGGTATTCGGCACCCTCTTCATACAATATTTGTCCCAAAGGCATTGCGAGTGTTCCATTACCATTCAATGTTGCATATACGGGGTTAATGTACTCGGCATCAAGGCCTGAAAAGAGACATACGGGTTGAATCCATACTTTGCTTGCATCAGCTTCGTCTGCTGTAATAGAAACAGTCCATGCTTCATCGGGTTTACCTTCGAATCCACTCTTGGCCGATGCCTCATAGATACCTACAATGTCATCAACAGTGATGTCAGCAGCAGGAGCTTTGCGCATCATCTTGTGCTCGATACTCTTTTTAGCTTTAACAATATTGCTGATAGGTGCATATTGTGCTTGCATGGGCAACATCAAGCCCAAAGCTATTGTCAATAATGTGAATATTCTTTTCATGATGGATTATTTTTTGAGGAATTTAACGGTAGTTTCGTTTACTTGCAACAAATATACACCGGCAGCAAGAGCCGATACGTCGATGCGACCATTGTTGGGAGTAAGAGTAGCTTCGATAAGCAAAGCGCCATCGAGGCTGAGTACACGAGCTTGTGCATTCTCAAGGAGACCTTGCAAGCGGAGCTCAGATGTTACGGGGTTGGGGAAGAGTGTTACAGCCAGACGCTCGGCATCTACACCCTCTACTGACTCGGGAACTGATTGGCTGAATGTTACTTCGCTTACGCCTACCATCATTTCACCATCGGTCTTTACAATAGCAAACTCTTCAGAGTCATCAGTGAACAACATATAAGCAACCTCGCTTACAGGCACATAATACTGATTATCTGCTACAACGTGCCATTCATTTTGTGCTGCAATGCGACCTACGCACATCATTACTACAGCACACAACAAAAGTAATTTTTTTGTCATAATCTTATTACTATTTAGGTTAATTAATAAAGTTCTTTTTTCTTTTAGAAAACACCCGTTGTAAAACAAAATTGTCTTGCTAATTAATTTGTAAATATACAATATTTTATTGCATATTTTTGAAAATTTGTGTTTTTTAACAATTTTTTTGACATTTAATTGTGGTAATGGAATATAAAAGAGGTTGTGACAAAGTCTATTGACACAACCTCCTATATTATATAATATAATGTGTAACGATGCTATTATTTAAGTTTCCACTCAGTACCTTCCTTGGTATCCTTGAGCTCAAATCCTATTTCACCCAAACGGTCGCGGATGAGGTCGCTGGTAGCCCAGTCTTTGCGAGCCTTAGCATCACGGCGTATATCAAGGAGCAACTCTATGGCCTTGGCATAGGCTTCGTTGCCATTGTTGTCGGCTTGCTTGCTCTCGACAAGACCGAGGATGTCGAACATGAACATACGCATTGTTTCGCGCAACTCGTCGAGGTCGGCTTGTGACAGGGTGGCGTTGCCTGCCAACACGGTATTGATGATGCGTACACCGTCGAAGAGGTGTGAGATGACGATTGGGGTAGACAAGTCGTCGTTCATGGCCTCGTAGCACTTGTTGCGCAACTCTTTTACGTCGATAGTCGATGTGGCTGAGGGAGTGATTTTAGCCAAGTTGTTCCAGCCCTCCATCAGGCGGTTATAAGCCTTCTCGGATGCTTGCAATGCCTCGTTGCTGAAGTCTACCGTGCTACGATAGTGTGCTTGCAAGATAAAGAAACGGATGGTCATGGGAGAGTAGGCTTGTTGCAACAAGGGGTGATTGCCGGTGAAGAATTCATCGAGTGTGATGAAGTTGCCGAGCGATTTACCCATCTTTTGTCCATTGATGGTTATCATATTGTTGTGCATCCAGTAGCGTACAGTTTCGTGACCTTGTGCTGCTACCGATTGTGCTATCTCGCACTCGTGGTGAGGGAAGAGCAAGTCCATACCACCACCGTGGATGTCAAACTCCTCGCCCAGATACTTTGTACCCATAGCCGAGCATTCGAGGTGCCATCCGGGGAAGCCGTCGCTCCATGGTGAGGGCCAACGCATGATGTGTTCGGGTGCGGCTTTCTTCCACAATGCAAAGTCGAACGAGCGACGTTTCTCGCTCTGTCCGTCAAGGTCGCGTGTGGTATTGAGCAACTCCTCGATATTGCGACCCGACAACTTGCCATAGTGATGGTCGGCATTGTATTTCTCTACATCGAAGTATACCGAGCCTTCGCTCTCATAGGCATAGCCGGCATCAAATATCTTCTTGATATACTCTATCTGCTCAATGATGTGGCCCGAAGCATGCGGCTCGATACTGGGGGGCAATACATTGAGCGCTTCCATAGCCTTGTGGTAGCGGTTGAGGTAGTGTTGTACTACTTCCATAGGCTCAAGACGCTCTAAGCGAGCTTTCTTGGCAATCTTATCTTCACCCTCGTCGGCATCGTGCTCCAAGTGACCTACGTCGGTAATGTTGCGCACGTAACGTACTTTGTAGCCTAAGTGGGTGAGGTAACGGAATAATATATCGAATGTAATGGCCGGACGAGCATGTCCTAAGTGACCATCGCCATATACTGTAGGACCGCACACATACATGCCCACGTGGGGTGCATTGAGCGGAATAAACGGTACTTTGTTACGCTTGAGCGTATTGTATATAAACAAAGGATTTTCCATATCGTATATATCTTATTGTTTGGTAATCAATTCTTTTACTTGGTTAAGGAAAGTCTCGTCGGGATAGCCTCGCAATGCGATAGTGCCATCGGGCGCAAAGAGAATGAGGTGGGGTATGCCATTGACACCGTATGTGTCGGCGGCAGGGCTGTTGTCGCTCAATATTTGAGGCCAAGTCATTTGTTCCTCTTCAATTGCACGCAAGCTATCCTTTACCTTATCGCGAGTGGCAAGACCCAATATTTCAAGACCTTTATCGTGACACTCGTTGTAGAGTTCTTTCAGCAGAGGCATCGACTTACGGCAGGGAGGACACCATGAAGCCCAGAAGTCGGCCAGCACATAGTTGCCTTTACCTACATAGTCGCTCAATGATACGGTAGTGCCATCTTCTTGCTCAACCGAGAAGTCCTTGAAGGGCATACCCTCGGCTGTCTCCTTGAGCTTGATGCGACGTTGCACGCGTTTGTTCACGGCGGGGTGTTCCATTACATAATCGCTCATGGTAGCCAGTGTGGCATCGATGCGCTCGTCATCGTCGCACTTCGACAAGAAAGAGTTGAGCACGATCGCGCCCACAATGTCGTTGGGGTGTGTGGCAAGCATTGCTTCGAGTTGCTCGACATATTCGGCATTGAGATTGTCGCGCTCGGTGTAGAATGCATTCTCGGCATCTTCGAGGCTCAATGTCTTGTTTTCAATCAACTGTGTAAGGCTGTCGTCCAACTGTTGAATACGGTTGTTCAACTCCTTATATGCATTGCTGAAGGTTTTATAATCGATATTGAGCGGTGATGCTTCAATAAACTCACCTTTATTGAGGTCGATTTTGAGGTTACCACCGGGCTCGGCTATAAAGGCGAAATGAATGGTGGTGTCGTTGATGCTATATCGTACACCGGGTGCTACGTTGGTAACATCTACAATTACTGCTTCGTAGGCTGTGTCGACCGCTTGGGTATATACGATAACGCCATCGGCAACAAATGCGCTGTCGACAACCTCGTTGGTCATCTTGTCAATCAAGTAAAATTTGCCTTGAGGCATGTTGTCGACCACAGCCTCTACCTTACAGGTATTGTCGTTACCACCACAGGCAGCCAGCAACAGTGTTGCCAAAGATGCGATAAGAATATTTTTATGCTTCATATCCAGTGCAAAGGGGGTTATTCTTGGTCAAAAACAGCTTTGACAGTATCAAACAACTCATCTGTGGGCAATCCGCGAGTAACGATAGTACCGTCGGGTGCAAAGAAGATGAGGTGAGGTATACCGGTAATGCCGTATATGTCGGTGGGAATTTCTTGTGCATTGATGATTTGAGGCCAAGGCATTTTCTCTTCTTCAATAGCTTGGAGCGTGTTGGCAGGTTTGTCCCATACGGCTACGCCCAATATTTCCAGACCCTTGGCGTTGTACTCATTGTACAACTCAATAAGGCCGGGGATAGCTTTGCGACAAGGGCCGCACCATGAAGCCCAGAAATCTACCAAAACATATTTGCCCTTACCTACATAGTCGCTAAATGATACTGTTGTACCATCTTCTTGCTCGATGGTAAAGTCTACAAATTGAGAACCGGTAGCTGTAGCCTTCATCTTGTTGCGTGACTCAACAACGGGTGCAATTTTGGGACTTGTAAGCACTACGTCGCCCATTTGTTCCAAGATAGCATCAATTTTCTCATCGTCGGCACCTGTCGAGATGTATGTTTCGAGCAACATAATACCCAATATATCGTTGTTGTGGCGAACAAGGAGTTCTTCCATAACTTCAATAACGGGTTGGTCGATACCTTCAACCTTCTCCATGAAAATGGGTTGAGCCTCATCCATTGTAAGAGAGCCGCTTTCAATCAAAGCCATGAGGCTGTCGCTGATGGCCATGTAACGCTCGTTGAGTTGGTTGAAGCTCTCGAGGAACAAGCCAAAGTCTTTGTTCATCTTGTTGGCTTTGACAAACTCTTGATTGCTGAGGTTTATCTCAACATTGCAGCCCGGCTCGATGATTACGGGCATATTGTTCTCCATATTGGCAACCATAGCCATGAGGCTCTTATCGGTGTTGCCTTCGAAGGCAAACTTACCGTTGATGATAACTGCTGTGTCTATGGGTGCGTTTTCGTTATAGTCCAATAGATAAATTTCGGTGCTATCGGTTGCACCTTCAATGGTACCTGTAATTGTGTAGCTATTGTTATTGCATGCTACCAATACAACGCTCATAATGAGAGCGGTGAGAAAAAGACTTTTTTTCATATACTTTTGTTTTATGATTTTTACTATTTACAATTACATGCGTTCGGGTACATCGATACCCAAGAGGCTCATGCCCGAAGCTATTACTTTGGCAACGTTGGCCGAAAGCATCAAACGGAAGGCACGTACAGCCTCGTTCTCCTCTTTCAGTATCGAGAAGTCGTGGTAGAATTGGTTGTACTCTTTTACAAGGTCATACACATAGTTGGCAATTTGAGCAGGACTATATAGGCGACCGGCCTCGGCTACTGTGGCAGGATATGATGCCAAGCGTTGAATGAGGTCAATCTCTTTTTCGGCAGGAACTACACTTGTCATATCTATCTTGCCATACTCTATGCCGGCTTCGGCTGCCTTGCGCATTACCGAACGTATGCGGGCATAGGTGTATTGAATGAAGGGGCCTGTATTGCCATTGAAGTCGATACTCTCTTTGGGGTTGAAAGTCATATTCTTGCGAGGATCGACCTTGAGGATAAAGTACTTGAGCGCACCCAAACCTACGATACGCGATATTTCGCGGGCCTCCTCGGCTGTGCAACCATCGAGTTTGCCCAGTTCAGCCGATGTTTCACGAGCTGTTGCTTCCATCTCATCCATCAAGTCGTCGGCATCTACTACAGTACCTTCGCGGCTCTTCATCTTGCCTTCGGGAAGTTCCACCATACCGTACGAGAAGTGAACAAGGTCTTTGCCCCACTTGAAGCCCAACTTGTCGAGTAGGATAGAGAGTACTTGGAAGTGGTAGTTTTGCTCATTACCCACTACATATATCATCTTGTCGATAGGATAGTCGATAAAGCGCAACTTGGCAGTACCTATATCTTGTGTCATATATACCGAAGTACCGTCGCTACGCAACAACAACTTGTGGTCGAGTCCCTCGCCGGTGAGGTCGGCCCATACCGAGCCATCCTCTTTGCGATACATGATGCCCTTTTCAAGTCCTTCGAGTACCTTGTCTTTACCTTCGAGATAGGTCTCACTTTCGTAATAAATCTTGTCGAAATCAACACCCATGCGACGATATGTCTCGTCGAAACCGGCATATACCCACTCGTTCATCATGCGCCATACGCCACGTACCTCTTCGTCGCCGGCTTCCCAACGACGCAACATCTCGCGAGCCTCGGCCATGAGGGGCGATGCTGCTTCAGCCTCCTCTTTGCTCTTACCCTCTTCCATGAGAGCCGCAACCTCGGCTTTGTAGTGCTTGTCGAAGAGTACATAGAAGTCACCAATCAAGTGGTCGCCTTTTTTACCCGCGCTCTCGGGGGTAACTGCATTACCCCACTTTTGCCATGCAAGCATCGACTTGCAGATGTGAATACCACGGTCATTTACGATATTGGTCTTCACTACACGATTGCCGTTGGCTTCCATGATGCGCGAGAGGCTATAGCCCAACAGGTTGTTGCGCACGTGACCCAAGTGCAATGGTTTGTTGGTATTGGGTGATGAGTATTCAATCATTACCAAGGGCGATTCGTCGGTGGCTTGAGTGATACCAAAGTGTTGGTCGTTCTCTATCTCATGTAGCATGCCGGCCCAGAAGGCGGGGGCTATAACGAGGTTCAAGAAACCTTTGATTACGTTGAAACCGGCCACGGCAGGCTCATTGGCTACAAGATATTCGCCTATCTCTTGTGCTGTTGCCTCGGGAGCTTTCTTCGATGCACGCAGGAAGGGGAATACTACTACTGTGAGGTTGCCCTCAAACTCTTTCTTTGTCTTTTGCGGCATACAGCTATTGGTGTCGGCCTCTACGTTATAGAGGGTTTTCACAGCCTTGGCTGTAGCCGATGCTATAATTTGTTCTATCTTCATACTTCTATAATATATAATAAGCGTGCAAAGATAATCATTTTGTACTGATATATATGCCTTTATCTCTATGAAAAAACTCTTTCCATGCGTAATAATTCATAAATATAGGCATATTGTATAGAGCTATTTTGTCGGCAACGTTGTTTTTATCTTGTGAGAGTTCTTAATTTTAATAAATTTAAGCCAACAAAACCTTGGTTTTTATTAATAAAACATACAATAGCAAGTAGGGTGATAATTATTTATTACCTTTGCACTGCCAAAAAATGAATAGAGGTGCAAAACGACCTCTATCCCATTGTTAATAAATAGGATATACTATGCGTTCATTTTTCAACTCAATCCCGCCGGTTACAAAGAACCTGCTGATTATAAATGTTTTGATGTGGTTTGCCACAATCGCTATCGGTATCAACCCCGAAACCGGTAGTTATAGACTTGTTGAATGGATGGGACTCCACCTTTTCGGAGCTTCTAAATTCAATGTTGCTCAACTTATTACCTACATGTTCCTGCACGACCCATCGTCGTTTGCGCACGTATTCTTCAATATGTTCTCGGTGTATATGTTCGGACGTACACTCGAACAGGTGTGGGGAGGTAAGCGATTCTTGTTTTACTACATTACTACCGGATTGGGTGCAGGTATCATACAAGAGGCTGCATGGTATATTGAATATGCTGGATATATATCGCAGGTAGTCGAAGTGTATGGTTGGCAACAAGCCTCTATGGCACTTAACGGACTTGTTACCATAGGTGCATCGGGTGCTGTGTTTGGCATCTTGTTGGCCTTTGGCATGATGTTCCCCAATGTGCCTCTCTATCTGATGTTCATTCCTGTTCCCATCAAGGCCAAATGGTTTGTGCTGGGATATGGTCTTATAGAACTCTTCTTGGGCGTAAGTGCTACAAGTGATGGTATTGCACACTTTGCCCACTTGGGGGGTATGCTGGTAGGTGTGTTACTCATACTCTATTGGAGAAAAAAAGGAATAGGCAATGGCGGGTATTATTGATAGACTTAAATATCAATTCGATAGCGCACCTACGCTTAAGCGACTGATATACATCAATGTTGCAGTGTTTGTTGCCGTTCACTTGGTGTCGGTGGTGCTCATGCTCTTTAATATCGACACGATGCAATGGTTGTCGTATATTGAGGTGCCTTCGGCACTGCATATATTGCCCTACCGGGTGTGGACTCTCTTTACCTATATGTTTGTCCACTACGACCTGTGGCACATCCTTTTCAACATGATGTGGCTCTATTGGTTTGGTACTATATTCATGCAATATTTTTCTCAAAAACATCTCGGCGTGCTCTATGTGTTGGGTGGCTTGGCCGGTGCGGCACTGTACCTCATTTCGTACAATGTTTTTCCCTATTTCGCAGGAAAAGAGAGCCTGATGTGTGGAGCTTCGGCCTCTATCATGGCCATTGTTTTTGCAACGACATTGCGAGCACCCAACTACAAGATAAACTTGATGTTTATAGGTACTGTATCGCTCAAGTATATAGCTCTCGTAACAATTCTTATTGACTTCCTGAGTATGACATCGAGCAATGCCGGAGGCCATTTTGCTCACATTGGAGGAGCACTGATGGGTGTGATATTTGCACTTTATTGGAGCAAAGGTAAGGATATACTCCACCCTATCAACAGGCTCCTTGATAAGTTGGTGTCGTTGTGTCATCGCCCTCATATCAAGATACGCCGTCCTGCCAAGAAGAAGCCTTTTACTCATACATCGGAGCACAAAAAGACATCTTACACTCACAAGCGTCCCGAAAGTGATAGCGAGTATCTCGCTCGTAAAAAGAGAGAAGCCGAAGAGATTGATAAAATACTTGACAAGGTGAAGAAATCGGGTTATACAGCCCTTACCACCGAAGAAAAACAACGATTATTCGATGCCAAAAAGAACTAAAAAATCGAGTAGGGATAAATCGAGCAAAAAACAGGTTAATCCACTGCGAAAGATAGTTGCCTCTCTTGTATTGGTGCTGTCTGTTGTATCGTCGTTGGCTCTTGTAACGGCGGCTTATGTCGAGTATCTCTCTCCCGAGGTACATCCATTGCCGGCGTTGTTGGGGCTTGCATTTCCTGTCTTTGCTCTGTCAACACTACTCTTTTTCCTCTTGCTGTTGATAATATATCCACGATACATATTTGTGTCGCTTGCGGCGTTGTTGCTTTCGTTTCCGGCCATGCGACAATATTTCCCTATCAACAAGGGTAATGACCGCCTTGTAACCAATCGTCCCGGTTTTTCGATACTTACTTACAATACCTTCCATTTTGTAGACGTTGAGGGTGAGTTGCTAAACGACAAAATAGATTATAATCGAACACTGCAAAACATTATCAATGCCGATGCCGATATAGTCGCTATTCAAGAGAAGTCGTATTCACAATTTCAAGTAAATAAGCGATTGAAATTCACCGCCGAACAGGTTGAGCAAATCAACAAACTCTATCCCTATCAGATACATAAAGGTCGCGGGCCTATCCTTTCAAAATATCCTGTTCGATTGTTGTCGGATACTATCTATAGCAAGACGGCCTTTACATCGGTGTATGAGGTGGATATTGAGGGTCGCAAGGTGACAATCATAAACAATCACCTCCAGTCGATAGGATTTACCAAGGACGACAAGGACCTGTATGTCGAGTTGACCACCAAACCCGATAGTATCGAAGGTAAGATAGGAGGTGCCAAACAACTCACTCACAAACTTCTTGATGCATTTCAGCAACGAGCATTGCAGGTTGAGGCTGTTGACTCCTTGGCTCGTAGCATAGGTGGTAATATTATTTTGTGTGGCGATGTTAACGATACTCCCAATTCATATTCTTACCATATTCTTACCCAAAATCGTCGTGATGCCTATCTCGATTTAGGCTCGGGACCCGGCTACACTTACATGGCCGATCGCATGTGGGTGCGCATCGACTACCTCTTGTACGAGGGTGATATGGAGGCTCGATATGTCAATGTCATAAAGAAACGCTCGTCCGACCACTACCCTGTTTATGCCGAATTTGAGTGGAAATAACACATTATTAGTGCTGTAATAACATTTCTTTGTGCTAAATATTGTTGTATGTCTACAAAAATATCTATTTTTGCATCGCAAGAAAAACACAAGACATATTAATTTTTTAAATCAATAATCAATGAAACGTCTATTTTTACCTGCAATCATCTGCCTTATGATGACCGCATGTCAACAACAATCAAGCAATCCGTTCTTGAGTGCTTACAACACACCCTTCGATGTGCCTCCTTTTGAGCAAATCGAGAACGAGCACTACATGCCCGCATTTGAAGAGGGTATCAAGCAACAAAAAGCCGAGATAGAGGCTATCGTAAATAACCCCGAAGCTCCCACTTTCGAGAATACTATTTTGGCTCTCGACTTGAGTGGTATGCTTTTGCGCAATGTCGAGCTTACATTCTTCTCGTTCACCGAGGCAATGTCTAACGACACCCTTCGCGATATCGCTGCCGAGGTAACTCCCAGGCTCACTGCTCATGGCGACGATATCATGCTCAATGAGGCTCTCTTTGATCGTATCAAAGCTGTTTATGACAATCGTGCCAACGAAAATCTCGACCGTGCTCAAGAGCGTCTTTTGGAGAAATACTACAACAGCTTTGTTCGCTCAGGTGCTCTCCTCTCAGCCGAGGATAAAGAGACTTTGCGCGGTATCAACTGTGAGTTGTCTTCACTCTCTCTCAGCTTTGGTAACAATGTATTGGCCGAGAACAACGGTTTTGAACTTCTCATCACCGATGAAGCCGACCTCGCAGGTCTTCCCGCCGGTTCTATAGCTGCTGCCAAAGAAGAGGCTGCTGCTCAAGGTAAAGAGGGTTGGTTGTTCAACCTCTCAGCTCCCAGCCGTATACCATTCTTGCAATATGCCGATAACCGCGACTTGCGTGAGAAACTCTACACTGCTTATGTAATGCGTGGTGATAACGATAACGAAAACGATAACAAGGCCAACATCAAACGCATCCTCGAATTGCGCTTGCAAAAGGCTCAAATCCTTGGTTACAAGACTTATGCTGACTTCGTTCTCGACGATCGTATGGCCAAGACCGACAAGGCTGTAAACGACCTCTTGCTCAACATCTGGAAATATGCTGTGCCTCGTGCCAAAGAGGAGATTGCCGATATGCAAAAGATTATCGACCGTGAAGGTGGTAACTTCAAGCTTGCTCCTTGGGACTATGCATACTATGCCGAGAAGGTACGTCAAGAGAAATATGCTCTCAACGAAGATGAGTTGAAGCCCTACTTCTCTCTCGATAAGGTTCTCAATGGTGTATTCATGGTAGCCGAGAAACTCTATGGTATCACTTTCCAAGAGCGCACCGATATTCCCTCTTACCACCCCGAAGTACGCACTTACGAGGTGTTTGATGCCGAAGGCAAGCACCTTGCTGTATTCTTCTGTGACTACTTCCCCCGCGCAAGCAAGCGTTCAGGTGCATGGATGAGCAACTTCCGTGAGTCTTATGTTGACGCCAATGGCAACGAGGTACGTCCTTTGGTTTACAACGTTGGTAACTTTACCAAACCCACAGCCGAGACTCCCTCTTTGCTCACTCTCGACGAGGTTGAGACTCTCTTCCACGAGTTTGGTCACGGCTTGCACGGCATGCTCACTCGCGTCGACTACTATGGTATCAGCGGTACAAACGTAGCTCGCGACTTCGTTGAGTTGCCTTCACAAATCACCGAGCACTGGGCTACTCACCCCGAGGTATTGAAGATGTATGCTCATCACTATGAGACAGGCGAAGTAATTCCCGACGAACTCATTGCTAAGATGGAGCGTGCTTCAAGCTTCAACCAAGGTTTTGCTACTACCGAGTTGGTTGCTGCTGCTCTTCTCGATATGCGCATGCATGAGTTGGATAACTACGAGGGCTTCGACGCTCGCGAGTTTGAGAAGAAAGTTGCTGCCGAGCTTGGTCTCCCCGCCGAGATTACTTACCGCTACCGCAGCATGCACTTCAACCATGTATTCTCAGGTGGTTATGAAGTAGGTTACTACAGCTACCTCTGGGCTGAGGTTCTCGATGCCGATGCTTTCGATGCATTTGTTGAGAATGGTATCTTCGACAAGGCAACAGCTGATGCTTTCCGCATCAACATTCTTGAGGCCGGTTCAAGCGAAGACCCCATGAAGCTCTACATCCAATTCCGTGGTGCTGAGCCCAACCCCGAAGCTCTCATTCGTGGTCGTGGTTTGAAATAAGATTTATCAATCTTACGATATTCGGGTCGAGTCATTTTTATGTGGCTCGACCTTTTTTTCAGATAATGCTACTGTCGTGTAACATGATATTTTAATTTTGCCTCATGGGTATCATTGTATTGTTTCAAAAATGCTTACCTTTGCTGTAAACATAAAATTTTACAACCATGTCTACCGTTCTTTTTCACGAGATAATATTTGGTCCCATTCGCAGTCGTCGTTTGGGCGTATCGTTGGGTGTCAACCTTCTGCCTCTCAATGGCAAATGGTGTTCCTACGATTGTATTTATTGCGAGTGTGGCTACAACGCCGATAATCGTGACGACCGCAAGATACACACTCGCGACGAGGTGCGCACAGCTTTGCGTAACAAGCTCACACAGATGCGCAGCGAAGATAGTCCGCTCGATGTAATTACCTTTGCCGGTAATGGCGAGCCTACGTTGCATCCCGAGTTTGAGGGTATTATCAATGACACCATAGCTTTGCGTGATGAGTTGTATCCTTCGGCTCAGATTACAGTACTTACCAACTCTACCCGCCTCGAAGACGATAGCGTATTTCGTGCGCTGTGTAAGATAGACAACAACTGCCTTAAACTCGACACTATGCATGCTCGCACCATGCGCCTGATGAATGTCCCTGCCGGACATTGCGACCCCGAGCGTGTAGTGCGTGCGATAGAGCGTTTCGAAGGTAAATGCATTGTACAAACCATGTTTACCCGTGGCGAGCATGACGGCGAGCGAGTAGACAACACTACCGAAGAGGAGATTGCCGACTGGTTGCGTGCTATCGAGCGCATTCGTCCTCGTCAAGTGCAGATATACTCTATTGACCGCAAGACACCCGAACAGTCGCTTGAGAAAGTTCCCGTTGAGGAATTGCGTGCCATAGGCGAGCGTGTCAAAGCCCTTGGTATTGATATCAACGTCGCAGGATAACCGATTATATAGAGGGATTTTATTGCATGCGGAGCTACGACTTGTGCTCCGCATGTTTTTTATATGTCTCTTCTGTCCATAAAAACTCCCGTCTTTCAGACGATTGCACGGGGATGGTGACGATACCCCGCACTTCGCCACTCGCTACGCTCGTAGGCTCGTACGGGGTTATTCATTCTCGCTCCTTACGGAGCTACGACCCGTGCTTCGCACGCTTTTATATGTCTCTTCTGTCCTTATGTCTTAAAAAAATATTCTGTCTTCTTCCAACCCCCTCGGCTTGCAGCCACTCCCCCTATATTTTCCGTGCGGAAAACACAGAGGGAGAAAAGGTTACCATGTGTGTATTGTTATTAAGACATAAGAACATAAGGACATGTTTCTTTGTGTGTCGGGTGGTATATTTTTGCTCCTCTGCTCGTAGAGATAGGGGAGCTGTCACGCAAGTGACTGAGGGGTTTATTGACATCCCTATGTTCGGTGACATCCACCAACCCCCTCGGCTTGCAGCCACTCCCCCTATATTTTCCGTGCGGAAAACACATGGGGAGAAAAGATTACCTTGCGAGATATGAAAATTGCCCCACGGAAATATTCTGTGGGGCAATGTTTGTGTTTAAAGGTATTTTCTTCACTACAGCACCACCTTGGCGGTTGCTCCACTGTTGAGGCGGGCGATGTATACGCCTGCGGGGAGTGCTGTTATATCTATCGTAGCAGTTGTAGCACCTTGTTGCACGGCTTGTGTTGCTACCACTCGGCCTGTTGTGTCGTAGAGCGTGATAGAATCGCCTGCCGATGCTGTGGGGAATACCGCCATCAACGCATTGCCATTGCGATGTAAAGTAAGTGTGTTTGCATCGGCCGGTGTGGCATGTACGGCACTGAAGTCTATCATAGTTTTATCCTCGGGGTATGTATACCCGGTGTTGTAATTGTGGTAGCAGTAGAATAATGAAGCGCCGCATGCTAATCCCCATTTACATACCATTTCGTCGAATGTAGCTGTTTGGGTAGGTCCTATACCTTCAATCCATACATCGTGGTTTTCTATGTAAGTTTCTTCTCTTTCCTTATATAATTTCATGTAGCTAACATAGAACACATCTCTTTCTTTGTTGTCCAATACTTTTTGGCAAACGCTGTCTATAACAAGGGTTAGTTTGTATTCTTCCCAATCGGCAACTACAATGCTATCACCCGCTTGTGCTCCAAAGTCGAAGAAAAGGTGTTCGGTATTATTCCATGTCGGTACAAAACTTTCATCATAATGGTATCTGTATACTTTTTTCCCTTCTTCGCGTAGGTAGGTTTTATAATGCGAATCCCAAATTATGCTTTCGTATATATTTAATGCCCTAAATGATAAAACACAGTATTCTTTTCCGTCAATCGTAACAGTGTCTGTTATCATATTGCGACCATAATCACTTTCAATACTTTCTTGCACCCACGCATTACCCTCTTGAAGGAATGGGATATACTCATACTTCGATTGTGTGCCGAAATCGAATTGCTCGGCATTCTCGGGGTAGCAAGTCTGCGTAGGATAGTTATAGAAATACTTAAACCGAGTGTAGAGACCCGAAAAGTCATACCATCTGTATGACTCGGCATCAAAGATGTTGTGTGTTGTGCCTATACCTTCTATCCAAGTTTCGTTGTTTGTTGTTTCGCCTTCCGGACCCAATCCGCGGGTCTCTACTTGCATTACCTTGCGCTCTTTTTCGGCTATCACGGAGTACGATACGTCCTTGATGTACACATGTTTATCGGTATCCCAATAGGCGGTATCGCCCTTTTGCAAGGTGAAGTCGATAATGAGTTTTTCTTTCTCCCCGGCGCCCATGTATACCTTGCCGTTTTCCTCGCGCATATAGCCGGCCTCGATAGGCTCACCTGCGCTCCACGATTGGGGGTAGAAGATTGTTTTGTAAAGTACGTGATATTCTACGCCATCTATAACCTTTGTACTGCCGATGTGGCGTTGTACCAATAGGCCCGGAGGGGTGTTTTCGAATACCCAAGCATTACCTTCTTGTAGGCATGGGATATACTTCTCACCGGGATATGAAAATTCGGCTCTCGGTGTTTTATTTGTAGGGAATATTTCTTGAGTGTTATAGTCGTAGCAGTACTCAAAGTATATCATGCCGGTGGCGCCCCATCTGAATGAGTCGTCAAGACTGGGTTGCCGGAGTGTTCCTACACCCTCAATCCACTCATCATAGAAATAGATTGGGCCTCCATGTTCGAAGTTTTCTACACCGTTTTTATCAAATTCTCTTTCGATGCAGGTTACGTAATATACATTCCGCTCTTTACCATAATACAATGTTGTCTTGATGCTATCTACCACAATATAGCGTTTGATAGTATCTTCGCTCCAAGTGTATGTTATGGTATCCCATTCTATTGTATCGCCCACTTGTGCTCCGAAGTCGTATATCAAGTGCTCTTGTTCATCATTGATACTTCGCCTATATACCCGTTTGTTCTCTTCTCGAATATATCCATGCAGTTGCGAGTGGTCGGTTGGCGTTTGTGTGCCACCATATTCACTGAAACTTTCTATATATAGCTTGTAGTACTCCTTCTGGTCTATTGTAGTAGTTCCATTTATACCAAGTTGGTTGTGCTTACCTTGATAGTTATAGTCCACCCACACTTTCCCGTCCTCTACAAAGGGTATATACTCATGCTCGGCGTATGCCGATAGAGCCAACAGGACTGATAATAAAAATAAAATTCGTTTCATGATATAAAACATTAAGGGTTGATTTTTTTTACAAGTTTATTGAAACATTGTGAGAAAGTCAATAGTATAATGTGATTGTTAATAAATATTAACAATCGGGGGGGTAATTTTGATTTGTTAACAAGATGTGCGAGAAAATATCATGAGTGTGAGTAGGGCAGGCAAATTCATGGCATAGGCTGTTAATATTGAGGAATTGTCGGATACAATAATTATTTGTGCTACAGGTGAATAAAAAAACAGACCGTGCCAACGGCACGGTCTGTTCGATGTATAGAGTATAACTTTTCTCTATTAGAGTTGGGGACCTGCAGCCACGAGTGCTTTACCGGCTTCGTTACCTGTGAACTTGTTGAAGTTCTTGATGAAGCGACCTGCGAGGTCTTTGGCTTTCTCTTCCCACTCGCAAGCGCAAGCATAAGTGTCGCGAGGATCGAGGATTGCGGGGTCAACACCGGGCAACTCTGTGGGTACAGTGAATGAGAAGAAAGGAATTTGTTTAGTGGGAGCTTTATCGATAGAGCCATCGAGGATAGCATCGATAATACCACGAGTATCGCGGATAGAGATACGTTTACCGGTACCATTCCAACCTGTATTTACGAGGTATGCCTTAGCGCCCGATTTTTCCATTTTCTTAACCAATTCCTCGGCATATTTGGTGGGGTGCAATGACAAGAATGCAGCACCGAAACAAGCTGAGAATGTGGGAGTAGGCTCAGTAATACCACGCTCTGTACCGGCCAACTTAGCAGTGAAGCCCGAGAGGAAGTAGTACTTGGTTTGCTCTGCGTTCAAGATAGAAACGGGAGGCAATACACCAAAGGCATCGGCCGAGAGGAAGATTACACTCTTAGCAGCGGGACCTTTTGATTGGGGACGTACAATGTTGTTGATGTGGAAGATAGGATATGATACACGAGTGTTCTCAGTAACCGACTTGTCGCTGAAGTCGATTTTACCATTGGCATCAACAGTTACGTTCTCGAGGAGAGCGTCGCGTTTGATAGCGTTGTAGATGTCGGGCTCGTTCTCTTTTGAAAGGTTGATAACCTTTGCATAGCAACCACCCTCGAAGTTGAATACACCCTCGTCATCCCAACCGTGCTCGTCGTCACCGATAAGGAGACGTTTGGGGTCGGTAGAGAGAGTTGTCTTACCTGTACCCGAGAGGCCAAAGAAGATAGCTGTGTTCTCGTTGTTCATGTCGGTATTGGCCGAGCAGTGCATTGAAGCCATGCCACGCAAGGGAAGGAGGTAGTTCATGATAGAGAACATACCCTTCTTCATCTCACCACCATACCATGTGTTGATGATAACTTGCTCTTTGCTGGTGAGGTTGAATACAACAGCAGTCTCGCTATTAAGACCCAACTCTTTCCAGTTCTCAACTTTAGCTTTAGAGGCGTTGTAAACAACGAAGTCGGGCTCGCCATAGTTAGCCAATTCCTCGGCTGTGGGGCGGATGAACATGTTGGTTACAAAGTGAGCTTGCCATGCAACCTCAACGATGAAGCGAACTTTGAGACGAGAGTTTTCGTTAGCACCGCAGAAAGTATCTACAACGTAGAGTTTCTTGTTAGACAACTCGCTGATGGCGAGGTCTTTCAATGCCGACCAAGTCTCTTGCGAAACGGGTTTGTTATCGTTCTTATATTCTTCAGAGGTCCACCAAACAGTGTTTTTAGAAACCTCATCATACACGAAAAATTTATCTTTGGGCGAACGACCGGTGTAGATACCTGTCATTACGTTTACAGCACCCAATTCTGTTACTTGACCTACTTCATAGCCTTCAAGACCAGGAAGAGTCTCCTCGGCAAAGAGTTGGTCATAAGAGGGGTTGTGCAGTATTTCGGTTGTTCCGTTAATACCGTACTTTGTCAAGTCTAATGTTGCCATTTCTAATAAATCTTTTTGGTTGGTTAAACTAATCTTTCTTACCTTGTTATGTGCTCTTTTTTCAAGCATTGCAAAAGTAGTGCTTTTTTCTGCAAGAAAACGGTTTATTAAATAATTTTTTCCTGAATAGATGCTAAAATTTTTAAATCTAAGCATGGTTTGCAAAGTGCAGTTTGCAAATTGCACATCAGTTGTAGAACTTGCCTGTAATGCAAAAAAACAAGCATACTTTTTTGTTCTCGACGGGCTATTTACTACTTTTGTACTATGAATATAACGACTGTTACTACCGTATTGTTTTCGCCCACCGGCACATCGCGCAAGGTGGCAATGGCTGTTGCCGACAGCCTCTCGCTCGAAAATCGTGTTGTTGATGCAACCTATAGCACCCCTTCCGGTATGTGCTATAAGTCCGACGAATTGCTTGTCGTAGCTGTACCTGTGTATGGTGGAAAGGTTGCTCCTCTTGCATTGCAACGTCTCGATGCCATGCGAGGTAGCAATACCCCTATTGTACTTATTGTGGTGTATGGTAATCGTGCTTATGAAGAGGCTCTCACACAGCTCAACGAGTTTGTGCATCAACGTGGATTTATTCCCATTGCTGCAGGAGCTTTTGTTGGCGAACACTCTTACAGTACTGCCCGATATCCCATTGCTACGGGACGTCCCGATGTTGACGACCTGGCCGATGCTCGCGCGTGGGGAAAAAACATTGCTGCCAAGGTTGCTCAAAGCGCATCGGCCGAAGCCATAGACGTAGCCTCGTTGAAGGCTCCTCGCAACTCGTTCTTCTCGATGTTGCGATTTGTTCACTTTATAAAAAAGCAACGCCGACTGAAGTCGGTTGCAAAACCACAGGTTGTTGTGGATGCCGATAAGTGTAAACTTTGTGGCAAGTGTGTCAAACTATGCCCTACAGGTGCTATTGCAACCGGTGATTACCTACATACCGATACCTCACGTTGCATCAAGTGCTGTGCGTGTGTCAAGGGTTGTCCTGCCAAGGCACGCACACTCGACACGCCCTATGCACCCGTATTGTCGCAATGCTTCAAGAAACGAAAATCTCCCGTAACAATCCTATAAAGTATGTCGCAGATTGTTATACAACGATATATGTGGTTTTTCGATACCGTGTGGCGTTACAAGCGCATCACGCGGGGTGAGATTGAACGCCTATGGTTGCAGAGCGACCTCTCGGAGGGCAATCCTCTCACACGACGCACCTTTTGTAACTATCGTGAAGGTGCCGAGAAACTCTTCGACGTTAACATCCTGTGCGACACATCGACCTACGAATATTATATCGAACAAGCGCAACCCGACCGAAGCTCCGACTTGCAAAAGTGGCTGTTCGACTCCCTTTCGGTCAATTATCTTATGCGTCACGGCTCCGATATGGCGCATCGTATTATTCCTGAACATATCCCCTCGGGAAATGACTATGTAACCTCTATCGCCGAGGCTATGCAAGAGGGTAGAGTAATACGCATGGTATATCACGCCTTCTGGAAGATGTCGGCGCAGAAAGTCGAGTTGGAGCCATATTTTGTGAAAGCATTCCGTAAACGTTGGTATGTAGTAGGTTACAATCGAAAGGATCGACAAATCAAGACCTATGCACTCGACCGTGTTGTCGACTTGTCTCTCACGACCGATACCTTTGAGTTTCCTGCCGACTTCATTCCTGCCGACTACTTTGCACAATCGTTTGGTGTAATACGAAGTGACGAGCACCCCGAGACAATACGTCTGCGAGCCACAATGCGACAGGCGCAATACCTGCGTGCCCTGCCTTTGCACCATTCGCAACGCGAGTATGAGGTGGGCGATGGCTATGTCGACTTTGTTTACAACATGTACATCACCTACGACCTCATACAAGAGTTGCTATCGCTGGGACGAGAAATAGAGGTTGTATCGCCTGCCAAGTTGCGTAACGAGATGCGCAACAAGTTGCAAGCGGCTCTCGAACGCTATAAATAGCCCTTTTAGTTATCGAATAGGGCTGACTTGCGGTAGATAAAGGCTACTAACAGTGTGAGTGCAGCCAAGAATGTGTTGAGCTGAAAGGCAAACAGTTCGCTTGTATCGTGCATTATAAGCTTGAAGAACTTGACAATAAACGGACATGCCAAGATGGCTACATAGTTCATTGCCATGACACAGGCAAGAGCCAAAGTGCTCTTGTGTGGCAAAACGATGTGAGTCGTGCGGTCGTACATGATGGGCTGTATGATGCCATACCCTACACCCGCAAGCACACACCCCAATCCTACCAGCCACACATTGCTTGTGACAACCACCAGCCCCAGTCCTACCACAATCATGAGCATACACCACAGTTGTGTGGCACGACCCCATGCATCGATAAAGCGGTTGAGCATAAATCCGGGCGCCATAATGGCCAAGAAGAAGAGCGATATGTAAGTTCCGGACAAGCCGGCATTCATGCCTCGCTCTTCGATAAGAAAGGGCAAATTGAGGCTGACTATCACCACGAGATAGGTTACCAAACCATAGAATAACATCACTTCAACAAGATGATGCATGGCGATACCGTTATCTCCTACTTGCACATGCGGACGCAGACCGTTGTCGGTTTGCTTGTCGTGGGTCGATGGCTCGGGCTCTTGTGACAGTGCCTTACGCAACTGGAATGATAAGACAATGGATATGATAGGAAACAAGTAGACAATAAAGGGTAAGTGCCACTCTACCTCAGCCAAATATCCGGTTATTATAGTAGCTATTACTAAAGTAAGATTGGTAATAGCCGAGCTCAGACCAAATTGTTTGGTGCGATAGCGACCTACAAAGAATCGGCCTATCAAGCCCGTCGATAGCGGAATGATAAGACCCGAACCAACACCAAGTAAAGCGCTGATTGCTATAAGTTGCCACATCTTGTCGGACATGAGATATAGCACTCCGCTCAATACGAAAATAACCAGACCTATTTGCAATAAGCGGATGTTGTCGATGCGCTCGGTGAGTTTGCCGGACAATAGCACAAATGGGATAATCATTAGCGAAGGTAATGAGGAGAGCATCTGTATATCCAACTCGGTCGCGTGAGGAAAGATTTTTTGTAACTCACCCAAAATAGGCGAAACAGCCAGTCCCGGCAGTGCATTGAGTGCCGAGATAGACCATATTCCCAACAAGGTTATAAGAGGAATGTATCCTCGTCCGGTTTCTATCTTCATAATATTATAGTTTTGTGGCAGTAATAACACACTATCGGGCTCTTAAGTTCGATATAGATATTCAGGGCGTTCACAAAACACAAAAAGGGCTAATAATACTTATCGCAGTCAACCATCATGATGGAGCGAACGTTTTCAGGTCATTGCTAAATCTTATAAAACGACATTAGGATTATGGAAAAATCAGACAACAAAAATTGCTGCGATCATGCTGCCGTATTCGGCTCGGAAGAGATGTTGAAACCCTCACCTGTCGATACTATTCCTCAACATGGTACTCGGCCCGAGATTGCTTATCAAATGGTTAAAGACGAGACTTTTGCACAAACACAGCCTCGTCTCAACTTGGCCACATTTGTTACTACTTATATGGATCCCTTTGCCACCAAGCTCATGAATGAGGCTATTGCTATCAACTATATCGATGAGACCGAATATCCGCGTGTGGCTGTGATGAATGCCAAGTGTATAAACATTGTGGCCAACTTGTGGAACTCGCCCGAGCAGAATAAGTGGAAAACCGGTGCACTGGCTATTGGTTCGTCCGAGGCTTGTATGTTGGGTGGTGTAGCGGCTTGGTTGCGCTGGAAGGAGCGTCGCATGGCGCAAGGCAAACCTACCGATAAGCCCAACTTTATTATCTCTACCGGCTACCAAGTGGTGTGGGAAAAGTTTGCCGACTTGTGGCAAATAGAGATGCGCACCGTACCTCTATCGCTCGAAAAACCCACTCTCGACCCACAAGAGGTTATCAAGCGTTGCGATGAGAATACGATATGTGTTGTACCCATTCAAGGTGTTACATGGACCGGACTCAATGACGATGTAGAGGCGTTGGATAAGGCTCTCGATGAGTACAATGCCCGCACTCACCACGACATTCCTATCCATGTCGATGCAGCATCGGGCGGATT
Organism: Bacteroidaceae bacterium; assembly: GCA_017935645.1. Classification (GTDB taxonomy): domain Bacteria; phylum Bacteroidota; class Bacteroidia; order Bacteroidales; family Barnesiellaceae_A; genus Barnesiella_A. The sequence continues at coordinate 18,656 of JAGBHF010000090.1, read as the reverse complement.
TATTCTCCCCTTCCTCTATCCCGAGAAACGTTGGGATTTCCGCCTCAAATGGGTACTCTCTATCAGCACATCGGGTCACAAATATGGTCTTGTATACCCCGGACTTGGCTGGGTAGTGTGGAAGGATAAGAAGTACTTGCCCGGCAAGATGTCGTTCTCGGTCAACTATCTGGGAGCCGACATTACACAGGTAGGCTTGAACTTCTCACGACCTGCGGCACAAATATTGGGTCAGTATTATCAATTCATCCGACTCGGATATGAGGGTTACAAGCAAGTACAACACAACTCGATGGAGATAGCCCGCTACTTGCATCAAGAGATAGGCAAGATGACACCGTTTGTCAATTATTGCCAAGAGGTTGTCAATCCGCTCTTTATATGGTTTATGTGTCGCACCTACAGCAAGACCGCCAAGTGGACACTATACGACTTGCAAGACAAGTTGAAACAGAGTGGTTGGATGGTGCCGGCATATACCATGCCCAAGGATATAGAAGAAATGGTGGTAATGCGTATTGTCGTGCGACAGGGATTCAGCCGCGACATGGCCGATATGCTACTCGACGACATGCGCGCCGCCATTGCCGACCTCGAGAAACTCGAGCATCCCACGCCCTCGCGCCTCGCAATGGAACGCAACGAACATCATTGCAACAAGATGTTCACCCACACCGGGTGCAGGAAGAAATAATGTTTAGTGCCAATTGCTTAAAAGAGGGTGTGTCAAAATTTTCATTTCGACACACCCTCCGTTTATGTTCCTACTTAAATAGTCCTAATAGCGTTTTTTCGAAACGACCGGTTGATTTACATTCTTGATGATAAAAAGGGAGTTCGTTAAACACTATTGGTTAATAGATTATTTTTTTGTAAAGACAATCTCTTTAATAGCTTGATACCACCACTCGTTGGCATTAGTGTTACCAACACCGAGGTCACTTTGCCATTCAATTACAACTTCATCACCCATTGTAAGTGTCGCAATGTTTTCACCTGACAAGATAGGCTCGTCTCCAAGACCGGCCGTAACCAAGTTGTATTTATGATTATTACCGCCGTATAAGCATTGACCATAAGGCATTTGGATGATACCTTGAGCGAGGTCAACAGTAGCATAAACGGGGTAGATGTCATGTGCACTCAAGCCACCAAACAAGCAGATGGGGTGAATCCATATCTTATCTTCTGTCTCGTCATCGGCAGTGATAGTTACTTCCCAGTTTACATTGGGGGGAAAACCGTTGGAAGCAGAAACTGCAGTAGCTGTATAAGTACCGAAGAGTTGGCTCAAGGGGTTCTCATCGTCGGCAATTATGATAGCAATTCTATTGTAACTAGTGAGGCTACAACCGTTAGCAGTTGTAAGAACTACATCAAATTTCTTATTGCCATCTTTTGTATAGTTGTCGATAGTTTCGATAACAAGAGTTGCATAACAATGCTCGGCATCGAAGTTGATAACTCTTTCAACACCGGCTACAGTCAAGTCGGTAGTAACTTCGTTGATACGATTTTTAGTAGCGTCGAGGTTGTAAGTAGTAACACTCTTCACTATATAATCCGTACCTTCTTTAGCACGAACATCTTCTGCATAAGCTGTATCTGTAGTGGCGAAGTTTACCGAAGCTGTAATGTCTTCAAATGAAACGCATTGAATGGGAAGCTCGATAGTAGAAACAACACCATCCTTTGATTCGGCGGCACTTATAGATGATATAGTGCTGCGAAATGTAATATATCCTTCAGCTTTAGTACGGAACGTGATAGGATTAATCATAGTTGTTTTACCTGCACCTTCGGCTGCAATAAGTAGCTTATAACAGGTAAAGCTCGACAGATCTGTAACCACAACCGGCTCTTTGCTATCAATGGGTACTGACTCGCCATTGAGTAAAACGAATGATGCGGAGGGTACCTCTTCTGAGTACTCTATTACAACATATGAGATTTTCTCAGCATTAGTAGAGTCTATACGAAAACTCATCATATATTGCTCGATTTGTTCAATTTCAACCGAAACGATAAGATCTTCTGATAGCTCACCTTCATTACCTGGAATGTCGTTGTATTTTCCACAACTCCACAGTGCAAGTGTGAATGTTGTCATTACTAAAAAAATAAACTTTTTCATGATATAATATTTTAGTGTTAAACATTTACAATCAACCTCAATATTGCCATTGTTTTTATCTGCACTAACTATAAAAGGAAAGCGCAGACTTTTGCCAACGCCTTCAAGGTTCACCACAAACCACAATACAATTGGTTCGAGCCTGCACTTTATAGTACACACTCCCAATATGTATTGTTTCGCTCGCAACTTTCCGAGGTGGTGATTCTGAAGGCTATTGAGCAAATATTTTTAAAATGTCTTGTATAGGACAACGCCTACACATTGCAAATATAGTAAAATATTATCAATAACTTATCCACTCTGTAAAATCAAGTTTTATCAACTGCCATTTTTTCTCTTGTAAACAAATAGGGTTAGGTTCTGCATCAGCAAGTGAGAAGTTGGTAAATCCGGCTATACACTCATCTCGATTGGCTCCAAAAGGATATCGTTCTTCATACAGCGATACCATTTGTTCTATCGAATATTCATTATGTAATAGATGTATATCCCAGAAGTCCTTTTTTCGACCGCCTCTACTTATTACATCTATTTTCATCGCTACAATATCATCAACGGCAGCCATGCGAATAGTGTCATGTTTTTCTACAGGTCGTATAAAAGTATCAGTATAAAACAGATCCAATTTTACACACTCCTCTTTCGAGTTACCTACGATGTAAGATGCTCCAAAGCTAACATTGTACCCACAATCGCCTATACAATAGGGAAAGGCTTTTTGCAAAATATTCTGTAAACTCTGAAAATCAATAGAGCCGTATGTTGCGTCTGTAAACAAGTCAATATCGTCCGACATACGATGTCCATATCGTAAAGAGAGCGATGTGCCACCTACAAGCCGAAATGGGGCGAATTCCTCAATCAACATCAATCGCCGAGAGTGGTGCGCAGAATGGGTTTCACTGTATTATATTGTAAACTTCTATGCTTCATAGTTGAGGTACTGTTTTAGGTTTTTCCTAATATTTATTGCAAATGGCGAGTGTTGTGTTATATCTAACTCGCTCAAAATCTTTTCACGTCCATAGAAACGTATTATCTCATAAATCTCAGATTCTGTTCCACGCTCAAATACGCGGTTGATGACAAACTTACTATGCTCTGCAAAGTTGATATTATCAATGCTTGTGTCCCAAAAAAGAGTGGGGCTGAATTTTGATATATCCGGGCGATTGTTTATTGCCGTTTTTTGCTTCTCTAAGGCTATATCATAAAATATTTGTAAAGACATTAGGAAGCCTTCTTCCAGTTCGAGAGCCTTTTCTATACGTAGTGATAGCGGTGTGTTCATGGACCTACGACCACGAATAATGGCACTCATTGTTTGCGGATGCTCCCCAATAGACTCTGCAAATTGACCACTCTTGAGCTTGCGCTTTTTCAATTCGCGTTGAAGGAATATTCCGGGATGTAGCCCTTTTAATATGTTTATCCTATTATCCATGGTGCAAAAATAAACAAAATTGTTTAGAAATCAAATTCTATCGCTAAATCACAACATATAAATATTACTGTCTGATTAAAATTGAAAAGCGTAATTTATCGCTTTCAGCGAAACCATACAAATATGAGGCTTGCTGTATCTATTCTTGAAACAAGGAGGTGTGTCTTGTTTGTTTTTGACACACCTCCTGTTTATAATTGAAGTCTTGACGATTATTTCAGCTTAGCGCCTTTGGCGCCTTTTGCTCCTTTTACGCCGCCACCGCCGAGGGCAAAGATGTTTTGGGTATAGCTTACGGTCTTGTTGGCAGCTTCGCGCTTGCGTTTGAGGGCGAGTTGTACCATGCGATCCATCAATTCGTCGAAGGGTACTTTGGTGGCTTCCCACAAGTAGAACGACAATGAGCCGGGGATGGCATTGATTTCGTTTACATATATATCGCCGGTATTATCGTCTATCATCACGTCGACACGAGCTACACCGTGACAAGAGAGTACACGGAAAGTCTCGCCGGCAAGGAATTGTACGCGGGCTGTTTGTTCGGGAGTGAGATCGGCGGGGATGCGTTTCTCGCTGGCTTGCATGCCACTTTCGCCTTGACTACCACCCATATATTTGTCCTCATACGAGAGTATCTTGCCACTTTTGATAGGCTCTTCACATACCGATGCCATGTAGTCGTCGCAGTCGCCCAGTACCGAGCAGTTTATCTCTTTGAGGTTCTCTACCAAGTCCTCAACTACCAAGCGAGTCGAATAGCGGCTTGCCTCGTCGACCTTGGTCATAAATTCGGCGCGGTTGTCGGCACGTGAAATACCTACACTTGAACCCAAATTGGCGGGTTTTACGATTACGGGGTAGCCTATTTTTTGTTCTACCTCATCAGCCCAACGGTCACGGTCGGCAAACCATTGCTTGTCGGTAAACCACACATAATCGACAATGGGTATATTGCAGCTCTCAAGTACCATTTTCATCACAATCTTGTCCATACCGATGGCTGCCGAGAGTGTGTTGCATCCGGCAAAGGGTATGCCGATGGTTTCCAACAAACCTTGGAATACACCATCCTCGCCATTTGTACCGTGCAATGCCGGTATCACTACATCAAGCGTGGCTACAATGGGGTTGCCGAAGAGTTTCTTTTTGCGACGGTAGAGGTTGTAATCGCCATACTCGGGGTTCATGTATACCTCCTCGCATTGTGCTTTGAGGGCATTCATGTCGCGGAAGTTCGATACCGACATAAGAGCCTCGCCACTATACCAGCGACCCTCTTTCGATATATATACAGGTACTATATTATATTTGTTACTATCAAAAGCATACATGGCTTGGAGGGCTGTAAGCACCGAAATTTCATGCTCTACCGAGCGACCTCCGAAAAATACTCCTACAGTTGTTTTCATTATTTCAGTTTTCTATTGTCGATTTTCTTGTTACTTGAATGTGTCGGGCAGGTCGTTTTCGTACAACACCACATCACCCGCGCGGGCTATCTGTACCAGACGAGCTTGTGCCGTGGCAAAACTGTCGGCTACAAAAATCTTCTCCTCGGGCATGCCTCCTTCGGCAAGACCGGCGAGTATAGCATCGCGGTTGTATGCTCCCACCACCATTACATAGTCGGCGGCCGAAGCCATTTGTACACCCAATCGCTTGTTATATTCCACTTGTTTATCGCCCAGCTCTATCATACCCGGTGTGATAACAATGCGTTTGCCTGTCTTGATGCGACCGAGCACGTCGAGTGCCATGCGTGCGCCATCGGGGTTTGAGTTGAAGGCATCGTCGATTATCGACAAGCCTCCGGGTGTGCGTTTCATATTCAAGCGATGTTCTACTTGCTCTATCTGGCTCACACCGTAGCGTATCGATTTCTCAGGTACATCAAGGTGTAATGCAACGATAACCGATGCCATGAGGTTCGACAAGTTGCAGTCACCTACCAACTTGGTGGCAAGTTCTATGCGACGACCTTCACCTACTATGGCAAAACGGGTCTCTACCTCGCCATACTCTACATCTTCTACATGATAATCGGCTCCGGGGGCGAGGGCATATCGTTTCACGGGTACATTGCTCACGGTGCGGTTGGCAATATATTCAAAGTCGTTGTTTACAACCGCCAACCCGTCGGCCGGTAGGGCATCGACCAACTCAAACTTGGTGCGTTGTACATTTTCTATCGACTTGAATGACTCCAAGTGTTGCTCGCCCACAGCCGTTACGATACCTATTGTGGGGCATACAAGGTCGCATATCTCTTTGATGTCGCCCAGTTGTTTGGCTCCCATCTCTACGATAAACACATCGTAATAAGGTTTCATCATTTCGCGTACGGTGCGTATTACACCCATGGGTGTATTGTAGCTGCCGGGGGTCATCAATACGTTGTATTTCTCGCTGAGGATGCGATATAGGTAATGCTTGGTGCTTGTCTTGCCATAGCTGCCGGTCACACCAATGATGCGAAGGTTGGGCATGGCTTCAAGTATCTTCTTCGCTTCGTTGTAGAAACCACGATTGATTTGCATCTCGATGGGGTGCATAAGCAGGTTGGCCAGCAATATCACTACCCATGAGAAGGCTGCCGCACAGAGCATGAGTATGGGTATAACACTTAAATCAAATCGTGTCAAGGATGCCCACAAGGTTGTGTGTAGCAATACAACCACCCACGAGGCTATATACAAGCGTGTGGCACGTTGGGTAAATACCACGGGTTTCTTGTACTTCATGCGCAACTCACGCACTGCCAATACCAACAATATCACCGCGATAAAGGGATGTATAATCTCGGGAGTAAATCGAGTGCATGACATCAACAAGAGGAAGTAAACGGTGAGACGTCGGGGTGATGATGAGTCGCCGTTTTTTGTCATCCAATTCCAGTAACGTTTGTTGCGATAGCTGTTTTGTTGCATCATTTGCAACTCATACTTCAGCGCTACACCCACATATAAAATGAGTGTGATAATTAATACTATTTGAGTGATGAGTGTTATCATTATTGTTCAATTATTTGCCATAAATTTCTTGCTTCAAAAAAGCTGTGAGATATGATCGGAAGCGGAACGGGTTGTCGAGGAACGAATAGTGACCGGCATCCTCTATTACGTCGAGGCGGGCATTGGGGATGCGCTTGAGCATCACTTTGGCTTCGCGCAATCGGGTGTCTTTGTCATTAGCACCCCATATCAATTGCACCGGACACTTAATCCGGGTCATCTCTTCTTCGAGATACTCATTCACTACCTTGACAAGAATGCGACGCATCATGCCTGTGAGGGCATTATAATCGGCTGAACCGGCGGTGCGACGACGGGCCTCCAACTTCTCCTCGGCGCGCTCTTTGCCCATTGTGAGGTACAAGAATCTCTTGTATAACTTATATGAGTATACTTTACAATAATATTTCAACGGACGTCGGGGCTTGGCTCCGGCTGCATCTACAAGTACTATCTTGCGTACCTCATTGCGCGAGCCATAGAGTATTGAGACCCTGCCTCCAAATGAGTGTCCGATGAGTATGGGGTTTTCAATATGCTGTTCGTTCACAAAACGTTCCAACATCTGTGTATATTCCTCTACACCCCACACTTCAGTAGGGGTGTCACTGCCACCAAATCCTGGAAAATCGAGCGTATATACCTTAAAGTGTGGAGCCAAAATAGCCTCTATCGAAGCCATTGTTGCAATATTGCAACCCCAGCCATGCAACAATATAACCGGTGCACCTTCGCCCGTTACCTTATATTGTACACGTGTGCCGTTGAGTGTTATTTGAGCCAACATATTTAGTCTTTCATAATCAATCTACAAAGGTAGTTTTTTCTATCGACAATACCGCTACTACGCGCCGATATTTTTCATACTTTGCCATTTATCAACCATTTGTAAAGTACTATAATAAATCTACACGCTGTGCCCCCGCGTATCGGTGGCATAGCGTGTAGAAAAATATGCTATGAGATGATTACCTTACTCAAATATACCGAATATGTGTTTCTTCTTGTCAAATCCACACTTCCACACGTATTGTGCCTCGCACACCTCGGTGTCAAACACGATGCTCCAGTGGGTATATTCGCTGTACGATACCGCGCGGAGTACTTCCATAACTCGTTGCGGTGATGTCTTATAAGGCAGTACGCTACTCATGTGCGCTATAGTTGCATATCGTTCATGCGACAGCTCGTTTCCTATGCCACACTTCTCGCCGGGTGTTAAGTAGTGATTGGTAACAATCTCAACCGGTGTAACAAACATTTCGCCACCGATATACTCCACAACAACCGATGCTCCTGTAGCGTCGGCTATAGCCAAGTGGTGCGATGTGCCTATGGAGGTATTCATGTCGTGATTGCGTAGCAACTCGATAGCTTCATGTACATTGGCCGCTTTATCGAGCAACAGACGCACTGCCGATGTGGTGGTAAGGTCGGGCTTATCGGTCGATTGGTGTGTTTCCTCCTCGTCGCCTGCAACAAGGTCCGATACGCACAGTCCCATTTCATTGATACCATCGAGAGGTAGATATAGTGCTGTAATAGCAGCCATGCGCGATGGTATATCGCCATCGGGTTGCCACTCGGCCGGCATTCCCATAAAATCAAGACATGCTGTTGATATTGAGGCGTAGCCATTGTCGGGGCGAGCCTTTACAATCATAGCCTTTTGTACCGCTGGAAAGTCGAAGTTACGCCCAAACAAGATACCATGTTCGTTGTGAACAACAAATGTACTGCAACCCATTTCGGCTGTTGTGTCGGGCTGAGCATTGGGCGCACCAAAACCCTGCATGATAAAGTTGGTGATATATTGTGCCATAGCTGCATCAGACGAGGCGCCGCCTTGTTGCAGGAAGGTGTCAAAACCATAATCTCCCTCATAAGTCATCGTATACAATCCCTCGTCTATCTGGGTAATACTACGTGCAGCCTTAATGCGTGCATCGTTCATAAAGCCATATCCCACGATGCCTACTGCAACAAGCAAAATTGCCACCACTACACATGCTACAATAAGAATAGTCTTCTTTTTCATATCTCTTTTAATTTCCTATTAGTGACGCAAAAGTAAGACTCTTTTTTGGAAAAATAGCACTTCTGTTGCCGATTTTATTTCTCGATATGCCGATAGTAAAAAAAAGGGATACCGACTTTGCGAGCCGGTATCCTTCGTTCATTGTATCGATTGTAAAAGTTATACTTTCAACTTGTGGTGAGATTGTTGCTTAACAGCATCCACAACATTTACGATATAATCGCCCAAGCTCTCGGCCTCAGCCACGATATCCATGTAGTATATACTTTCTTGATAGTCGTAGTGCTTGGCATTGATATTATCCATGTTGGTGGCACGCAACTGATTGCGGAAGTTGTTAATCTCGTTCTCTTTGTTGTATGTTGCAATAATGTCGGCATTCTCACCTTTCGACAATACAGCGATAAGGCTTTCGAGAGCATCGGAATCAAGTGCCATAAGAGCATCGATATTGCTCATGATCTCATCGTTGAACTTCACACCGGCCTCTTGCTTGCGCACCAATGTGCGAGCCAAGTTGTAACAGCAGTCACCAATGCTTTCTATCTCAGTCACCATGGTAAGCATTGAATTTACTTGCAACTTACCGTCGTAGCTCAATCGACCGCTTACCACTTTGTTCAAGAATGAGGCAATCTCAATCTCCATGCGGTCGCATATTTGTTCATACTTCTCGATGCGGCTGTACAACTTAGAGAAGGCCTCGCTACTCTCTTTCTCGTGCAAGAGGTCTTGTACCATGCCAAACATGCGACGTACGCGCTCGGCATATACCACAATCTCTTGGCGGGCTTGGGGGAGGTTCAATTCCGATGCACCCATCATACCGGTATTGATATACTTGAGTTGGAACTCCTCGTCGGTAGCCGATTTTTGTTTGATTACAGAGGTAACAATCTTCTCGTATAGTTTCACAAACCATATCATGATGAGCACGTTGCACACGTTAAATATTGAGTGGAACAGAGCCAACGAGAACGATACGGTGGTTGCGGCTTTGGCTGCTTCTTCGGGAGGAAGTAATGCTGCCGATGAGTTTAACAAGTAGTTTACTTCGTCGGTCGACATGCCGTTCAAGTGTCCTACAAGAGCAATAATCATGCGTGTGAAAGGGAAGAAGAATATAAGCATCCAGCACACACCGAACATGTTGAACAAGAAGTGTGCAAAGGCGGCGCGCTTAGCCGATACGTTGGCCGAGAGGGCTGCCATGTTGGCGGTGATGGTTGTACCGATATTCTCACCAAGTACCATAGCGGCGGCAATCTCAAATGATATCCATCCTTGACTACACATAATAAGTGTAATGGCCATGGTGGCACTTGACGACTGCATGATGATAGTGAGGATAGAACCGATAAGCAAGAACAACAATACCGAGCCGTAGCCCATATTGGTGTAGTTGTTGAGGAACTCCAAGGCTGCGGGGTTCTCTTGCAAGTTGGGAACCGACTCCTTCATAAACTCCATACCCAAGAAGAGTAGTGAGAAACCGATAAGGAACTCACCCCAATAGCGGCGTTGGTTGTTCTTAGAGAATATCAAGGGGATAGAGATAGCCATAACGGGGAAGACCACATCGGCAATCTTTACTGTGAAACCAAAGAGAGAGATAATCCAAGCCGTTACGGTAGTACCTACGTTGGCACCCATGATTACGGCAATAGACTGAGTGAGCGATAAAAGTCCGGCATTGACAAAACTTACTACCATGACGGTTGTTGCCGATGATGACTGAATAAGAGCTGTGATAAGCATACCGGTAAACACACCCATGATGCGGTTATTGGTCATGGATGAGAGAATCTTCTGCATGCGATCTCCGGCTGCTTTTTGCAAACCTTCGCTCATGATTTTCATTCCATAAAGGAACATTCCCAGCGCACCTATCAGCGTCAAGAAATCGAAAAACGAGTAGTTCATTGTGTTTAATTTAGAATATATTTATTGTATTTTTCGCTTTAATATACTACCTTTATCACCATAAAAATAGTAATCTAAATTTATTTGCAAAAATAAATAAATAAAAATATTCGCACCATATTTGTGCGGTGTATTTTAACTTTATTTCAAAATTTAACATTCACATAAAAGATCACATCATGGATAAGTACATCACAATTTACTGTTGCAATACAGGTGAAAAAATCGAGGTTGAAGGCGGTGAGTCGCTATTGAGCATCTATAATCGCATCGACCTTAATATGCCCTATCCTGCTGTTACAGCGCGTGTTAATAATAAGTCGGAGAGTCTCAACTTCCGTGTATATAACACCTGCGACGTGGAGTTTGTCGATATTAGCGATGCTTCGGGTATGCGTGCCTATGAACGTTCGCTCAGCTTTGTATTGTATAAGGCTGTTCATGAGCTTTTCCCCGGCGAATCGTTGCGTATCGAGCACTCTATATCCAATGGCAAATATTGCCTGTTGGGCGATGCCAAGCTACCGGTGGAGCCGACCAAGGTCGCTGCCTTACGTACTCGTATGCAAGAGATTATCGATAAAGACCTCCCCTTTGAACAAAAGATGGCTCATACGACCGATGTGGTAAAGATATTTGAGAAACAGGGGCTTACAAAGAAGATTGACCTCTTAAACACAATCGGCGACCTGTATACCGATTATTATGAACTCGACGGACTGGCCGATATGTATTATAGTTGGTTGGTACCATCGACCGGATACTTGAAGGTGTTTGACCTGCAACCTTATGCCAATGGCATGTTGCTCCTGCCTCCCGATAAGAACGACCTGTCGCGACCCGCTACGCCTATCGACCAGTCGAAGATGCTTGTAGCGTTCGATAAATACAACACCTTCAATCAGATTATTGGTCTCAGTGGTGTAGGTCGTCTCAATCGTGCCATTGAGGAGGATAAAGCGTCGGTATTGATACAAGTAGCTGAGGCCTTGCACGAAAAGCAAATTGCTGCTATTGCCGAAGATATAGCCAATCGATTTCATCAAGGAGGCGCACGCATTGTGCTCATTTCGGGCCCCTCTTCGTCGGGCAAAACAACATTCTCGAAGCGTTTGTCGGTGCAGTTGATGACCAATCGTCTCATTCCGGCAGCTATCTCGCTCGACGATTATTTTGTCAACCGTGTAGATACACCCCTCGATGAAGAGGGCGAATATGACTACGAGTCGTTGTATGCTCTCGACCTGAAACGCTTCAACAGCGATTTGCAACGCCTGCTTAATGGCGAGTTGGTCTCTCTGCCTACCTACGATTTCAAGAGCGGCTCACGTGTTGAGGGTGCAAAGAGTATGCAACTTACACCCAATACGGTGCTTATATTGGAAGGTATTCATGCTCTCAATCCCGAGATGACAGCCTCTATCCCCGATGAACAGAAGTATGGTATTTATGCGTCGGCACTCACTTCGCTGTCTATCGACGACCACAACTGCATACCCTCGACCGACAATCGCTTGTTGCGTCGCATTGTGCGTGATGCCAAGACTCGTGGTGTATCGCCCAAAGATACCATCGCTCGCTGGCCGAGTGTGCGCCGTGGCGAGGACAAATGGATTTTCCCCTATCAGGAGAATGCTCATGCCATGTTCAACTCGTCGTTGCTCTTTGAGTTGGCTGTAATACGCGACTATGCTGTACCCGTATTGCGTTCAGTACCGCGCAACTGCCCCGAGTATGCCGAGGCTGCCCGATTGCTCAAGTTCTTGCACTATTTCCGCTCTCTGCCCGAGAAGGAGATTCCACCCACATCGCTCTTGCGCGAGTTCCTTGGTGGCAGTAGCTTTAAGTATTGAGAGAAATAGAAAATTATCGCTATCTTTGCACAATAGAATTTGCAAAAATACATATATAGAGATATGAAGAGAGAAGATTTTGAAATTATGGCTCCTGTAGGTTGCTACGAATCGTTGCAAGCAGCCATACAAGCAGGAGCCGACTCGATATATTTTGGTATCGAAGGCTTGAACATGCGAGCACGCTCGTCGGTAAACTTTACCATAGACGACCTGCACAATATAGCTCAAATATGCGACCAGAATGGCTTGAAAAGCTATCTTACTGTCAACACTATTATCTATGACAATGATATGGAGTTGATGCGTAGCATTATCAATGCAGCTCGCGATGCCGGTATCTCGGCTATTATTGCCAGCGACGTGGCTGCTATGACTTATGCACGCAGTATTGGTGTTGAGGTGCACTTGTCTACTCAGCTCAATATATCGAATGTAGAGGCTTTGCGCTTCTACTCACAATTTGCCGATGTTGTGGTATTGGCTCGTGAGTTGAATATGGATCAGGTGGCCAATATCTATCGAGCCATCGAGGAAGAGAATATCGTGGGCCCTGCCGGAAAGCCTATACGCATCGAAATGTTCTGTCATGGTGCATTGTGCATGGCTGTATCGGGTAAGTGTTACTTGAGCTTGCATCAAATGAATCATTCGGCCAATCGTGGCGGTTGCATGCAGATATGTCGCCGTTCATACCAAGTTACCGACCGTGAGACCGGCGAGGAACTGGCCATAGAGAACCAATATATCATGTCGCCCAAGGACCTCAAGACCATACACTTCCTCAACAAACTCATCGACTCGGGTGTGAGAGTGTTTAAGATTGAGGGCCGTGCTCGTGGCCCCGAGTATGTAAGCACGGTTGTTTCGTGCTACAACGAAGCTATTGAGGCTTGTCTCAACGATACATTTACCGACGAGCGCATCGAGGAGTGGAATACCCGCTTGACTACCGTGTTCAACCGTGGATTCTGGGATGGTTACTACTTGGGACAACGTCTTGGTGAATGGTCGAAGAACTATGGCTCGTCGGCTACCAAGCGCAAGGAGTATATAGGTAAGGGTGTCAAATACTTCTCTAACTTGGGCGTGGCAGAGTTCTTGCTCGAAAGTGGCGAATTGTCGGTAGGTGAAGAGATACTCGTTACCGGTCCTACAACAGGTGCTTTGTTTGTGGTTGTTGAGGAGATTCGTGTGGCGCTGAAGAGTGTCGATAAAGTTACTAAAGGTCAGCACTTCTCTATTAAACTTGACAAGAAAATACGACCATCCGACAAGCTGTATAAGTGGGTTAACACCGATAGGAAACAATAACAGACCCTCACTATGAGTAGGCTATATACAATGTTATCGATGCTCATGCTCTGCGCTGTTGCAGTGTGTGCCCAGTCGTTGCATACAACCGACGCTGCATCGGACTATGATAGGGGTTATACCATGTATTGCGATGGTAACTATGCCGGTTGTTACGATGTAATGTCGGCATTGTTGCAGCGTGAAGATGCCTCGCAATATCATGAAGAGGCGGCATTTTATGTTGTCATGTCGCAAGCCAAACGTGGTGTGAAGCGCACACCCGAACTCTTGGCTCGCTACCTGTGGGAGTACCCCTATTCGCTACATCATAGTGAAATAAATCTTGAATTGGGTTACTATTATTACAATGAGGGTGAATATAGCAAGGCTGTCGACGAGTTGTTGAAAATCGATCTCAACAGCATCAATGGTAGTGAGCAGGACGACTACGCCTATCGCTTGGCCATGAGCTATATCCACACCCGTCAGTACGACAAAGCACAGCCTTTGTTGAGGGCGTTGGTACAAAATTCTGCCCAATATGGCGATGCCGCCCGATATTATAGCGGATATATATATTACGATGAGGGCGATTATGACAATGCTCGTCGCAATCTTACGCAGGTACATTCGAATTCGGAGTATCTGTCGGAGGCTCGCTATTTGTTGCTTAATATCGATTTTGCCAACAAGCAGTATGCTCAGTGTGTGGCATCGTGCGACCCTATTATAAATAGTAATATCGGTGAGGCCTATCGCACCGAGTTGTACCGCATTGCAGGTGAGAGTCATTACCAATTGGGCAATGATGAGCAGGCTATGTCGTACATCAGCCGTTATTTGGACACAGCCGATACCCCATACCGTACTACTCTGTATATAGCCGGTATATTGTCTTATCGTGCCAAGGAGTATGATAAATCAATCGAGTTGCTGAATCAAGTCGTTGGCGAGGATGATCATATATCGCAGAATGCCTATTTGCATAAAGGATTGGCCTATCTGCAAGCCGATGATATGCACAATGCTTATGAAGCATTTACTTGTGCCGCCGAAAGCCGTTGTGACGATGCCATACGCGAAATAGCCCTTTACAACCAAGCTCTCTGTGCCTACGATGCCAAGCCTAACTTGTTTGATAGTACATTGGCTCTGTTTGAGAATTTTATCCGTGAGTATCCCCACTCTCGTTATACCGACGACGTGAATAGTCGTATTTCGGAACTTCACCTTTCGTCGCGCAACTATTCCGACGCTCTTGATTATATCAACCGAATTAAGCAACCGTCGCACGACATACTCAAGCAACGTCAGCAGATATTATACATGCTCGGAACAGAGGCTTTTGCCAACAACCGTATTTCGGAAGCGGGTAAGTGGTTTGAGCAAGCTGCCAATGCGGGCGATTACGCTCCGGAGTATCAAGTTCGCTCTGTCTATTGGTTGGGCGAGTGTAGGTATCGCAATGGTTCATACAACGAGGCACTCCAATGCTACAGGCAAGTTGCCGCAAGTAATATTATAGCCGATGATGCCATGGTAGCGTTGGCGCAGTATAATATGGGATATTGCTATTTCCGTACCAAGAAGTATAGCAGTGCCGGCTCGGCATTCGAACTCTTTGTGCAAAACAAGTTGGCTACCACGCCTTTGCTTATTGATGCTTACAGCCGTATAGGCGATTGCTACTTCCATGCTCGCAAATATACAGCTGCCGAAAAGTATTATGCCCGTGCTGCCGACTATAAAGGTAGTGGTAGTGACTATGCCCTGTTGCAACAAGCGGTAGTAACAGGTGTGAGTAAAAACTACAAGCAGAAGGTATCATTGCTTAAGCAGCTTATCAAGCAGTATCCTCAGTCGGAGTATAATGCCGAGGCTTATAACGAATTGGCTCAAACATATATCTCACTTGGCGATAATGCGCAATCCATCGCAACTTACAATCGTCTTGTCGAACTCTTCCCCGAGAGTGTGTTGACTCGTAATGCCATGTTGCAGTTGGGTGCATTGTATTACAATCAAAGGGATATGAACGCCTCGATATCGGCATATAAAAAACTTATTGTACAGCATCCTACAAGTGGCGAGGCTAAGGTGGCCATCGAGGATCTCAAGTCGATATATATCGAGCTTAATCAAGTAGATGAACTCTCACAATTCATGCAGCAACAAGGTATCGACTATCATCGGGCTGAGTTGGACTCTCTTACCTATATGGCAGCCGAGCGTAAGTATATGAGTGCCGGCGATGTATCTTCCCTGAAAAATTATACTACACAATTCCCGCATGGCGCATATCGTGCTACAGCCTATTACTACATGGGTAACGTGGCCGATGTCGAGCAAAAGTATGATGAGGCCTTGGAGTATTACTTAAACTCGTTGCAGGTCGACCCGCACGGCAATTTTGCCGAAGAGGCGCTTGTTCGTACCGGTGATATACTCTATGATATGGAGCAATACCAGCATGCGGCGACACAATACACACAGTTGGAGCAAAAAGCTGCTTCGCCCGAGTTGCGCCTCAATGCAGCCGTAGGTGCTTTGCGCTGTTATGTGCGCCTGCAGCAGCACCGCGAGGCTATAGATGTAGCCAATCGTATATTGACACACAGCAAGGTATCGCCCGAGGTTGAGCAAGAGGTATATTACCATCGGGCACAATCGTATCGTGCCGAGGGTGATGTGGATAATGCTTTGGCTGACTTTACCCTGTTGGCTCAAGATACACGTACCCTCTATGGCGCCGAGGCTGCCTATCTTATTGCACAACATTACTTCGACAACAACCGTATGGATGAGGCTGAGAATGCCGCCAACGATTTTGTGCAAAAGGGTACTCAGCATGCTTATTGGTTAGCCCGCAATTTTATCCTCTTGGCTGATATTTATGCTGCCAAGGACGATAATTATACGGCTCGTCAATATCTCTTGCAGTTGCGCGACAACTATCCCGGTAGCAACGACGATATTGCAACCCTTATCGAAAAACGACTTGTAAACCTATAATATCCCGCACAAAGATATATGAAAAGATATGCTCTCATTCTTGCTACATTGTTTGCTGTTGTCATGCATGCTTATGCTAATGATACATTGCAACGCGAGGTAACGATTGTGCGTAATTTTACCCCCGTAGTGCGTGATGCCGAGAAAATCAACACACTGCCACCCATTACGACACCTACCTTCGAGCGCAAGCCTTCGAGTTATGCCTTTGATGCCTTTTCGGCCGATGTGACGGCTCTTCCTACTAAGGTTGAGTTGCCCTATATGCCCCCCAATGGCGAGAGTGTATCGCAATATAACGGATATGCCAACTTCGACATGGGTATGTATATGGCTATGGCTGCCAATGCGGGTTATCGCATACTCGACACCAAGAGCGACAAGTTGGGCATTGCAGCACAGTTCACATCGCTCAATGGCGACATACCGGTCAATAGCCAAGCCTTGCTTAATCCCGCTGATGATACCCGTCAGACATTTTACGATGTCCGTGCCCGATTGCAATATGCTCACATCTTCAGCAACAATATTACTCTGGCACTTAATGCCTCATATCGTTACGCTCACTTCAACTACTATGGTGTGATGGGCATGGGCGATCACCCTATACAGCAGATTAATAATTATATGGCTGAGTTGCGCCTTGATAACAGCGAAGCACAGCAATATGACTACGAAAAGTGGCATGTTACTACCGGATATAGACTCTACGACAATACTACCGCCTTGTATGTCGATAACGCCTCGCGTGAGCACCATGCCTACCTCGACTTGTCATACGCCCGCATGCTCGACGATAATTGGAGTGTAGGTGGCGATATCTTGGGCAACTACCTGCAATACAACGGACTCCTGTCGTCGTCGCTCGAAGATGTAGTGAGTGGCTCGGTGCAACCTACACAGCACACACGCCACATCTTTATGATGAGCCTCATGCCCCATGCTACATGGAACAAGGGGCGGGTAAGTTTCCGCCTTGGTGCAAAACTCGACCTTTCGGGGGGCGATGGCAATGTATTCTATTTGGCTCCCGATGTTCGTTTCAATTGGGAGTTTGTCAAGAACTACTTTCTCTTTGCCCAAGTTGGTGGAGGTAAAAAACTCAATAGTTGGAGCGATGTGTCGCAATATTGTCTCTACTTCGACCCCTCGCAGCAGATAGCCTCAAGCTATTCGCCCGTCGATGCACAGTTGGGTTTCCGTCTGCATGTCATCCCCGAGCTGTTTATTACGCTGTACGGTGGGTATGAGGTTGCCGACAGGGCGCTTTTTCAGCATGTCGATGGCCTATCGCAAACCCTTGTTTGGGATGCCATTGACGCTACATGTATCAAAGCCGGTATAGGAGTCGATGCCAATATTACAGAGTATGTATCGCTTTCGGCCCGAGCAGCCTATCGTCAATGGAATCAAGACGGTCGCATTATTACCTACAACCGCCCTCGTTGGGAGGCCAATGCTACAGTCTTAGTACGTCCTATCAAGCCGTTGGATGTAAAGCTCGATTACAATATGCAACTTGAGCGCGACTATGGTACATATGGACGATTAAACGATATACACAACCTTAGTCTTACAGCTACTTATCGTATATTCAATTGGCTATCGGTATCGGCACATGGACACAACCTTCTCAATCGCCGTCATGACTATTACTTTGGTCTTCCTGCCCCCGGCATACAAGTCATGGGAGGCATAGCCGTCAAGTTCTGATACAATCAATTTATTACAAGCCTTATAGTTTTACCCTCACGTAGGGGTAATTTCGTTGCATCCGCCGGTATAGACATAAGGATAATTTAGGTAATGTGGACAAAAGTGGTTGGTTTTAGACCTGCAAAATCATACAAAGAGAGGTTTTTCCAAGGCGAGGAAAATCTCTCTTATTTTTTTGTTCGTTTTTGATTTTTTCCAAGCGATAACAAAGATCAAGGAAGATGCT